>JANQDY010000062.1 GCA_028278625.1 Thermodesulfobacteriota bacterium
ATTGATTCGTTTTCCCATTTCACTCTCCTTCAACTTTGCTAGCGGAAAGTGTAGGGGAATTTATCTCAGATTCTGTCCGGTTTATTCTGCCCTATGCACGTAGCCTCTGCAAATGCTCAAGATATTGCAATGCATCTTTATTTTCGGGGTCAGCGTGTAGCGCTCGGTTAAAAAACGCCTCTGCATCATCGAATTTCTTAAGAGCAATGCATATATGGCCAATGGCAACAAGGGCCTCGATATCTTCAGGAAAGACGTTTAATACATTGATATATAACCGCATAGCGTCTTCTATCCGGTCCATTTCGAACCAGTAAAAATCGGCAAGGTTCTTTTGGAAATTCATGTTCCCCGGTTCAAGTTCTGCCGCCTTACGGTAGTGTTTCAGCGTCTCTTCCTTACGTCCTTCCTGAAAACAAAGGACTCCCAGGTCGTTATGGGCGATTGCACAATCTGGATATAGATCTAACAGCCTCTTGAGCCCCTCCGACGCTTCCTTATTGGCGCCATGGGTGAGGAGATTTTGGATATGTTGATAGAGTTCCTCTATATTCTCATTCGGTTCAGATGTTGGTTCCGCTTTTTGTGAGTTATGCCGTTCTCGTACGCGCTTTACCTCGTTCCTCGTCTGTTCAGGGTCACGGTGCCCGATACTTGCACGTGATTTCAGGCAAAGCCCTAAGAATTCATTCAGATGAAGAAATTTCTTGGTTTCGCTGATGCGCAGCCAGAAATCCCAATCTCCCGCAAAGTGAAATTCTTCATCAAAATATCCATATTCTTCATGAATGTTCCTGCGCCACATGGGTTGGGGACCGATATAGCAGCCATCGATCAGTGTATTCCGATCAAAGTCTTTCCAGCAGTATCTGCCCGCGGGGGTAAAATTTTCAAAGGTTTCATTTTCATTTTCAGTCATCCAACCATTTGCGTACACCAGAGCAATATCCGGATTTTTCTCCAATACATGAACCATCCTTTCAAAAGCGTAGGGGGTGTGGCGGTCATCCGTATTGGCACTGGTGATGTACCTGCCTGTTGCCAATTTGATCCCCCTGTTCCAGGCAGCGTAGACGGTTTCCCGTTGATCGGTTTTTAAGTACTTGATGTTGGAATATCGGTTCTGGAATTGTTTTATGACTTCCCCTTCATTCTGTTCTGATCCACTGTCAATAACGATGATCTCAAGAAAGTCTCTGATGGTCTGTGCTTCAAGGTCCTCCATGCACCCACGGATGAACCGTTCGGAATTGTAGGTTGAGACAATGGCCGTAACGAGTGGCGCCTCATGTGGTGTGTTGTTTTGGACTGCTGCTTGAATTTTCGGTGATAACACCGTTACGGTTGGATCTTCAACCCACTCCCGCGCAATGACATTCTGTCTTATTTGGTTATAGTACTGTTTTACATCGATGCCCCGCCATTTTTCCCATACGGAAAGGGCCGTACCCAACCAGTATATCCCCCAGGCAAAATAGTGCCCGAGAAGATCATCGCCGCCGCTTCTTAGTGGCGCTTCATATTTTGCGATATTCTCCATGCATTGCTGTATTTTGGCTGAGGGATTTTCGCATTCCTCTGCTTCAGCAACAAAATAGTCCCTCATCGCCTGCAGGTATCCGCTTGCCGTTGGATGGGTCAGATGATAAACACAGCAGTCGTCGGCATATTCGATCTTCGCCACATTGTTGGGGTTGCTGGGGGTAAAATTGTGATGAATGATGTCCCGGATGATGGCCTTTTTGCGGTTTACCATAAAGGGGAAGTAGCTGACGGACCAGGGGGATCGTTTATCGTGGATGCCGAATGAATAGTATTTTCGCGGCACATACATGAGATCGAAATTGCCTTCCGAATCCCTCAAAATCCGCTTGATCCGTCCGATGAGTTTTCTTGTGGGAATTTCCGAGGCGGTACTGAAAAAAATCCAGTCGTGTGTGGGGATTTTGGCATAGGAGACCATATTCCCATCCCCCTGGTGGGAAAAAGGCATATCAACAACTTTGACCTTTTCGCCAAATTGAAGGCATATTTCCTTGGTCCTGTCCGTGGACGATTTATTGATAACGACGATTTCATCCGCCCATTTGATACCGGATGCGAGTACTGAACCGATGCGCTCTTCTTCGTTATAAACCGTTACCAATAGAGATATTGGGATATCATGGTTCTCATCCATGAACGAAAAGGATTTGTTGTCATATTCTTGACAAATGGATTGAAATGATCGCATTTCGGAATTTTGAAGTTCCTGGTGCCTGGTGTCTTTATTTGAGTTCAGTTTCCTCAGTTTGGCATCAACCAGGATTGACTGGATTGTTTGAAGCTCGGCATTCTGATCTCTTTTTGGTAAATAGATGTTCCATGTCTGTGTCAAATTCATTTGAGATTCAGTCAATCGATCATTCAGATCGGCATTATACCTTTTCAGTTTTTTGAACAACCAATTGAGATAACGGTTTTGTTCTAAAGGGATTGTTTCAGGGGTATCCTCTTTATCAAATTTCATTCGGGCTCTTTTTGATCTCACAATGAGTGTCAACTTTTTTGTGTAAACAACCGGCGCGTTCTTTTCTATGACACCGTTAATGATCCCGAAAAAATGACTGTATGCCGACGCGATCTTCTCTTTGGCAAAATCAGTATCAAAACAATTTCTTTTGATAATGTTGGATGAAATCAGGGAGTGGGCGATTAGGAAATAAGGGCTGTTTTCTAGGCAATCAACAGCAAGCTCAGCGTAGTTTTTGTAACATTCCTTTGATTGCACAAAAGGATCATGTAATGAGCCGCGTGTAATCATCAGGCCTGGCGAATATTTTCTGATCAATCCGATGACTTCCTCTAATGATCCATTCGGCAGGATTTCATCATCTCCAATGACCCAAAGATATTCCCCTTGGCAATTCGTATAGGCGTAATGAACGTTGTTCTTTCCGCCGATGTTGTGACCATGGTGAAAATAAGTGTGGGAAAACCTGAGATCCAATTTTTCAAGGAGTCTTTCCGTATCATGTTTTGAACCATTATCGAAAACGTAAATATGGATAAGATCTCCCAGTTCCGTTGCGTATTGTTCATTAATCGACAACAGCAACGAAGACAGGTATCTGTTTCTGTTAT
The DNA here is from genome assembly GCA_028278625.1 of Thermodesulfobacteriota bacterium. The sequence continues at coordinate 3,124 of JANQDY010000062.1, forward strand.
AGGTGGGAATGGCAATGGATAACAGTTCATTCATGTTGATCCCTCATACGTTGTTTGGATTTACGAAGTCAGGCAATGGGAGTGTTGGAAAGAAGAAAAGTGAAAAGGATATCGACGGTATTCAGGATTCTTTTCCGGGATTTCATAAATGGCGGCCATGATGTGAAAGGGTCAGTCGGATTGCCTCTTCCAGCGATGTCTCCTCTCCAAGTCCTAATTCACGGCGTGCCCGCCCGAGATGGGGCGTATAGGATTGCGAGGGCCGGTCGGTGGGCGGTTTAAGGATTTCAATGGCGTTGTGCCTATCCGCGACCCTTCGAACGGTCATGGCGAGATCCGCGATGGAAATCTCCCGGGCCGAACCCACATTGTAGGCGCGCCCCGGTTCCCCGCGTCTCAGTATGGTCCATAGCCAGCGCACCAGATCCGCCGAATACAGATAGGTGCGGATCGGCGATCCGTCGCCTTTAATGACGATGGGTTGGTCATTGAGACAATCACGCATGAAATTGCCGATGGCAAAGTGGGCGTCCAGCGGCAGAAATTCTCCAACAAACGCGAAGCAGCGGGCGATGCTGCAGGGAACTTTCGAATCAAGACACCGGTTTTCCGCTGCCAGTTTGGCCCGACCGTAGACACTCACCGGTTCAGTGGAGAATGACTCATCCATGGGAACGTTATAAGCGTCTCCGTAAACGGCGCCAGAGCTGATAAAGAGAAGATTTTTGAGTTGCTGGTTCCTTCCGGCGAATTCCAGAACGCGGTTCGTACCGTCCATTACCACGGATCGCATTTCCTCATCCGGTATGATGTGGCCCGAGGTGGTCGCCCCATGGAAGATATAGTCAAAATCGGGTTTCGGGAACGAAAAGTCCCTGATGTCGCCATGTAGGAATGTCAGTCTCGGGTTTTTTCCAAATCCTTGGCATTCCTTCATCCGTCTTTGAGGGTCGCGGGAAAGGATCACCACATCATGATCCAAGAGCTCCGGGCACTGGTTCATCAAGCTTTTTCCAAAAAAACCGGTTCCGCCGGTGATAAATATTCGCATTATTTGTTTAAGAACTCCCGGTGGGCATCGTCATGAAGGAAAAAGAAATTGGTTTCCACCGTGTCGTCGGTAACCCTCTTAAAGGGTTTAAGGGCCCCGTCAGCGATGACATAGCAGGAATAGGCCTTTTTTTGAAACAGCTCGATCACGTCGTTGGGATGGTAATTGAAGCATTTTGACCATTTCCTGAGAAGCTCCGCCATGACCAGCGGTTTCACCGTGGAGAGCAATGTTTCGGCCCCCTTGAAGACAAGCAGTTCGGCCCCTTCCACATCGCACTTGATAAAATCGGGCCGCAGCCCCTGCTCCTGGCAGTAATCGTCCAGTTTCCTGATATCTCCCTTTAACCGGATCTTATCATCCGTTGGAAAGGTATCCGCCAGGGATGAGGCGGCCAAAAGGGAGGGGGAGACAAAGAATTCCACTTTTCCGTTTCTGTCCGCCAGCCCGAGATTATGGGGGTGAATGGGCCCGGATCCGTTGAGTGCCATGTTTTTGAGGAATTGCTCATAGGCGGCTGGGATCGGCTCAAAAGCGTGTATCTCTAAATCTCGAAACAGCTTGTCAAAATAGATGGAATACCAGCCGATATTTGCGCCGATATCGAAAAACACGGCTTTTTCCTTGGCCCTCCCTTTGATTCTGACCATTTCTTTCAAAAGGGCCGTCATCATTTCCTGTTCTTCGTTTTCCGCACCGGCCAGTATAAGGTGCCCAAGGGCGGCGGTCATGTCACCTTCGAGACAATTCAATTGAATATTCTCTTTTCGGGTTGTGATGACGACGGAATCATCCTTGACCACGATTTCCTTGACGTTGGAATTCTTGAGGTCTTTTGAAAACTCGAAGAGCGTGAAATAGTATTTTTGATACAGTTCCCTGGCAATGTCCGTCTTGACCATTTTGGCATTCGCCAGACGTTTTCGTTCCCGGGCAAGCAACATTATGATGATCCCCTTTCCTTATGATGGGCATCAATGGTTCGTTTTAAGCCTTCTCGGATGTCGATCTTGGGTGCAAACCCGATGCTTTTGAGCTTATCGATGCTGGGGACCGTCACCTGCGGGGACTTGAAAGGGGTATAGCCCGAGGGCGCCTTGCCTTGGCCGATCTGAACGGAGACGGTCTCGTGGGGGGACAGTTCACCCACGGTTTGGGCCAGTTCCCTGATGGTGCATCCGGCTTCACTGTTGGCGATGTTCCATGCCTCGCCGTAGGTGGAATGGAAAAAGACCCTGAAGAAGGCTTCGGTGGCGTCGGTTATATAGCACCAGAATCGTGTTTCCTCCCCGGTTGAATGAAGCACGATGTCTTCACCGCAAACGGCGTTTTTAACGAACGAAGTGAAGGCCCTTGGGTCGTTCTGCAGGTCCATTCCGGGGCCGTAGGAACCGAAATAGCGGAGCATTTTAACCCGAATGCCGTACTGGTTCATAAAAGAGAGGCAAATGGTTTCACCCGCCCGTTTGCTTTCGGAATAGCAGGCGCCGGGGCTCAGGCAGGAACTCGGAAAGAACATCTCTTCGGTGATGGGAATATCGCTTTTGATATTTTCTCCATTGACGATGCCAGAACTGAAATAGATGAACTGATCAAAATCCGGGATTTGGCGGGCCAATTCCAGGAGATGCCAGGTTCCCAAGATGTTGGGCGCCATTACCGCCACAGGCCTTTTCCTGTCCGGTCGCGGGATGCTGGCCGCATGGATGATCACTTGGGTGTCTCTAAATGCCGATACGGCAAGTCCTCTACAGATATCGTCGGTGACGAGTTTGAGATTGGCATTTCCAAGGTATCCGGCAAACCTTTTTTCGGCCTTCTCCATGCTTCTCACCAGGGCCGTAACCTTTGGTGGGATACAGTCAACATACTCCGGCAAAAGCAGAAGGGCCTCAACCACATAGGACGCCAGCATGCCGGCGGCACCGGTGACCAGGATTTTTTTGCCGGACAAGGCCTGCCATGGCAGGTCCTGTTTCAAAATTTCCTCGATGTCTTGTCTTACAATTCGGGGATTGGGCGGTTCATACATCTTTGAGACTCCTTATCTCAAGTTGCGGCTCCAAATTGTGGTTCAGGGGAGCGAAGCCATTGTTTCCAAGAGCGCGCTGGCATACGCATCAATATTGTCGACGTTACAGTATTCAAGGGTGGTGCATTCACCGCACAAGGGATGATTTGGACGCTCTCCTCGTAAATGCATCCTTCTAAAATCATTATATTTTTTTCCGTCCCAGATCTCATGGAGCGGCAGTTCCCAGGCGTTTCCCAGGACCTCTTTGTGTGCCCAGTCCAGCTGGCAGGGGGGGATGGATCCGTCAAAATCGATATTCAGGTTGTAAAAGATAATGGGGCAGACATTGATGTACCCAGGGTGCACCGGATCTCCGTATAACCCGAATCCGTCATCTTCCTTGACATGGGAAATATCAAAGTCAGGCCAGGTGGGGATGATACGTTCCACGAAAACCTCATCGGCATACTGGTCAAACAGCTTAAAGAACTGTTTCTTTTCGAAAGCGTTGACCCCGATGTCCGGAACCTTGACGTAGGCTTTACACTGTTTGCGGTTTTCGCAGAAATAAATAACGTTTCCAAGCAATCTGTCAAAATCCACCGTGACCCCCGACAGCCGTTTATAGGCCTGGGCATTCATGCCTTGAAGCGAGATGAATATCTTGTCCAGGCCCGCGTCGATGATGTCACGGGACAGCTCCGGCGTGAGCAGCGCGGCGTTGGTGGTGGTATCCACCGTTACGGAAGGCTGTTTCAGTTTGGCATAGCGCACCATGTCCGAAAACCGTTTGTTCAGCAATGGTTCTCCCTCTTTTACCAGCCGGAGAACCTTTATTTTCTGGGGAAAATAGTCAAGGTCGTCAACGATTTTCCGGTAAAGCGAAAAGTCCATGACGCCCTTATGCACATTGTGTTTTTTTAATAAATCGGGCGTGGAGCAGGGGCAGTATCGGCACTTGAAATTGCAGGTGCTGGCCACGGCCAACTGAAGGACAAAAGGGGTTTCAAGTGGAATTACGGTTTCAAGGCCGACCCTTTCGGATGCTTGCTTGCTTTTTAATTGGGCCACGGGCTACCGCCTTTCATTGTAAACATGTCTGTCATTGAATGATTTCAAGACCCCCGTCTTTAAAGGTTGCAATGTGTTCTACATCATGGGGGAATCTTTCTTCTATGGTTTTGACGATTTCCCCGGAGTATTCAGGGGACATGATAATGACCGCTTCTACCGGATCTTGTGACAGGTGTTCCGGTGGGAATATTTCAAGACCTGAAGCGGGAGAATATTTCCCCTGCTTAAAGGGTGCGGAATCGACGATATAGGAGATCTTCTCTTCGGTTTTAGAGGCCGAGATGATGCTGAAAGCCAAATGACTGGCGCCCCACAAGGCAATGCGGCCCCCCTTTTCCAGCATTTCGTCCATGTAATCGTTGATCTCATTGTTGAAATGGTAGAATCTCTCCATGGGCACGGAAATGTCCCATTTTTCCCGCTTCTTGAAATATGCCGTTACCACGTTCAGTTTCTGGTTCCTGAAAATATCAACGATCTCAAATCCGTTGAGGGTCAGGGTGTTGCTTAAGGAATCGGATGAAAAATAGGATAGATGGTCGCTCATGAAGCTGAATAGAAAATTGTCACTCAGCTCGAATTCAAAATCCGGCACACCGATCATTCCGACGCCGTCCTCTGTAAGGAGATTTGCGGCGCCCCTCAAAAAAGCGCCCGGATCGGGTGCGTGTTCCAGGAAATTGATGGAAACAAAAGCGTCAAACACCCTGTCCGAAATGGGGCCGTTTAGGTCTGTGGGATATGCCTCATAGGTCTTGAGTCCTTTGTCCCTGGAAATCTGATTCAGTTCGGGATTATGTTCCATGCCGAAAGCGTTTACGGGCATTTCATCCAGAATGGAGAGGTATTCTCCCCTTCCGGATCCGATTTCAAGAATGTTTTTACCCTTAAGCGAAAAACGGTCAATGAAGCGCGCAAATTCATCCTGCTGTCGCTGTCTCATGGAAGGTGAAAAGCTTCCGGCCCTGATAACGTCCTTATAATAGGGTACCGGGTCATTTGTGAGTTGGACGAGACCGCAGAAAGCGCACTCCCTCACGTCTAAAACAACGCCGGAGGCAACAGCCGTATCCTTTTCGGTGGGCAGATTCTGAACAGCGCCGGGCATGCCGGGCATACGGAAAAGGCTTCCATTGTCAAACGGTTTTTCGCAAACGCGGCATTTCTTTTCCTGGGACATTCTGTTTTCCTTCCTAATGTTGTTCCGCCGGCAAAAGCCTTAACGATGACCGGGTGTTGCCGTTACAGTGATCACATGCTCGGATGTATTCCTTATGGACAAGAAAGTCTCTCAAGCTTTCCTTCAGCCGGGCATCACTTTGGGACGATTCGGAAATGCTCAGGTAGTCGTCGGCATATTCAGGCAAAACCCCTGTTTTGGTACCGTGGCTGGAGCGCGGACATCGATGGAGCTTTCCGTCCAGCAGTTCGGTGCAGGAGTTGAAATGGCAGTTACGAAACAGCGTTGCCAGCTTCTTTTGGGGACGGTTTCTGGATTCCAATCCCCCCAAGTCGGCCCACGCCCAGTGTCTGTTGATGTGAAAGTCTATGCCGAGGCGTGAAAGTGCTTGGGACAATACATCCGATTTCCTCGAATGCTCTCCATAATCATCGATAACCACTGATACACTGTGGTGATTGAGCGGTTCGAGCACCCTGTCCCGCGGCACTATGGTTCCGTTTGTGATCACGTCCATGTGAAGGACTTTTCCGGAATCGAGCAGATGGTTTACAACCAACGGAAGGTTCCCTGACAGGAACGGTTCTCCGCCCAGGAGTTCCACATGATAGATGAGGTCCGCGCACGATAGTATCCTGTCAAGGGATGCGATGATTGTGGCCGGATCGAAATCGGACGGCTTTTGGTAATGGGGAATCAGGCTGGAGCAGTGCTTGCATCTCAAAGTACAGCGAGATGTCAAAACCACATTTAACCGGGGAATGTGAAGGCTTCCCTCTGGCACCTCCATGATTTCGGCAAGTTTTCCCAGTTTTGCCATGTGCCACATGATCTCCTGAAGTTCGGAGCGGGGCGTGTTGGCAAAATCGATACTGGAGATCACATCCGCATCGCTGTAGATGTTCTGAAACCCAGCGTTTTTCAGTTGTCCGTGAATATCTTGATAATAACGTCCCGCGGCAATCACCACCCGTGCTTTCGGATAATCTCTTAAAAGCGTTTCAAAGGAAATCACTCTGAATCCATGAAAAGGCGTGGCCTGCTTCAGGGGGTCATTATCGCAAAAACAGGCGGGCCGGATTTTGAGCCGGTTAAGGGCGTCCAAGACGATCTTGCCGATGACCGATGCGCCGAAAACAACAACCGGACCGGCCTCTCCGGATGTCCTTTCAAGGAATCTCATCTGAGTGATCCCTTTTCCAGCACTTTCGGGGAAACACCTTCCAGATTGTCCATGACATATTCATCCACCAGGAAAGAACAGCTCCGGCAGCTTTGGTTTTCACGCCGCCTGTTTTCAAGTTGCATTCTCCAGAACCGGCGCATTTTTTCGCCTCCCCATATGGTGGAGATGTTTTCCGAAAGGGCATTCCCCACGGAGGTGTTCCCCATCCAGTCGGGATCACAGAGGATAACGTCGCCGTCAAAATGGATGCTGAGCATCTTAAAGGGCTGCGGACAGACTTTTCGGGTTGGTTGCCCTGTACCATTGTCACTTTTGAGCCATTGGTGGGGCTTTTCAAGGGCGGCCTCATCTGCAATGGAAGCATAGGCCTTTAGAAAACGGGCGTTTTCAAGTTCGTCAGGGCTTTCAAGCATTTTGACATAGATAAAAGGGCCCGATGCTTTGGCGGCATCCCGCATGGCCCTGAGTCTCGCGATGTTGTTTCTGATTTTTTCGACCCTGATACTGCTTTGGGTGAGCCCTTCATGCTGTTCCTGGTCCACTCCGTATATGGAGCACCTGATGTAATCAAGCCCTGCGTCAATCAGCTCATGGGAGACCGCTTCCGTCAGAAGAGAGGCATTGGTGGTGATTTCGATCCGTTCGGCTACGTCTAGTTCCTTGAGGTATCTCACCATGTGGGGTGTATGGGGATTGATGAGGGGTTCGCCGAATCCGATGATGCGGATGACTTTGATTTTTTCTCCCTCCCATGCCGCCAAATCGTCCGAAATCTTCTTGAAATCCTCGAATCTCATACGTCCTTTCGGAAGATGGGCATAAATGTCCGGCTCATTGTGAAAGCAGAAGCGACATTTGAAATTGCAGCGGCTTGAAGGCTCAAAAAGCACGGTAAAAGGTTTTTTGAGCGGTATGGCATCCCGCAGGTTGATCCGCGATAATTTGAGGCGGGAGTATTTCTTAAGTGATGGCATTTTCAGTGAATGACGTAATCGGATTCGTCCGTGAATACTTCGCGATAATCCACCGGCAGGGGTTTGCCATAGAACCGTGACATGTATTTGTCGATGAAATCACTATTTTCTCCCGTCAGGCATATGGGTGAGAACTCTTTGAAATGCTTGATGGTCATGCCGCGATCAACAATGGTTTTAAGGGAATCCTCGAACACATTGCCGATGGTGATATGCATGAAGACGCACGGGAATACATCGCCGTACTGGGAGATGTGGAAGCATTTCTTCAGAATACCGCACCCTCCGCGCATGCCGTAGGAGGGGAACACATCCCTTCGGGCAACGGGATATTCCTTGTTCAGGTCCCGCAGAAAGGCCGCATCATCATTATCGATGAGTACGTCATGCCGCCCTTCCCACTGTCCGATGGCCTTTGCAATGACCAGATCCAGGGAAAAGCCGTTCTCCTGGGCAAACTTGGCCAGTTTTACGGTGTGTTCGGTTTTGGCGTTCTGATGGGTGATCACGTGCTGAATAATCGTGTCCAAATCGGCGTTACGGGCGTTCCAGATGGCTTGAATGGCTTTTTCATAGGCCCTGTCACTGGCCCGGTTGGCGTTGTGAAGCGATTCATCGTAGCTGTCGAGACTGATCATCACCTTGTCGAGACCAATGCTCTTTAAGTGTCTCGCCTTCTCGGCCGTCAAGAAATAGCCGTTGGTGCTGATGCCGATGTGAAACCGTTCCGGCATCAATGCCTCCAGGACTTCGTCGAAATTCTTGAGGATCAGCGGTTCGCCACCTGAGATGTTGAACTGGCACCATCCCAGGGCATCGGCCTGTTCCGCAATGTTGCGCATATCCGCCGGTGTAAGGGTCCGCTTCTTTCTCTCGAAGGTGTTGGCCATGCAGTGTTTGCATTTGAGATTGCACGCATAGTCATAGCCGATGTCAATACGGGAGGTGCATTCTCCCCGCCTTTCCATGTCCGCCAGTTTAATGATTTTTTCATAGACGAGCGGTTTTTCACGTTGAAGCTTGTTCCGTTTGGCGTTTTCGAATTCTTTTTTACGACTGGTTTGAGCCATTTTTTTCACCTCGGTTGCGGGCCGATAAATTCCCGATAAATATCATGGACTTTCAAGAGATTTTCAGGGGCCCTGTCAAAGTAATGGTACATGCCCGGCACCGGTCTGCCGCCGGCATATCTCAGCTCATCCGGAAGGGAAGAGGTCAGTTTGCAGCGGTAGAGGAGGGAGACCGCGTGTCCCCGGTTTGCCTTGGTTTTTGAGATGCATTCGTTGATGGCCGCGGGGCGGTCTTCGGCAACAACCCGGCATTTCAGTTCCAGTCTTGCCACTGCCGCGATGCGCTGGTCCGCGGTTTCCTTTAGCCGTATGACGCCCCCCGGAATATGCCATCCCTCACCGTGGTAGATGTCATTGCGCCAGGTCAGGAGCGTTTGGCCGGTATGGTCGTCATTGATCAAAAGGTCAACGTTGACCATGGGAGTGAGACGTGTCAGGAGCAAAAACACTTCTTCCGGGAGTCCCGAATGGGGATCGGCGCAATGGGCTTCCAAAACAGAGATGGCTTCAGCAAGATTCATGCTTTTTTTTGTCCATGAGCCATTCCAGCAGTTCCCAGACGCAGCCATCACCCCCGTTTTGGCGAAGGTGGATATTGCATCTTTTTTTGACTTCCAAAACGGCGTTAAAAGGGCAGGCGGCAAAGGCGACGGCCTTCAAAACAGGCACATCATGTGCGCTGTCTCCCACGTAACAGACTTCCTCTTTTTTGGCGCCTGTTTGTGCCAGTATCTCTTTAAGGGCGGCCGGCTTGTCTTTGCACCCGTTATAGAAGAAATCCGGTTTAAAACGGTTTTTGAAAAAGAGCGTGATGGGGGTTGCTTCGCCCGTGAGCAATCCCACTTTATATCCTTGCCGCTTCATTTCAAAAACAGCGTCGATATCCTTAAAGTCAATGGTCTTGAACTCGTTTCCCGTTGCATCCACCGTTACCTTCCCGTTTGTGAGGACCCCGTCAATATCCAACAGAACAATTTTAATCATCGGCGCTGATCCTCATGTTACGGGCGATTTCCCGTGAGGGAAGGTAGGGCCACATGTCCTCCAGGGGCTTTGAAACCATACCGCCGTCCGGCAGCTTCATGGCCTGCACTTTGGGTATTGTCATCTGGTCACGCCTCACCTTTAAACGGCAGAGAACCGGATCATCACCCTTTAAGACTTCGGATATACCCTTTTCGAGCCCGCTGTTGGTCTCAATTTCCCAGGTTCTGATCTTGTAGGCCCTTGCGATGGCGCAAATGTCCGGCAGGGTGAATCCGCTTGTGGCATCGGCCCCCACCAGGAAGCCGTCGAACATGTTGCGCTGGGTATTGGCGATGCTGGCATAGCCCCCGTTGTCCAGAATAAACATTTTGATGGGCAGCTTAAGACGGTGGACGGTTTCCAGTTCCTGAATATTCAGCTGGAAGGCGCCGTCGCCGTTGATCAGTACGGTTCTTCGCCCGTCCAGGGCAAGGCATGATCCGATGGCGTAGGGGAGGCCGAATCCCATGGAACCCAAACCGGCGGCGTTCTTGATGCTCTGGCCGTATCTGACATGCATGGCCTGATAGGTGATTTCTCCGGCGGCCCCGGAACTCTCAGGTACAATCACGTCCGTTTCGACCAACTGGCCAAAGAGTTTCTTGGTGAATTGATATAGGTCCACGGCAGCATCAGGGGATGCGTCGTCCAAAACAGTGGGATACTGATTTTTGAGACTTGTGCAATAGGCAAGCCACTGAGAATGTTCGGGCAGTGACATGGGCGTCAGGCGAATGGCGTCCATGGCATCTTTTACATCCGCGGTAACGGGAAGATGAATGTTATCGATCTTCCGGATTTCCGCCCCGTCGATGTCGATCATGATTTTGAACGCATTGCGGCCGAAGTCGGCGCTTTTGAAAGCGGTCAGGCTGGGATCCAGCCGGCTTCCCAAAATCAGGAGCGTGTCACAGTTCTGAACAATGAAATTGGCATAGCGGCTTCCCATGATTCCGGGAAAGCCGAAATTAAGGGGGTGATTGTAATCCAAAAAATCGGCCGTCTTCCAGGTGAGGAGCATGGGGATTTGGTGTTGTTCGGCAAAATCTTTCACAAAGTTCGAGGCGCCTGATAGTTTGGCGCCGTTTCCCACCAGCATCAGGGGTCGTCTGGACCGTTCAAAGGCCGCTACGATTTGCGAAAGGGGGAGTTCCGGTTGAGGCGATTCTGCGGCTTCATACCCTTTTAGCCGGGTTTCGTCGATCATGGCGCCCTGCACGTCAAGGGGAACGTCCAGCCAGACCGGTCCCATTCGGCCGGTTGTGGCTTCGTGCCAGGCCCTTTCCAGGTGATATCTGATCTCCTCGGGATGCATGATGGTCACGGCATATTTTGTGACGGATTTAACCATTGAGACGATATCCACCTCTTGTGAACCCATCTGGCGCACACCGGTATCCCCTTTCAAATCGGTGCGCTTTGCCTGCCCGGAAATGAAGAAGCAGGGGGTCGAATCAATGTAGGCCGCTGCAATGGCCGTTGCGGTGTTTGTGCTGCCGGGTCCCGAGGTCACCAACCCCACACCCGGAAAATTGGTGTGCTGTCCATATGCCTCGGCGGCCACGGCCAATGCCTGCTCATGCATGAAACAGGTGTAGGCCAGTTTTTCTGAGCGCCCCAGGGAATCATCCAGGTGCATGGCGCCGCCGCCGGGGAGCATGAAGACCTTTCTTACCCCCTTGGCCGCCAAAAATTCCATGATATAATCGGAGAGTTTTATCATTATTTGTGGGATTCCCAAGGGATATGCGATCTCAGCTTCTTGGCGATGGGGACTTCGTTTTCCTGGATTTTGATGACGCCGTCTCCCATGGCCTTTTCAATCTTGCGAATGCCACCCACCAATTGGATGAACAGGGCCGGTTCAATGGATGCCGCTTGATCCGAACCGTAAAGGGCCCGATTGAGGGTGATGTGCCGCTCAAGGGATGAAACGCCAAGGGCTGCGGCAGCGTAGGAGACCGCTTGTCCCACTTCATGGCCGCTGTAGCCCACATCGCACTGATACCGCTCCCGCAAGGCTGTAATGCAGTTCAAATTGGCATCTTCGTCGATGGTGGGATAGGTGGAAACACAATGCATCAGTTCGAAAGGACAATCCGCCTTCCTGAAAGTCCTAACCGCGTTATCGATCATTTGAAGATCGCACATGCCGGTGGAAATAAAGGTGTGCTTCTTCTCTTTCGCCACATGGTCAAGCAGATCCTGATAGGTGATCAGCGCGGAGGCGATCTTATTGTGGTTGAGATCGTACTGGCGCAAAAACTCCTGGCTTTCCAGATCCCAGGCCGAGGCAAACCATTCGATGCCCTTGCTTTTGCAATAGTCGTCAATTTCATCGTACTCAGCTTTGCCGAATTCGAGGCCCAGTTTCTGCTCTCTGGTGGTGGTACCCCAAGGGCTCTCTCTCGGCTTGTTCAATTCTTCTTCCGAGTATACCGTTTCAATGGTCCTTTTCTGGAATTTCACGGCATCTGCGCCCGCCAGCTTTGCCACATCGATGAGCTGCTTGGTGATTTCCATATCGCCATTATGATTGATGCCTATTTCCGCTGTTATGAATATGCCCATTTTCCATCACCTTCTTTGAATTAAAGGGTTTATGTTCAACTGAAAAACCAGCTTTCAGTCTCTACCAGATTTTCCATTCCGCCTGATTGTTGTTCCAGAGACTGTTCAGGTAATCCGTGTCCCTGATGGTGTCCATGCAGGCCCAGAATTTGTCGTGCTTATACACCATTAATTCGCCTTCTTGGGATATCCGGTCCAATGTGGTGGCTTCCAATTCACAATCATCACGATCCTCCAGGTAGTCAAAGAGCTTCCGGTTGAAAACAAAAAAGCCGCCGTTGACGTAATTCCCCCTGTATTTTGGCTTTTCCGAAAATCTCGCCACCTTTCCCTCATGAATATTCAATTCCCCGAATTTCAGGAATTTGGGACGAACCCCCGTTACCGTGGCGATTTTACCGTGGGACCTGTGAAAGTCCAAAAGTGCGTTGATATCCAGGTCCGCAACACCGTCCCCATAGGTCACCAGGAACAGATCGGTATCGATGTATTTTTCGATCCGCTTGATCCTTGCCCCTTTCAGCGCATTTGCCCCCGTGTCACACAGGGTTAATTCCCAGTTCTCTTCAGAGTGGCCGTCATGGATGCTGATGCCCTTATTGCCCCCCAGTCTGATGGTGACATCGTTGTTCATCATTTCGTAGTGGAAGAAATACTCCTTTATCATTTCTCCCTTGTATCCCAGGCAGAAAATGAATCTGTGGAATCCGTATTGTGCATAGATTTTCATGATATGCCACAGGATCGGTTTGCTTCCGATGGCAACCATGGGCTTCGGCATGAATTCCGTTTCTTCACGCAGCCTTGTTCCAAGCCCGCCGCACAACATGACGACCGGTATGCTTTTGGTCATGGTGTTTCCCTCTTCTGAAATTCTGGAATTTTTTGATTTGGTCCACACAGATGTGGAAAGGATCCCTATTTCTGTAATCCCTGTACCAATCAACCGTCTGGCTGATGGCGGTTTGAGTGTCCCAGGTAGGAAACCATTGCAGCAATGATTCCGCCTTTTTGATGTCCAGGCACAATAGTTCGGCTTCATGGGGCTCTCCGTTGTCGGAGACATCAATCCATTTGCCGCTGCCCCAATCCATCAAGAGTTGATTCACCACATCTCCCACCGTCATAGGGGCTTCCTGGCCAGGGCCGAAGTTCCAGGCCCCACCGTACTTGGAAGGATTTCGGTACATTTTTGCCGCCAGGAGCAGATATCCGCTCAGCGGTTCCAGCACATGCTGCCAAGGCCTTATGGCGCCGGGATTCCGGATATGAATCGGTTCGTTGTTTTCCAGGGCCCGAATGCAGTCGGGAATGATCCGGTATTGTTGCCAGTCACCGCCCCCGATGACATTTCCGGCCCTGACGGAGGAGAGGCATTTTTTGTGGGTGTCAAAATCATGTGGATTAAAGAACGCGTTTCGATAGGTTTGCGTGATCAGTTCCGAGCACCCCTTGCTGGAGCTGTAGGGATCATATCCCCCCATGGGGTCATTTTCACGGTACCCCCAAACCCATTCCCTGTTTTCATAGCATTTGTCGCTGGTGACATTGATGATCACTTTTACGGAATCGCTTAAGCGGCAGCATTCAAAAAGATTGACGGTTCCGCCGATGTTGGTGTCATAGGTCTCTTTGGGATTATCGTAAGATTCCCTTACGATGGGCTGAGCGGCCAGGTGAAAGACGAATTCCGGCTCATGATCAATGAAGGTTCTCTTCAATCGATCAAAATCCTTTATATCGCCGGTGATATGAGTCATTCTTTGGCCCAGGTGGGTGACAACGAAATTGTCTTTCTCAGTCAGGGGTTCCAGGGCATAACCCACGACGTTTGCACCCAGTTCCTTGAGCCATATGCACAGCCAGGAACCCTTGAATCCGGTATGGCCGGTGACCAGCACTCTTCTGTTTTGAAAAAGGTTTGCAAACATCGGTTATTCTCCTATTGTCAAGAATCTCTCCATAACGCCCATGGTATAGTCTATTTGTTGCCTGTCCATTCCGGGATAGGTTCCCAGAAAAAAGGTGTTATTCATGATGCGGTCGGTGTTCTTAAGGGTGCCTGCCATGCGATGTTGGATGTCCCAGTAGGCCGGCTGCCGAAGCAGGTTTCCGCCGAACAGGTTGCGGGTTTCGATCAGATGTTTATTCAGGTATTGTACCAATTCCGTCCTGGTAAAGCCGGCGGTTTCTTTGACGGTAACGGGATATGCGAACCAGGCGGGATCACTCTCTTTTGTGGCTTCCGGAAGAATGAAGTGCTTTTCATGTTGCTTGAACCTGTTCATCCAGGCGCTATGGTTTTCACGCCGCGCCCGGCAGAAATCATTCAATTTTCTTAGCTGCTCCAAACCGATGCCGGCTTGAAGATCGGTCATCTTGAAATTGTAGCCCATATGTGAATAGACGTATTTGTGATCGAATCCTTCTGGAAGTGTGCCGTGTTGCCCCTTGAACCTGTGGCCGCATCGGTTGTTTTCGCCGGGACCGCAGCAGCAATCCCGGCCCCAGTCCCTGAGAGATTGAACGATTCTGGCCAGCGTTGGATCGGAAGTGAGAACGGCGCCGCCTTCTCCGGTGGTGATATGGTGCGCCGGATAGAAGGAACAGGTGGACAGGTGACCGAGGCTGCCGGTTTTTTTGCCTTTATAGGTGGAACCCAATGCATCACAATTATCCTCGATAAGATAAAGATCGTGTTCTTCCACCAGCTTCATGATCCCGTCTAGATCAAAGGGATTTCCTAAGGTATGGGCCATGAAAATAGCGCGCGTTCTTGGGCCCAGAGCCGCTTCAACGGTTTCTGCTTTGGCGTTGTAGGTGGGGATGTCCACATCCACGAACGCGGGAACCAGGCCATTTTGGATGATCGGGTTCAGGGTGGTGGGGAAACCGGCGGCAACGGTGATCACCTCATCTCCTGGTTTCAGCCGTTTTTCCCCCAGCAGGGGGGATGTGAGAGCGGTCATTGCCAGGAGGTTGGCGGAAGATCCTGAATTGACCAGAAATGCGTGCTTGACACCTGTATTAAGTGCCAGTTCCTTTTGAAATTCTCTGGCAAAACGCCCTTCCGTAAGCCAGAAATCGAGGGATGCCGCCACAGCCGCCTGGATTTCCTTTTCATCATGGATCCGCCCGGCATACCTCACCGGTGTTCTGCCGGGAACAAAGGTCTCCTTTTTGGTTACGGTTCTGTGAAATCGGCCCACAAGGCGCAAAATTTCTTCCCGTAAATCCTGCTCCGTTGTTTCCATTTCAAGGTTTAAAACGGCGGTCATGGCTGCCCGTTGATAGTGCGTTTCTGTTCTGTTCCCGTCTCTGGGATCCTGCCGTCCCTCGGGATGTGAGCGTTGATTTCGAACAATTGCGGCTGATCGTTCAGCAGCTTTAGTATCTCCCGGGCACCGAATGCCTCCTGCGGGTTGTAAAGCGCTTTGTAAATCTCAAGGACAAGGTTGTAGTCCGCTTCATGATCCATTACCCAGCGGTGGTGCAGAAGTCCTTTGAATTCCTTGTAAACCCCAATGTTGAACAGATGGGGATGATTGGTCATGTAGAAAGTGATATGTTCACGCTCTGAGACCTTGGTGGCTTCAAGGAAGCATTTTTCGAGGGCCTGATAGGAGAAGACCGTCGTGTCCAGCCCGGCCGGATATTCTCCACCCACATAACAGAAATCATACCCTCCTTTGAAATACATGCTGATCACTTCATCCACCACCCGGGGATCCATGAGCGGGCAGTCGGCCATGATACGAACAACATGGGAGAGGCTGAATTGGGTTGCGGCCCTGTAGTAACGATCAAGGGGATCTGCTTCACTGCCGCGGAAGACCGGAACACCGAGGCCGTCAAACAATGCCACGATCCGGTCATCTCTTTTTCGGGTTGTGGTGGCAACGATGATGCGGTCAATGTTTTCACAATGAAGGACTCTCTCGTATACATGCTGAATGACCGGTTTACCCAATAGCGGCAGAAAAACCTTGCCGGGCAAGCGGGTAGAGCCCAAACGCCCCTGGAGAATCGCGGTCGCTTTTTGGGTGGTTTTTTCCTTTGACATGGTTTGATCCGACATACAGCTCCGCCCCTTAAGTTACATTTGCGCCTAACAAACTTGAGTGGCATTTTCTTTGACTGGATTCCCGTGCATGACGGTTTCCCTTGAAACATGGACCGTCAGAATCCGGTCAGGTTCCATACACCTTATGAATCGCCTGACTAATCAGCAAAAAATGTGCCAGATGCGGCTATGGTTTTTTTTACAATTAAATCAGGTGTTTGTATTTTATGAAGGGAATTGGTGGGGTTGGACAGTCAAACTTTTGACATGAGGGGTGTTTGCCCATGAACTCGCCTCCAAGGTATTACTTTTGGGGAATTTTGATGAAAAAATGGAGGGCAGGCCATTAATAACGATTTTTTTCAATTATCGGCCCAGCTGCTTTTGCTTGATGCCGATGACCAGCTGGTTTCTGATGGTTTTCATATAGTTTAAGTGTTTTGAATGAATCGGGTCTCCTTTATCTTCCCGGTCCGCGTAGAGAAATCCCAGGCAGACATTGTTGATGGAAATGGGATAGATGATAAAAGAAGGGGCGTTGACGTTTCTGCGGTACCAGTCTGGAATCAAGGGTTTCACAACGGGATCGCTGATGTCCCTGATGCGAAAATCCCGGTTTTGTGCGATGGCTACATTGAAAAGATCCGCAGGTTTGGCTATTCTGAAACTGAAGGATCCCAGCAGACGCTTAATATCTTTTCCCAGGCCGAAACGTGCCATCATCCTTGGTTGCTTGGCTGTCCTGAGGCAGAACAGGACCCTGCTAAAAGCGAATCCCCGATACAGGACTTCAACCGCCATGGCGATCAAATCATTAATGGTGTAATCTTCCGCAAGGATGTTGGTGATTTCCTGAATGCCGTCGATGATGATGTTTTCCAATGCACCGGCGTCGGCACCATCCTTGGAAGAATCGGGCGGTTCCGGTGAGAGTGAGGTTTCAGGGGCCATCTCTTTTTCGAAAGCAGGGGTCGATGTCTCTTCCTTCAAGCCCTTTTCCTTTGATTGTTCTGTCTCGGAGAACACTTTCTCCACGGAAAGGCTGCCGGGTATGCGTAGCATGACGGCCAGCTTTTTCATTTCAGGTTTTGCCTGGTCCAGCATTTCCTGCAGGTCTTTGCCGGAAAGGTGGACCAGTTTTTCGAACCGCCTGGTCAGCAGTTCGAAGGCCTTTTTCCGTCCTTTTTTGGGCGTCGTCCTGATGGTCTCGCATATCTCATTGGAAAAATTGGATATGCCTTGCAAAATATCGATATCGGACGTTGGTTTGTCGATCTCTTTGCCCGCCAGGGGCGTCATGCTTTTAACGATATTGTCTGAAAAATTCCATTCCTTGGCTATCTCCATTCCCAATTCATGGTAGGATTTCCCCAGGACAGCCTTTGAGGCGCTCTGTTCATCTAACCCCTGCCGCGCCATTTCCCGTTTGATCTCCTCATGTTCTTCTTGAAGGTGGAGCATCACCAGGTTTTTACCCAGTTGGTGGAGCATTGCGCATATGGCCGCTTCTTCAGGATCGGTTTGCAGTTTCTGGGCAAAACCCTTGGCCAGCACGCTGCTCATCAAGGAATTCATGGCGGCTTTCTTGAGGTCGTCGGTGCCGGCATAGCCGCTGAGATGTTCGAAAAGCATGAGGCTCGTTGCCAAAATGCGGACCTGTTCCAATCCAAGCAGAACAACCGCCCGGGAGACCGTCGTCACCGGTTTCCGGGCCTTGGCATAAAAGGAGGTGTTCACCTGTTTGAGCAGCCGTGTGGTTAAGGCGTAGTCTTTCAGCACGAGGCTTGAGATTTCAGAGGCTGAAATGTTCTTATCCTTTGAAGTAAGCTTGCGGTTGATTAGGGATATGTTCTCTGAAATGGCAGGAAAACCCTTGCTCCGGCTCATTCGGCGGAGAATGAAATCCACCGTGCTGTGTCGGCTTTGTTCTGGTGTTTCAACGGTTTTTTCCATAACCATTTTTTATACTTTATTTTCCTTTGGATGAAAAGCCGAAAAGGACCCTCAGTTACCAAGTTGGCTACCCGGTCATTTTGTTGCAACATATTCGAAGTGCGATTTTTGCGGCAACAGAAAATGTCCATTAAAGGAGGGCAGACAATGAAATGCCATGAAGTGGATTACGAGATTTTGGGCCATGACATGCAGATCGTTGAAGTGGAGCTGGATCCCGGAGAGACCGTCATCGCGGAAGCAGGGGCCATGAATTACATGGAAGACGGCATTGCTTTTGAGTCTCACATGCGGGACGGACCTCTTGCCAACGAAGGGATTCTAAGCAAATTATTCACCGCAGGCAAACGAGCGGTCTCAGGAGAATCCATTTTTCTGACACATTTCACCAATCATCACAGCGAAAAGAGAAGGGTTGCATTTGCAGCGCCGTACCCCGGCAAGATCATTCCGATTAATATGTCAAAAGTGGGCGGCGAACTCTTTTGCCAAAAGGACGGATTCTTGGCTGCTGCCCTTGGGACAAGGATCGATATTGCTTTTCACAAGCGTCTCGGAACAGGCTTTTTTGGCGGCGAAGGATTTATTCTTGAGCATTTGCACGGCGATGGCATGGCGTTTGTTCATGCGGGGGGGACCGTGGTCAAGAAATCATTGAACAATGAGCGCCTCCGTGTGGACACAGGCTGTCTGGTCGCCTTCACCAAAGGGATCGATCACAGCATTGAACGTGCGGGAAGCTTAAAATCCATGTTCTTCGGTGGTGAAGGGTTTTTCCTGGCAACCCTGAGCGGCAAAGGGATTGTGCTGCTACAGAGCCTCCCATTTTCACGCATGGCAGACCGCATCCTGGACCATGCGCCTTCCGCCGGCGGCAGCAGCAAGGGGGAGGGGTCGGTTCTTGGTAAGTTAGGAGGGTTGCTGGACGGGAGTTAAGGCGTTTTTCCCTTTTTTGGGGGGAAACGCCCTATGGCCCGCGGTTTTCAAACCGAAAAAGGGTCCCTGGTTTGGCCTATTTGGGTGGAAGCGTTTCAACAAAGGATCGCGCTTTCTTGAGCCACTCCTCAATCATCCCTTCTTTGAGCCCTTCCCTTGCGACCATCACCCACCCTTTCATGGGTCGCCCGGTAATGTCAAACTCGGTGACGAACGGCTCTTTCAGCGCTTCTTCCGCTTCCCCTTTTCCCAGGCGCAATATCAGATAATCCTTATAGACGCCCCCTACCATGTTCCCCTGCAAAAGATGGCAGGTGCCGCCGAACATCTTTTTTCGTGTCGTTCCCCAGTCTGCGGTGACCTTTGAAACAAGGATGTCCAGCTCTTTATTGTAAGGCATTTTTTCCCTCAAGGGTTTTGCAGAAGAAAACGGCCAATGCAAAGATGATATCCAGTGCCAGGTGTTTGGAAATGCTCCTGTCAAAAAGGAGCTTTGCTTCGGCGGGAAATTCATCATCGCCCCTCCACAACAGAACAGCAACGGGTATGCGGGGAGCAATTCGGAATTCATAGGCCCTATCGGCCATTTGAAGCGGCTTTCCATCCAGCTTTTCACAGATGTCACAGAACCGGTCCAGCCGTTCGCCGTAGGTCCTTTCAATGAGATGCGTGGGAATGGCGTGAGGGCCCGAAAAAAAACCGACACCCCCTGGTATGTCCTTTGAGGAGATCCATTCCCGGTCAATGGGAATATCTTTTGTGGTCAGAAGATAATGGACCATAAAAAGGCCCAGGAATGGATCGATTTTCTCAGTATCATCTGCGGAACATGTAATACTCAGGGAGTCGGGGCAGATGTCATACGCCTTGCCCCATAACGGCAGTGTGTAGCATCCCCGCCTGCTGTCATAGGTAGACAGACTGCGCCTGCAGACATCCGAGGGATCCATTTGGGCCAGATCCTGAAAGTGGCAACCATCGATGAAGTTTTCCATTTCAACCCTTTAAAGGAAATTGAGATGCTTTATAAATCCTGTGATTGAACAGGCATCTTACCTTGCCATCATGTCTCTTTCAAGGGGTATTTGGCTTAAGGCGGTCAAGGGATCTGCCTGGGGACCCGGCGCTTCTCCATGGGCAGGGTAAGTGACAAATGACTACCAACCCGGATCATGTATGTGCTAATATCCCTTATGATCATTAAGGAGAGATGAATCGTTTCCATTCATGATATGTTGGAAACCCACACTGGCCACGGAATGAATGCTTCATAGAAAAAGGATCAGGGAACGTTCTA
The DNA here is from genome assembly GCA_028278625.1 of Thermodesulfobacteriota bacterium. The sequence continues at coordinate 23,519 of JANQDY010000062.1, forward strand.
CCAATGACAAGGGACAATTTCAAAACGCCACCCCGGAAGCGATATTTGGAGGACTACGAAGAGGGGTCAGTCCATGAGTTCGGGCCCATCACGGTAACCGAAGATGAGATCATACAGTTCGGCAGGCAGTTTGATCCCCAGGTTTTTCATACGGATCCCGTGGCCGCCAGGGAGACGGCTTACGGCGGCCTCATCGCCAGTGGCTGGCATACCTGCAGCCTTTTAATGCGGTTGTTTGCCGAAAACTACCTCCCGGGTCCGGCAAGCCTCGGCAGCCCCGGTGTGGATGAGTTGCGCTGGCTAAAGCCGGTACGTCCCGGCGATCAACTCACTTTGCGCGTTACGGTTCGGAAAGTAAAACCGTCCACCAGTAAACCGGACCGAGGCGTATTGTTCTCCTTTTGCGAAATGCTGAATCAGAAAAATGACGTCGTGGTTACCTTGGTGGGCCTGAATCTGATCAGGTATCGTGAAAGAGGTGCGGTTTAATGGAGAAAAACAAACAATGTGCCCGTATCCCTCCCTCCTTTATATCTCGTTTCCCTTACTTTTTGGCTGTTTCAAGAATCCAGGGCGGTGCGGATCTTCTCTGCAATGTCATGGATTAGGACCGGTTTTGTGACGAAACTTGAAAAACCCAGTTCCAGAGCCTTTTTTTCAGATATCGCTTCGCTGAAACCGGTGCAGAGGATGACAGGGATCTCCGGCCTGACTTCCATGATCATACGGCCCAGTTCCTTTCCGGTCAATCCCGGCATGGTCATATCCGTAATGATCAGATCATACCCATAGGGGTTTTGTTTGAAGGTTTCCAGCGCAGTCACCGGGTCTGTTTGACAATCCACTTCATAGCCCAGGGATCGTAGTATATCAGCCTGAATGTCGCCGATCATCAATTCATCGTCAATCGACAGAATCCGTTCTTCTCCTCGGGGAAGGGTTTGATTTCCGCTTTTTTTGAGGGTCGATGCCGATGCTATGCCGGGGAGATAGACCGTAAAAAGAGAACCCTCACCGGGCTTGCTTTCAACCAGCACCGCCCCGCCGGAGGCTCCCACAATGCCATGAACCATGGCCAGCCCCAGTCCGGTCCCTTCGCCCTGCGCTTTCATGGTAAAGAAAGGGTCAAAGATTTTTTCAATGGTATCAGGCGCCATCCCCACGCCTGAATCCTTTACACCCAGTTTGACAAAAGGACCGGGGGTAAAAGGTGATCCCATATCCATCACCCTCTCTTCATCCAGAACTTCTTCTTTCAGTGAGATCGCTAAAACCCCACCCATTTCCCGCATGGCGTGAGCCGCGTTGCTGATGAGATTCATGATCAGCTGATGAATCTGCGTGGGGTTTGCCATGATAACATCATTAATCTCGGAGATCTCCTCTCGGATTTCTATGGTGGCGGGAAGGGCGGCCCGCGCCAATTTGATGGTCTCCTTTAAAATGGGCGCCACATTCATGGGGGTTTTTTCCAGATCGTCCTGGCGGCTGAAGGTGAGAATCTGGTTTACCAGTTCTTTTGCCCTCACTATCGCATTCTGAACCCGTTTCAGCATGCGTTGTCCCTGATCTTCTTTTGCCAGGTTCATGGATACGAATTCCGTCCCCATCATGATTGGGGTGAGGATGTTGTTAAAGTCGTGGGCAATACCGCCTGCCAGGGTTCCGAGGGCTTCCATTTTCTGGGCTCGCGTGAGCTGCAGCATCAGGTCTTCCTTTTCCTTTTGACCTTCCTCTATCTGCACCAATCTTGTCTGAAGCTCGATGGCATCCATCTGAACCTTTTCAAAGAGAAGGGCGTTTTTCAGGCCGATGGCGGCTTCGTGGGCAAGGGCTTCAAGAAATGGCGCGGCTTTTTGGTAATCGTTCTCCACACGGGAAGCCATGCCCATTACCCCGATGACTTCCCCCGCGTTCATCAGGGGAAGTGCGGCGAAAGAGCGAAAACCGGCGCGTTTGCATTCGTGATATGTGCAGCGGTCATCTTTGTTGATGTCAATGGAAAAGACGGCTTTGCGGTCCCTTACGGCGATTCCGCAAAGACATTCTCCCACCCGGTGAACGGGCAGTTCGTCCTGTTTAAAATCCCCCTTTTCCGGCAGCGAGCCTTTTAGGACAAGGTCATCTTCTTCCCGCAGAAAAAGCATGAGGAAATCGGGATGAAGGGATACCATTGTCACACGCAACAGGGCGGTTACAATCGCTTCGGTGGACGGGTTTTCACTCATTTCCCTTCCCAGTTTGTTCAGAACTCCAAGCTCATCGGCCTTGGCTTTCAATCTTTCTTCCGCGACTTTAATGTCCGTAATGTTGGATAAAATGCCCTGAATCCCCGTGATGCTCCCTTCCTTAATGATGGGGCGGCCGGAGGTTCTTACCCACATGCCGCCACCGGTTTTCATCCGCATGACGTATTCGCCCTTTGGACGTCTCTCTTTTAAGAATCCCTTAAAATCATCTGTCAAGCGATCAAATTCTTCCGGCTCAAAGAATTCCCTGAAATCTTTTCCAATCATGTCTTGTGGCCGATACCCTGCCATTTTTTCGATGGCCCCACTGATGTAGGATATGCTTCCGTTGTGGTCTACTATGTAGATGGCATCGCTCATATTCTCAACCAGATCGCGGTAGCGTTCTTCACTTTTCATTAGGGCCGCTTCCGCCTTCTTGCGTTCTTCGATTTCTTGAAGGAGTCGGTCGTTGCTGATTTCCAGGTGATCTTTGTTTTCTTCCAGCAGAAAGACAGATTTTTCAATGCGCTTTCGCAGCATTTCCGGTGCTACCACCGTGATGCTCGCGACCATGAAAAAGACGCCCGCAAAGGTGATCCATGCCATTGCTGAGGCGGAGGTGAGCATATGTTCCGGCACTATGGGGATGAGCCCCGTAATCATGCCCACCGCTACCGAACCTATGCTCACCAGGCCTGCAAATATGGCCAGCATCCCCCCGCGAAGCCCGAAGAATATGGATGCCATAAAGCACACGGCCAAAAGGAGAAGCGTACCCACTCCGCTCAGCCCGATTCTCACGAGAATCGCCAGGGCGATAAGGTAGATGGAGGCGACCAGCACCAGGCTTCTGGCGGTGTACGGCAAATGGCGGGATCCGAAGGTGGCAGCCAGAAAGAGGAGGTAGATGAAAACGTAAATGATGGCAAAGGGCCATCTTCCCTGCAGGCAGACTTGGGTCGCCCCAATGACAACCGTCGGTAGCCCAATCAATGAAAAAACACATAGGAGTTGGTTTAGTATGGTTTGACGTACCGATGAGATTTCTTGATGCTCCTGTTCTTGAAGCCGAAATGTATTGGCGTATTCAGAGATGAGCGGCATATCGTTACCCCTGTTACATTTTCTGCATTTCATAGAGCGTTATTATTAAGAAAGCGAATCCGGCCTCCTGTTCAGATTCTCCGGAAAGGTGTCCGGCCGAATGATACCTGTGCGACGCTACAATATCTTTTATCGGCCGTTTGCAGCTTTTTCTTTAACGAAAGCTTAAAACCGGGCGTGGCCTGCCTTCAACCGGGTGAACCGACAATTCAACCGGACAGCAGTGCTATCCTTTCAACTCCTTTATCCCAGAGAAGGAACCAAGAATATGATGATGTTCTTTTTCACGGGAATCGACCGTTGCCTTTGGCCGCTGGGAAGTTGGTCGGGACCTTTGGTCAGGGAATTGCTGCCAGAAACAAAATTCAGGTCTTGTTTCTTTTTGGCGGGAACCATATAATTAGAGGTTCGGAATGCATTTCGATGATGACAGTTTAACATCACACAGCTCCGAATCAAGCCTTTTTGGTCGCCCCGGATCGTGGCAGTGGATTTCTCGAGGGACGCACCCATGAAAAACATTTTGCTTGTGGAAGACAGCAGATTCTTTGGCAAACTTGTCAAAAACAAGATCAGGGAAAAACTGGGCTTTCATGTGGTATGGGTTGAGCGTTACGGGAAGGCCCGGGAACTGCTGAAAAAAGAATCGGCGAATTTCTTCGTTGCGCTTCTGGATCTGAACCTGCCCGATGCCCCCTCGGGAGAAATTGTGGACCTGGTTCTGAGTCACAAAATCCCCGCCATTGTCTTTACGGCAACTATTGATGACAATGTTCGAAAAAAAATGTGGTCCAAAAGGATCATCGACTATGTTTTCAAGCGAAACGTGGAAGACATAGACTATATCATGGACCTGATCCATCGCATATACAAGAACCTTTCGGTTTCCATTCTTGTAGTAGATGATTCCAGAACCTCCCGAATGCTGATTACCGGGCTGCTCAGGGTTCACCAGTACCGGGTTCTGGAGGCTGTGGACGGTGCGGATGCCATTCTGCAGATCAAAGCAAATCCCGAGATAAAGATGGTGATTACCGATTATAATATGCCAAACATGGACGGCTTTGAACTCACCCGGATGATTCGAAAAAGATATGACCGGGATGAAATGGCCGTCATCGGCGTCTCAGGAAGAGATGATCATGTAATTGCAGCGCAGTTGATCAAAAACGGGGCCAACGACTTCCTGAGCAAACCGTTTGCGGCCGAGGAATTCTACTGCCGGGTTGCCCAAAACGTGGAGCGAATCGAAAACATCGAAAGAAGACGGCAGATGGAAGAAGAGTTAAGCGTGGCCAAGGAAGAGGCGATTCTGGCCAGCCAACAGAAAAGTGAATTCCTTGCCAATATGAGCCACGAAATCAGAACACCCATGAATGCAATTATCGGTCTCTCCCATCTGGCTCTCAAGACAGAACTTGGCCCAAAGCAGAGAGACTATCTGGAAAAGATTCAGACCTCGGGCCAGTCCCTTCTGGAGATTATCAACGACATCCTTGATTTTTCAAAAATAGAGGCGGGCAAACTAAAAATTGAATCCGTGGAATTTGATTTGGATGAAGTCCTGGAAAATGTCACCGATTTGTTCAGCCCCAAAGCGGAAGAAAAGGGACTGGAATTTCTGTTGCATATTGCACCGGAGGTCCCTCTCAAGCTGGTGGGTGATCCCTTGCGGTTGCGCCAGATTCTTGTCAACCTCACCGGCAATGCCGTTAAATTTACCAAAAATGGCCACGTGAGAATTTCGGTGGGGGTTGAGGAACACCGGACCGAACCTGGTGGAGAAGAACGGTGCAAGCTGGCTTTTTCGGTCGAGGATACCGGCATCGGTATGCAAAAGGAAGAGGTAAGGGGGCTCTTTGAAGCTTTTGCACAGGCGGACACATCTACGACGCGGCAATTCGGCGGTACCGGGCTGGGGCTGACCATTTGCAGGCAGTTGGCGCAAATGATGGATGGCAGCGTTTCCGTTTCGAGCGAATACGGAATTGGAAGCACTTTTGTTTTCCACGGGTGGTTCAGAGAGCCTTTGACGTTCGAAAGAGCCGGTTGGGTTCTTCCGCCCTCCTTAAAGGGCAAATATGTCCTGCTAGTTGATGAAAACGACATTCGCTCGGACTCAATTCTGGATACCTTGGAGGGTTTTTCGCTCTCTTCCGAAAGGGCCTCTTCCCTGAATATGGCCTTGAAGCTCATCAAGACGAAAGATGTGGGATCCGATTTTCACGTGGTTCTGGCGGATTGGGATCTGTTGCAGGAAGGTGGACTGGGAGCGATTTTGGATTCGTTATCAGAAGGGACCATAGATCATACGGCTGTTGTCCCCATGATTGCGGCTGAGAAAAGCGATGCATTATTCGAGCAATTCGACGAGTCCTTCTTTGGCCATATCCTTCTGAAGCCGGTGGCTCGGAAGACAATTTTTGAAGCGATTGTGGGGGCGCTCGCAAGGAAACCGGATTCCCCCCAAGAGGTGGGATTGGCTGAACTTGGGCCCGGTGAGAGCACATGGTTCAGCGGGGCCTGCGTTCTGCTGGTGGAAGATAATCTGATCAATCAACAGGTGGCGACGGAACTCCTTGAAAACATGGGCATCGATGTGACCGTGGCCAACAACGGCATGGAAGCGGTAGATTTGCTGGCGCCTCCCGACGCCGCCGATCTGTTCCACGCCGTGTTGATGGATCTGCAGATGCCGGTGATGGACGGCTATACTGCTGCACGGAAGATTCGCGAACTCGACTCGCCAGCAAGAGACCTTCCCATCATTGCGCTCACGGCCCACGCCATGGTGGAAGAAGCCGAGAAATGCAGAAAGGTGGGCATGAACGATCATTTTTCAAAACCGATTGATCCCGAAAAACTGGCCCAAACCCTATTGCGCTGGATTCCCAAGGACTTTGTATCCTTTTCGACTTCATCAAAAGCACCCCCTGAAACCACGGGTTTTGACACGGACGCATTTCCCGAAAGCCTGCCGGGAATAGATCTTGAAACGGCGCTGTTACGGACCGGTGGAAACACGACCCTTTTTCGGCAGTTGATGCAGGAGTTTCAACAGGAGTTTGAAAACGCGGCCAGGCAAATGGACCAATACATTCAAGGCGGGGACGTAGAGGCCGGGGAAGGCCTTGCCCATACCATCAAAGGGGTGTCCGGTAATATCGGGGCGCAGGAGCTATACGAGGTGTCTTCTCAATTTGAGCAGGCGTTCCGGCAGGGGTCGGCGGACAACTTCGAAGGGTTGAGCCTTCGATTCCGGGCGGCCGTCTCAGAGGTTATTGAAAGCTCTGGCAAACTGGTGGGACAGACAAAAGCCCAGTCCTCCCATGCGCTTTCTTCCGGAGGCGCCGATAACTTAAACGCACGCGCCTGCCTGGAAGCCATTGGAAGTCAACTTGAATCGTCCGAACTGGTGGACGAAACCTTAATGGAGAATCTGAAGAGTATTCTACTGGCCAGGGATCAGCAGACCCTGTGGCAGGAAATTGAAACAAGCGTGTTCCATTTCGATTATTCATCGGCCCTGGCCGGCCTGGGGGCCGCAAAGAAACTGTTGGCCGAAGACACGGAGCGCTGAAGAGACCCATGACTGACGCAAGCCATAACGCACCGGGCATTCTCATCGTGGACGACATGCCCATCAATATTCAGATACTGGCCCGCTCATTGAAATCCGATTACCGCGTCAGAATCGCCACCAACGGCGCCAAAGCCCTTGAGATTGCAGGCTCAGATGATCCCCCTGATTTGATCCTCCTAGACATTGTGATGCCCGGGATGGACGGTTATGCGGTCATCAAAGCACTCAAGGAAGATGACAAAACCCGGAATATTCCGGTGATCTTCATCACCGTGCGAGACAAGGTGGAGGATGAAAGTACCGGTTTTGAATTGGGCGCCGTCGACTACATTACCAAGCCTTTTCATATGCCGGTGGTAAAAGCGCGCATCAAAACCCACATGAATTTGAAACGAAAAACGGATATGCTGGAGCAGTTGGCCCTCCTGGACGGATTGACCAATATTCCCAACCGCCGCCGGTTCGACGAGGTGCTTGAAAAGGAATGGAAGCGGGCTCAGAGAAACACTTCGCCATTGACCCTCATGATGATAGACATCGATTGTTTCAAAGCTTTTAATGACCTGTACGGCCATTCCCGCGGGGATGACTGCCTCTGTTCCGTGGCTACGGCCCTGGTGGACAGTCTTGAGCGGCCGGGTGATTTCGTGGCCCGATACGGTGGTGAGGAGTTTGCCGTGGTCCTGCCTGAAACCCCGGAAAAAGGGGCATGGACCATGGCGGAAAAATTGCGGATGAAAGTGCAAGAACTCAACATCGCCCATGAGAATTCGCCCGTGGCCCCTTGTATCACCGTCAGCATCGGCGCGGCCACGGCCATTCCCCAACAGGGACTCCCGACCCGGTCCGCTCTTTTGGAAACCGCGGATCAAATGCTCTACGAGGCCAAAAGCAAAGGCCGCAATCAATGCCAGCCGATAGTTGTTTCCTGATGTCGGGGCATTATGTGGAAAAGTGTCGCCGACGATCAGAAGGACATCATTTCACAATGGTTTTCATATACTGTGTGTCACGGTTTTCTCGCCTCTCTGATGCCTGGCATATTCTCTATATCTATCACGACGCCCCGGAATTGGGTTTGAGATATGCTGCCATGTTGAACGGAAGACTTGTGTGACAGCCGCCAAACGGTGGGGGATCTACAATAGACGCCGCATATTGACCTGCTCGACATGTGGAAGGAAATTGATGAACGTGGAATGTGACCGTTGCGGTTCCGAGATCACCATCAGGCAATACATCCTGACCGATTTTCAGATTGCGCCGGTCCCAGATGTCTGAATTAAGTGCCGCCTTCGATTTCTCCGATTCTGTAGTGTCCGGTTAATTCGTATTCAAACAACAGATCTTCTTCTTGTGTCCCATTGCCGATATTGTGAATAACAAGAGGGATGTTGTCTCTGGTCCGCCTGTCACTTACAATCATGATATGCGGCAGGTTGGGGGGTACCGTACAGGTAACAATATCACCTGGTTTGAAATCTGATGGATGATCGGACAGGATCAAGGACCAGCCGTTTCTTTCAAAAAATGTTTGGAGATTGGGCACGCGGCGGTGGTCAATGTTCTTGTCCGGCCGCTTTAGCCCCCATATTTGGGGATATTTGGAAAAATTCCGCTTCATATCTTCGTGTACGGATTCTTGGAGGTCGTAATCGCAAGCGACTCTCAATGCCCGAATGATGACATCCGTGCATACACCTCTATCACTGGGGACGTCTCCATTGGGATAGCCCATTGCCCGGTAGCTGGGATCATACAGGAGTGTCTTTCCGATTTGGCTTCTGGCCGCTGCCACAAACTCCTCGATTTGAAAAGATTCCGAGGTGTTAGCGAAAAAAACCAGAAAAGCAACCAAGAATATGATGATATGCTTTTTCATGGGAACCGGACATGGCTTTTGGCCGCCGGGAGCGCGACCAGGGTCCTATGGGCATGGTTGTGGTGTTTTGTGGCTTTGGCTCCAGATCCGCTGTAGGGTCCAAGGACCATAGTAAAATTTATCGAGAATATCTCCAGCTTCCTCCTTTGCCCATCTTTCAAGGCCCAGGTTTTTAATACGGAAAAAAATTGAAGACTTTCGTATTGTGTGGTTTCATTGCTTGGTCACCGCCGTTTTACCACTTGTCCCCTTTCCATGTGAAGGTCACGGCCCCCCCCTGCTGGGACCCGTCGCGGAGCAGGTTGCACGTCTCCTCTGTTGAACAGGTCGGGGTTCCCTGACAGTCCGGGGGGTTGACCTTGGCCGTACAGGTATCACAGAGATAGTTGTACACACCATTCTTGTTTTGGTTGTTGGCGCCGGTTCCCTCATAGTTTTGAATGCTTGTCACAAAAGTCCCCGTGGTCTGAACCTTCCAGCTGGCGCCCAGGTCCACGACGATTTTGCCGTTGTTGCCGTTGACCAGGCTGATGTCGACGCCCTCTGTGAGGTCTTTGACGGGATCGGGGTCAACGTTCAGGGTGAACTCGCCGATGGTCATTCCGCAGATGTTCGCGGGATCCATTTCAAAGGTGATGGTCCCGTTGGTGCATTTCCCCTTCTGTCCATGGATCACCGTATGCTTTCCCTTGGGTATGGTCCAATCGCATACCCCTCCCCCCGTGTGGATGTTTTCGCAGGGGTAATCGCTGAACTGAAGCGGGGGCCAGCTTTCAGGGCATGCCCCCTGGGTGACATGATTGGCGCCCACCTGCAAATAGACTTTTACATCGCTCTCAGTATCGTTATGAATGACCAGTCGGGTCAGCTCGCCGGAAGGCTTTCGATCGGTGGTGCAGATTTCGGATGAGCAATTCCCCGGCCCACTACCCTTGCACAGGCTGTAATCGCACCAATCGGCCTCCCCCGGTTTGCCGCAGTTGTAGTTCACCGGATTCGGTTTGGGACAACAAAGGGGCGTGGGATCCGTGCCGCTGGCAAAGCATTGATTGTAGCACTTGGCTTCTGCGCCCTTTTGGCTGCACAAGGGCACGGTGTCGTCCGGTGAGTCGATCAACAGCGTTACGTCGGCCAGCAGATCACCGGATAAGGTTTCTTCTCCCAGGGCCTTTGCGTCGTAAATAACAGTGTTTCCCTGAAGGATTGGATTATCCAACTCCAGCAGAACCAACTGCAGTTCCCCCGAATAGGAGAGACCGCTAAGAGATGCATTGGGTGCCGCCGTACTGAAATAATGGGACCAATGGTCCTCAAAAGTCCCTTGATTGAGGATCTCGTAACGTGTGCCCGGTGCATTTTGCAGCTGGTATATTTCCGGGTTGGCGCCGTTTAAAATCAGCTTATAAACGCCGTCCGCGCCTGTTGGTTCAAGCAACCCCCCTTCCGCGGCCTGACCGAATGACCAGTAATTCATCTCTCCTTCGGGGGTGTTGTTCAAAACGGTCAATCGAATGTCGTAGATGTCGACCGGGTCAACCGGATGTGGATCGGCCATGGTCGAGCCCAGCAAAGCGACCCGAAAAGTGAGATGGTTTTTTTCCGTGTCATATTGAATCTGATCCAGCCGCAGATAGAGACCATCATGGGACGCTTCGCCGTTCACATATCCGTCCAGAACAGCGTTCGGAGGTGTTTCACCGTAGATGTCGTTCCACAGGTCCACATAGTTCCGCAGGGTCTCCGTGCCCGATTCTCTCTCAGGCCTGTTGGTGTACCAGGGCGTTTCCTCTGTCACGGTTTGGAGCGTCAACGTGTATTCCCATGTCTGATCAGCGGTTGATGTGGAGGATTCCGCTGTATTCTCAACAAACGGGGTCAGTACACCGCTACCGATGGTCATCACGTAGATGCGGTTGGTGGGAATGGCAGGTGTCCCCGGAGAACCGCCGCCGTTATCGCTGCATCCAGCGAACATCAGGGAGAGCAATGCGAACACCACAACACCCTGCAAATCGGAAAAATGCTTTGTCATGAGAATCTCCTTTCGCGCTAACGGTTATGCTCTTTTTATGAACAATTTCAATACTGCCTCGATCCAGAGGGTATCGATGATGATCCGGTGGTTCTCTCCCTTCATGATCGCTTCCCTCACATGGTCTGTCACCCGCTCCATTTGCTGAACATCCAGGTTTTTCACAAGACAACGTTCCATGAGGGAAAGAAGCATTTCAGGGTCAAAACCCGCGTAATAGAGGGTTTCGCCCAGTTCCAGAACCTCGGTAATTTGCCGGGGTTTTCTGTCTTTACCGGCCTCGAGGACCGTGTTGAGGGAGGCAGTGGAAAAGCCGCTTTCAATGGCGAAGGCGGTGGCGTCGAGCAGCGCAGGATAAGTTTCAGCAGTTGACGAATAGCCATAACGCGCCAATATCGATCTGGCTTCGCCTAAAGCGACGTGTCTTTGCCGTGTGAGTTTCTTCAGCGTTTCCACAGGCACTTTCTTCAAAAGGCCCTCGTCAAGCCTGAGCAGCACATGCCTGGAATTGAGACCGGCCTTGCCGTCCTGAAAGATGGGTTCAAGGATCTCTTGTGCATCACTCGGCTTCATTCCTGATGCCGCCATTTTCGACAGCAAATGGCCGAGCTGCGCCTCTCTTAACCCAGCTTTGGTGCCGTTCTGTAAAATGTTGCGCCATTGGTTCTTGTTCTCCTCGGGAAGTGAAGGGGCATCGGTCTTAAAAGAGCCGAAGAAAGCAGCGGCGTTTGCCCCTTTGCGGATATCTCCGTTTACAAACAAAAGGCTGTTTTCAGAGCCGCAGCCATCGGGCCGAACAACTTCGCCGTCATCGTCAGGGACCAGTTCAGATCGATTGATCAGGAAAGTGTATTCGTATCTTCCGGGGGGTAGCTTCACCAAAATGGCCCAGTATCCGACGGCGTCGGGGCCCTTTAGCTGAAATACGCCGGATTTCCAGTCAGAAAAGTTTCCCACCAGTTGAACGTTGTCAGCTTTGGGGGCATAAAGGTCAAATACAGTCGGAACCAAACCCCTGTTGTCCGGCGGGCCTGAAAAGTTCGGAGGGGTCATGAGAAGAAACATGACCAGCGCTCCGGTTACGGCCGGTATGGGCCAGAAGCGCTTTTCAGGCCAGAGTGATTTCAACCGGTGGACCCAGGAAGGTCTCGGTTTTTCGGGAAGCGCCCCCATGACCCGGGAAGTGAAATCATCCGGCGCCCTCTCCCCATGGGTCTCAAGTCGTTCGAGGCAAGACCGGTACCGGGAAAGGGTTTCATTCCCTGGGCCCGATGATCCATTGGCCAGGGGCCCTTTTTCCCCTTCATCCAGCAGGTGATGAAGCAGTTCATGGCGCTTGTTGTGATCGTTTTGCTTCATGGTCCAGGGTTCCTTCACCGGCCTGAGGTTTGATTCGAATCGGCTAAATGTTTTACCAGTTGGTCCCGTCCTCTTTTGACGCGCATTTTGGCGGCGCTGGTGCCAATTGACATGATGCCGGAAATCTCCACGTATGAAAAACCCTCCACGTGCTTCAAAAACAACGGAATTCGGTATTTCTCGGGAATTCTGCGAAGAGCGGTTATCAAGTCAATCCTTAAGTGTTCCGGGTTTTGGGATGCCTGAGGCCCTTTTTCAGGGTTCGGGCTGTGAGTTTCTCGTCTTCTCGCACGGCTCCTGAGCCGGTTCTTTCCTAAATTGACGCAGATGGTGAACAACCAGTTCCTGAAGTTGCGCCGTGGGTCATAGGTTTCAAGCTTTCGGTAGGCTTGAATGAACGTTTCCTGTGCCAGGTCCTCCGCTTCCCATCGCTCCCTCATGCGGGCCAAAGAGATAAAATAGACTCTGTGTTGGTACCGTTTGACGATTTCCGCAAACGCATCTTTCTGACCACTTAGGCATTTTTCTATCAATACCGCGTCCGTTGGATGCATTTTCCGTTTCTTTCTGTTACACCGCGAGAGCCGTTTTCGTCACTTGACGGCCGAACTTTTTTTAAATCGGGTTGAACGATCCCTAAGTGGCAATTTAGTCCTTCGATAGCTATATCATTTTTTGGACCGTATCCAAAGACAAAGATGGATTTCCGCTGACTTCGAGTTGAGACCCGCCGTTCGGGTACAGCACTGACCTCTTTCGGTGATGAAGCGTTTGAAAGCGATTTCAGGAATCAGCGAAAATCCCGGGTCTTTTTAAGAAGCATCAGGAGCCCCGGTATGGCGATGAGGGTGCAGAAGATAAAAAAAGGCTCCCAACCGAAGTGTTTGGCCATAAAGCCGGTGGGAGCGGAAGCGAGGACTCTCGGAATGCCCATGAGGCTGCTCAAGAGCGCATACTGGGTTGCGGTGAATTTCTTGTTGGTAATGCTGGCCATGAAAGCCACGTAAGCGGCGGTGCCCATGCCGCTCGTAAGGTTTTCGAAACCGATGACCCCTGAAAGGAGAGGAACACTGTAACCCACTCTGGCAAGAACCGCGAAACCCGCCGTGGACAAGGCCTGCAAGATACCGAAGATCCACAATGATCTCTTGATTCCCTGCCGAATCATAATGATGCCGCCCGCCAGTCCGCCGCCGATGGTGGCCCAGAAACCGAAAAGCTTCACCACCGCCCCGATTTCCGTCTTGGAAAACCCAATATCCAGATAGAAGGGGGTGGTCATGGCGCTCGCCATGGTGTCACCGATTTTGTAGAAAAGAATAAAGGCGAGCACCCACAAAGCGCCCGGCCGGGTGAAATACTCCACCAGCGGGTCGAAAACCGCTTCCCGGAGGGTTTCCGGTTTTCCCATGGGTATGGGCGGCTCAGGCGTCAGCACCGTGGTGAATACCGCCGGCAGCAAACAGGCAGCCATGATGAGGTAAACAATGGTGAAGGAGACATGATCCGCCAGGATCAGACCGCCCCCTGAGGCCAGGAGCATGCCCACCCGGTAACCATTCACGTAAAGTGAGGAACCCAGCCCCAATTCCTCGTCCGGCAGGTCCTCCCGCCGATAAGCGTCTACCACGATATCCTGGCTCGCGCTGAAAAAGGTCACCAGAAACGCCACAAAGGCGACCATCCAGGGATTGCCGGGAGGATCGGTGAGTCCCAGTCCCGCGATGGAAAGCATAAGGGCCAGTTGGGAGATCAACAGCCATCCCCGCCGCCGGCCCAGAAAGGGCAGGGTATAACGGTCCAGAAACGGCGCCCACAGAAACTTCACCGTGTAGGGGAGGCCCACCAGCGCCATCATGCCGATGACCGCGAGATCCACCCCCGCTTCCTTCATCCACGCTTGAAGCACCGTAATGGTGAGAAGGAGCGGCAATCCGCAGGCAAATCCCATGACCAGGGCCACCAGCATGCGCCGGCTGAAAACGACCCTGATGATGGATACCGGTTGTTCAGCGGTCATGGTGAGGTGAGAATTCGAACCGTCTCATCAATCTCTTCCGGTGTGACCTCATTCCTTAAAGATTCCATCCGTCTCATGACTTCCGCAAACCGCACCCCTTCGGCGGCGCTGATCCATTCAAGCTGCAGGCGTTCGGGCCGGATGCCCAGTTTTGACATCTTCTTGCGGATTTTCAGGATCCGCTTTTCCGTCCAACGATTGGCATCAATATAATGGCAGTCGCCGATGTGACAGCCGCTGACCAAAATGACGGGGGCTCTCATCTTGAACCCGTCCCAGATGAATTTTTCATCCACGCGACCGGAACACATGGTTCGGATCAGTCTCGCATTGGGGGGATACTGAAGTCGGGACACCCCTGCATAGTCGGCGCCCGCATATGAGCACCAGTTGCAGGCAAATACCAGGATTTTCTTCTGGGGCTCGGTTTCGAGCATGGCATGGGACTGCTGAAGAATCTGCTCATCGGTAAAATGGTTCATCACGATGGCGTCAAATCTGCACTCCGCCGCACAGGTGCCGCAACCGGCGCAGGCGGCCGTATTGACGGAAGCGGGAATTTTCCGTTTGACATCCACGGTGATGGCATTATAGGGGCAGACCTCGGCACATTTTCCGCATATTTTGCATTTTTCCTCCATCACCACGCTGGTGATCGGTTCGGTGGTGATTTCCCCCTTATGCATGAGGCGGATCACCCTGGCCGCCGCTGCGGAAGCCTGTGTGACGCTCTCTTTAATATCCTTGGGCCCTTCGGCGCAGCCGGCGTAGAAAACGCCCCGGGTAGCTGCGTCCACCGGCAGCAGCTTGGGATGCGCCTCCAGGAAAAAACCGTCCGGCGTCAATTGCAGTCCGAGCATTTCCTGAAGCCTTTGTGTCTTCCTGGCGGGCTTCATGCCCAGGGCGAGAACCAGCATATCAAGCTGGTGCATTTCCAGCTTGCCCGTGTTGGTATTCTCAACCGCAATGCGAAACCCTTTATTTTCATCCTCTTCCACCGAACCGGGAAGTCCGCGGATATACTTGACCCCAAGGCGGCGGCTCCGTTTATATAGATCTTCAAACCCCTTTCCAAAGGCCCGTATATCGATATAGAAGACTTTGATCTCCAGGTCCGGGTAATGTTCCTTCAGCATAAGGGTGCTTTTGACGGTATTCATGCAGCAGGTGTTGGAGCAGTAGCTACCCCCTTTTCTGGCTGATCTGGATCCCACGCACTGTACAAACCCGACGGATTTGGGGTGTTTCCGGTCCGCGGGCCTCACCAGTTCGCCCTTTGTGGGACCGCCCGCATTGATAAGCCGTTCAAATTCAATGCTGGTCAGCACGTTTTCAAAGCGGGAATAGGCGTATTCGTCCATTTCCGTGGGATCGTACACTTCCAATCCCGTGGCCACCACGATGGTTCCCACTTTTTCCACAATCTCCTCGTCGGACATGTGAAAATCAATACACCCCTTTTCGCAGGCGTCTTTGCATTTGGCACAAACCACCGGGTTATGTCCCAAGCATTCGCCAACATTGATGACATATGACGAAGGAACTGCCTGGGGAAATGGGGAATAGATGGCGCGTCTTGAGGAGAGGCCCAAATTGAATTCATCGGGGCGGACCACCGGGCAGACAGCGGTGCAATCCCCGCATGCGGTACACTCTTTTTCGTCCACATATCGGGCTTTTTTCAGAATGCGAATGTCAAAGTTCCCCACATATCCCTTGACATCCACCACTTCACTCATGGTGTACAGCGTGATCCTGGGATGTCGACCGACATCCGTCATTTTCGGTCCCAGAATTCAGATGGAGCAGTCCATGGTGGGAAAGGTTTTGTCAAGCTGGGCCATCATGCCGCCGATGGTGGGGCTCTTCTCCACCAGTATCACCTGATAGCCGTTGTCGGCCAGATCCAGTGCCGCCTGAATACCGGCCACACCACCGCCGATAACCAGTGTGCGTTGGGTCAGCGGAATGGTGTCCTCCACCAAAGGCTCAAGCAACCGAACGCGGGACACCGCCATCCGTACCAGATCACACGCTTTCTTTGTGGCGGCTTCCGGTTCCTGCATATGGACCCAACTGCATTGCTCACGAAGGTTGGCCATTTCCAGAAGGTAAGGGTTGATGCCGGTCGACTGGAGCATCTGTTTGAATGTGGGTTCGTGAAGTCTGGGTGAGCAGGAGGCCACCACCACCCGGTCCAGGTTGTTGTCAGCGATATCGTCCTTGATTTCCTGCTGGCCCGGTTCTGAACAGGCATAGGCGATATCCTTGCTGACAACGACGCCTTCAAGACCGCCCGCAAAAGCCGATACCTTTTCACAGTCAACGGTCTGGGCGATGTTAAGACCGCAATGACAGGTATAAACGCCGATTCTGGGATCCGTAGCAGGCGCTTCATATTTTCTCGCAGCCGCTTGTGATTTCATGGTTTCCTCTGATATATGCTTTTGGGGTTAACGACGGTTTAACACTATTCCCATTCGATTGTATTTGCCAGTACACTGACCAGGTCCATCATCTCCATTCTCAGCTCTTCCCCTTTAAAGGGGTCTTCCATGGCGCAACGCAGATGAATCTGACATTTGGGGCAGCCGGTAACCAAGAGATCGCTGTTGGTATCCTTGGCCTGGCCGATGCGTTTGACCTGAAGGGCTTTGCTGAACGAATCACAGCCGATCCAGGCGCTGTTGCCGCAGCATATGCCATTGGCCCCATGATCCTTCATTTCCTCAAAACCATCGGGTTTCAACCGGTTAATCAGTTTTCTGGGGAGATCGGAACGATTTTCAAACCGGCTCAGCCTGCAGGGATCCTGAAAGGTTAACCGCCGGTGCAAAGCTTTAAAGCCGACGGCGCCCTTATCGATTTCGTTTTCAAGATAATCGTAGATGTGGGTCACCTTGAAATTGATTTCAAATCCATGTTCAGGGTAATCGTGTGCAAGGGTTCGATAGCATTCGGGACACGCGGTCACCACTTCTTCAGCGCCGGAAGCGTTAATGGCATCAACATTGAGGTTTGCCAGTTTCAGAAAATTGGCTTTGTCTCCGGACCACAGGAGATCATGTCCGCAGCATCGAAGATTTTGCATGACAGCAGGATGAATGTCGAAAAAATTAAGAAGCCGAATACTGTCCAGAAGAATGTCCCGTGTTCGGATTTCCACGTGCCGGCTGAAGAATAGATCGAAATAGGGCGCACAACCACCAAAGAAGAACGTCTTGCTCTTTTCATCGATTCTTACGTCTTCGGGAAGCCAGTCCCATAATCGAATCTTCAGATCCT
The DNA here is from genome assembly GCA_028278625.1 of Thermodesulfobacteriota bacterium. The sequence continues at coordinate 41,015 of JANQDY010000062.1, forward strand.
TGGATGTCATGGTCCGCATCAGGGACTGGAAAAACCCGCCATGCACCGCGTGGGTATCCAGTCTGCTCCCCACGACCACTTCCCGAAGATCCCTGATAAATCGGGAAAAATCGACGGCTGAAGGGCACCTTTCGTAACATTGACCGCAACTGAGGCAGGACCAGATGTCCGTCTGGACACTATTTGAGGCAATCTCACCGGCAATGGCCGCGTTGGCGGTGGCTCTGGGAGAAAAGGGCTTTCCCACCAGCGTCAAAGGACAGGCGGAAGTGCACTTGCCGCAGTCCTGACAGGCGAAAACATCATGGAGAGATGCCAGGCGCTGCAAGGCATCCCTCTGGTTCATTTGGGGTTTTGGCACTGAAGCGGGCTTTACCGGGCTTGCACCCATCTGTTCGATTTCGGTGGAGAAAGTTTGAAGAAATTGGAGCAGGGCCTGGGATTCATCGGGCAGAAAAGTGGCTAGGCGGAGTCGATCTCTTCCCAAACCCAAAAGGTCCAAAATGCCACGGGTATCTTCAACGTGCCCCTTGGCATTGGTTGTGCCGGTTCCGTAACGGCATGTTCCAGAACTGCAGCCCACCAGGGCCACACCCTCCGCACCCATTGCAAAACATTTGAAAAGGAGTGCTTTGCTGATTCTGCCGGTGCATGGAATCCGCACCATTTTTATTTCACCGGGGATTGAAACCGCCTGATCCTGGAGCACCTGATAAGCGGAGTGCGGTCCCCAGTTACACAAAAAAAGAATGATTTTAGGATCTTTCATGATGAATAGCCATAATGGGATCTTCTATAGCAGGACTTCTTCGAGTACCTGTTCCAGATATTCCTGATTTCGATAAGGGCTGTCCGCTGCATTGGAGGGGCACACTGAAATACAATTGCCACAACCTTTGCAGAGCGCCTCATCAACCACAGCGTGCCACCCTCCGACACCATTGGGATTAAAAGAAACGGCCCGGTAGGGGCATATTTCAATGCAGCGCCCGCATCCGCGGCACCGGTCTTCGCTCACCACCACGGTGAAGCCCTTGCTCTGCCTTGGCCCCCGTGGCATGACGGCGGCCGCCAGTGCCGCCGCGGCATGTCCGGCTTTTCGGTTTGAAATCTGAATGCCGGGGGTTGATGTCGTAAAAAGGCCCGAAATAGGCGTTGTTCCCGGATAGTGAAACGGGATGTCGGGAACCCCTTTTTTCTGCACGTTGACCTTCAGTTTCGTATTGGGAAGGCCTTTCTGGTGAACGTAGGGTACCCGGCCACTGGCCTTTTCACCCAGGATAATGGCGCCCACCTGCATTACCTGGGAAAAATCTGCGGTTTTAACGGTAATCTGAAAATCCCCCAGGGTGCCACCGATGTCTGTGATGCGTGATCCTTCAAAGCAGTGAATATTTGGGTGCTCGATAACCCTGGTGAGCGGTTTTTCCTTCACGCCGAACATAAAAACTTCATATCCCGAGGAGGCCAGGGTCTGGGCGCTGACAACGGCTGCCTCGGATTCGCCGATGACCGCCGTGGTGAAATTGTAATCCCGCATGGGTGACGGAAGCGGCCGCAGGTGCCTGGCCCGGTTAATGGACCGGCCGATCAATCCGTTGAATGTGTAAATGGCTGCGGATGGGTCATCCGGTAGGCGCCGCAATACCTCGCCTCTGAGATTACAGGTTTCCACCATGGCGCGACTGATGCCGGTGCCGCGAAAGAGTGCGCGTTTGAGTCGGCTCCGCTGATCCGTGCAGGCACTGCAGACAAAATCGTGGGGACAGCAAACGCAAGAGGCCAGAACCACACGTGTGAGACCTTTTTCGCGGATGGTCCGAAGAATGCCCGCGGACCCCTCGGGGATGCAGGCGGCGGTCATGGTCTGAGCGTGGGAGATATCCTCCCTTCGGACCAGAGCCTCCACGTACCGGTCCATTTCAGGGGCCCAACCAAAGGAATCATTGCAACGGCAGACGAAGACGCCGATACGGATCTCCGGGGAGAGTTCAGGATCCGGTGGAAAAAAGGAAACTCCCTTACCTTTGGGTCTCTGGGAACCTCCTTCCAGGAGAAGCATGGCATTGGCGGCAGCGGCAAAACCCCTGGCAACCATGGCATTCACGTCCGGTTTTGCGGCCTTGGGACCGTAGGCACGAATGACATCTTCTCCTTTAACGGAGGGTGCGGCATCGGGGTCCGCAATGATGACAACACCGGCATGCGCAACATTTTCCCTGTGTTCTTCATGATGGCGAATGGCACCAACCGCTTCGCAGGCCTCCGTACAAAGGAGACACTCGGAGCAGATGCCGCACTGAAGACACCGCTCCGATTCAAAAACCACCTGTGATTCACTGAGGCCCATGGCAACTTCCGAATGGTTGCTTTTTCTGACATTCGGTTGCTGTTCCGGCATGGTGGGTCTTGAAAGGGACGGGATCTCTTTGGGGATATCCGGATAGTCCCCGTTTTTGGGCCTTCCGGATTGGAATAGGTGCGCCATTTCGCCGCTCAGGGCTTCATGGATGGATCTGGCAGCCGCACGCCCAGCCGCCATGGATTGCACCACGGTGGTGGGGCCGGATACACCGTCGCCGGCCGCATAAAAGCCATCAATTCCGGTCTTGTATCGGTCGTCAACGCTCAGGCAACCATGTGTATTGATGACAATTCCGGACATGCAATTTGCTTTATTGGATGGGTCATTATTCATAAAAGGGCCATCCTGGCCGATGGCCACGATGGCTTCATCAAAAGGCATATCAAAGGGCTTCGCATCCGGAATGGTGACAGGCCAGGGGATGCCGTTGGCATCAGGCTCCCCAGGCTCGGTAGCCTTACATCTCAGATGTTTCAGCCGTCCGTTTTCCCCTTCAAATGATATGACCCGTGTGGCATCAACGATTTTGACGCCTTCTTCCCTGGCGCCCTGGAGTTCGTGGGGATCGGCTGGTATGAGGTTCTCGGGAAACCAGCTCAGAAGGGTCACCCTTTTTCCACGACGTATGAGGGTCCGGGCCAGATCGAATGCGGCGTTCCCATCACCGATGACGGCGATGTGCCGGTTGCCTGAGTCGGTTTCAGGGGATCTGTTCTGCTCGTCTCCGTTGTTTCGGTAAAACCGGGTCAGAAAAGAGAGGCAGCCCGCTACCCCTTCAAGGGTTTCACCCGGAATACCCAGTTTGCGATCCGTCCAGGCGCCCACCGTTGCCAGCACTGCCGCATACTTCTTTCTGAGTGTCTCAAGGTCATTGTTCAGATCCACGGGGTGTGAGGTCTCAAAACGGACGCCCAGATTACGGACGTAATCAAGGTCATTATCCAAGATCCGCCTGGGCAGACGGTGGGCGCCGATGCCATAACGCAAAAGTCCCCCCGGTTTCTTTTCCTTATCAAAAACCGTTGTTTGATAACCGAGCCTTGCAAGCTCGGCGGCAGCCGCGAGCCCCGCGGGTCCCGAACCGATGATCGCCACGGCTTCTTCTCTAAAAGGGGCCTTTGCGGGCGTTGTTTCATGGCTTTCCGATATTTCAAGGTCCGCCAGAAAACGCTTGATGTCCCGAATGGCAATTGGATCGTCCATTTCACCACGACGGCATGCTTCTTCACAGGGGTGGGTGCATATCCTGCCGCAGATGCCGGGCAGGACGTTGTCTTTTCGAACCACGTTCAGTGCTTCCGCGTAGCGGCCTGCGCGAGCCAGGGCCACGTAGCCTTGGGCGTTTACGCCTAAGGGACAGTTTGCCTGACACAGGGGCTCCTTTCTTTTTTCGACGACCGGCCTTCCGGGAATGGCATGACGGCCTCCAAACTGAACAGGCGTCATTGCGTCCGGTGTGACAACCGGACAAACGGCTGCGCATCGGCCGCACAGGACGCATTGTTCGGTGTTCACATAGGTCTCCGGTTGCTCTATCCGGATGCGAAATCCCTGGGGTGAGTGCTTAATACTGGTGACACGTGCCGGAAGCATCAAACGGATATCGGTGTTCCCCAGGAGACGGATCAGACCGGGACGATGGGCGAAATTAAAGGGTGCCCCCGAGGGGAGCCGCCATTGTTCGTCGGCCAGCTTCCGGTTCAGGTCCGCATCCCGATCCACCAGTGTGATGGGAATACCAAGTTCTCCCAGCTTGTTGGCGGCGGCAATACCGGCCGGATTGGCGCCAATAATGACCACACTATGCAATCTTTCCTTGGAACGTTTCATCGATCAGGCTCCCCTATTGCCAGATGCCCTTTTTTCCCGTCCTTTTAAAACAGCCTGGCCGTAGTCATATCCCTTGTTGAAAGCTTTGATATTCTTCTTCTCGGTACCTTTTGGCACCGATTCCGTGACGGCATTCTCCGCCCCTTTTACGGATATGGCACCGGTAATTGCCGTAAAAAACCCAAGCATTATGATATTGGCCATCATTTTGTGGCCCAGTTCCTCGGCCATGCGTGTGGCGGGAATGGCAAAATATGTTTCATCACTACCCTCTTGAAATAACCTATTGGGATTCACGAGGTCCTGGTCAATGATCAGAGTGCCATTTTCTTTAATATCTTTAATGAATTTATCGAAACCTCCCTGACTCATACAAACCAGAATATCCGGATGTCTCACATATGGATAATGGATGGCGTTGTTGCTGATGATGATCTGGGCACTGCAGGCCCCGCCGCGGGCCTCGGGCCCGTAGGCCTGTACAAGGGTGCTCTCTTTGTGGTCCCCGATAACTGCTGCTTGGCCCATAATTCGGCCGGCCAGAACAATGCCCTGGCCGCCAAATCCCGTAAAAAGAATCTCGTGCTGGTTTGGGGCAATGGTTTTGCTGGTCATATCATGCGGCCTTTTCTTCCTCAAAAAGTTCAGGTGGGCGACAGGTGGCATCGTAACGGTCGATGCAGGTGGGACGTTCAATATCCACGAATTTTCCCAGTATGACGCCCCGTTCAAAATCGATGTCCAGTTCCGATGGGTGGGTGTCATTTTTGATGATGGTCTTTTCCTGGTAAAGCCGCAACGAGTCCAGGGCCTTTTCCTTGTTTCTTCGGCCGAAATTGACCGGGCAGGGTGAAAGGATTTCCACAAAAGCGAAACCGCGGTTCAGTAGTGCGTCTTTAATTGATTCCGTCATTTCGCGGGTATGGAGAATGGTCCAGCGTGAGACGTAGGTGGCCCCGGAGGCATATGCCATAAGCGGCAGATTAAAAGGACCGTCGGGATTGCCGGCAGGTGTGGTGGTGGTTTTGGAGTCCAGGGGGGTTGTGGCCGCCACCTGGCCCCCGGTCATGCCGTAATTCAGGTTGTTGACGCAGACCACGGTGATATCCACATTTCGACGGGCGCCGTGAATAAAGTGGTTGCCACCGATGGCAAACAGATCTCCGTCGCCGCTGAATACGACCACGTTCAGTTCAGGATTTGCCAGCTTCAATCCCGTTGCAAAGGGGATGGCCCGGCCATGGGTGGCATGGTAAGAGTCCAGCATCACATATCCGGCGCCTCTCGCGCTACAGCCGATACCAGAAACCATGACGGTCTTTTCAAGATCGATGCCGCTGGCCTTCAGGGCAGTGAGGCAGGCGGCAAACGCTGTTCCGATGCCACAGCCGGGACACCAGATGTGAGGGATGCGATCCGTTCGAAGCAGATCATCCAAGGGATGTCGTATTTGGCTTTTAGTGGAGGTCATGACGCTCTCCCATTGTTTTTGAATTGGGTTTTGCCTTCGGCCAACATTCAGAATGCCGTCTTGAGTGTTTCAAGGACACGGTCCGGCGTGATTATGGTGCCGCCGGCATGGCCTACCAGAAAGCAGGGTGCCTGTCCCCGTGAAGCCCGTTCAACTTCCAGATGTATCTGGCCCAGGTTAATTTCCACGGTAACAAAGCCTTTGACACGGGCCGCAAGCTTCCGGATGAGTTCCTCCGGAAAGGGCCAGACGGTGATCAGTCGAAGAAGGCCAACCCGGATGCCCTGTTCACGTGCTTCATCCACGGCGGCAAGGCTGGTTCTGGAAGAAACACCGTAGGAAACGATCACAATTTCCGCATCATCGAGACGGTAGCTCTCCGTTCTTATAATGTCCTTCAGGTTGTTCCGGATTTTACCAACGAGATGCGTCATCATGGCTTCCTGGCCTTCCACCGACATGTCGGGATACCCTCTCTCATCGTGGGTCAACCCGGTTACGTGGATCCGGTACCCTTCACCGGCGATGGCCATGGGCGGAACGCCGTTTTTACCCGGAGCAAACGGTTTAAATCTGTCCTTCCGTCCGCTGGCTCTGGGCCGGGAGACCGTGTGAATGGCATGAGCCTCGGGAATGACGACCCGTTCGCTCAGGTGACCGATCATTTCATCCGTCATGATCAGAACCGGCACGCGGTAGGTTTCACTGAGGTTGAAGGCATGAATGGTCTGGTAAAAGATTTCCTGAGGGGAGGCAGGGGCCATGGCGATGATTTCATAATGACCATGGGAACCCCAGCGGGCCTGCATCATGTCTCCCTGGGCTCCCAGGGTGGGAAGTCCCGTTGACGGTCCGGCCCTTTGAACATCCACCACAACGCAAGGTGTTTCAGTGCAGACGGCCAAGCCGATGTTCTCCAGCATCAAGCTGAGTCCGGGTCCGGAGGTGGCCGTCATGCTTTTGACGCCGGCGCAGGACGCTCCCACGATAGAGGCCATGGCAGCAATCTCATCCTCCATCTGGATAAATGTACCGCCCACTTCGGGAAGTCTTTCGGAAATGTGTTCGGCGATTTCAGTTGCGGGCGTAATGGGGTAACCGCCGAAAAAACGGCAGCCTGCCGCCACCGCCCCTTCGGCACAGGCCTCGTCGCCCGTCATGAAATGCTCACCGGTCAGAACTGCGGGTCTCATTTCGCCTCCGTTAGATTATTCGTTTGCAGGCTTTAGTCCGTGTCTTCCACCGAATATATGGCAAATTCAGGGCATATGATTTCACAATAATGGCAGTTGACACATTCACCCGGTTTGACCACAAAAGGGGGATGGTAACCTTTTGTGTTAAACCGCTTGGAGAATTCAAGCACCTTTCTTGGACAGAATTCGATGCAGAATCCACAGCCTTTGCACCGGTCTTCAAGAATATGCACGATACCGATGGTGGTCTGGATTTCTTCCGAATCTAATGGAACCCGCCATAAAACCATTGGGTTATTCCTCGAATTCAAACGCCGTTTTTTTCGTTGCTAATATAAATGTGGTAACCTATAGCAGCGACGGGAAGCATGTCAAGCGATAATTCTCTCAAAAGGGATGAATGTTGGGGGATATGGTACTGTTTTTTAAGGGGGTGTCCGTATTATGCCCTGGCGGGGCAGAGTGAGAACCTGATTGTTGCCAGCTTGTCGTCTTTTTGGTAGAAGTACGGACGCCTCCCTGTTTTGAAAACAATTGAAAAACTGCGTCTTCAGTGGTATGGAAATCGAGCGATTATGCGCCCGTGGATATTGCCGTTTTTCTGTTGGCAACATGCAACCGAAAAGCGCTTGGTTAGATCAAATTAAGGAGAGGTGGCAGCCAAATGGACATTCAGGAAATCACACAGAGAGTGGAGCAGGAAAGCGTTATCATACGCCAGATGATGGCCAATATTGAGAAAGTGATCGTCGGTCAAAGGTACCTCATTGAACGAATGATTATCGGACTCCTCTGTGACGGCCACCTGCTGCTGGAAGGACTTCCCGGTCTCGCCAAGACCACTGCGGTGAAATCTCTGGCCACCACCATTCAAACGACCTTTCAACGGATACAGTTCACGCCGGATCTATTGCCCGCGGATATACTGGGAACCCAATACTACCGGCCGGACACCGCCACCTTTGAAATCAAGAAAGGGCCTGTTTTTCACAATATTATTCTGGCCGATGAAATCAACCGTGCGCCGGCAAAAGTCCAGAGCGCCCTTCTGGAAGCCATGCAGGAACTTCAGATCACCATCGGCGAGACCGAATTTAAACTTGAGAAACCCTTTCTGGTTCTGGCCACGCAGAATCCCATTGAACAGGAAGGGACTTACCCCCTTCCCGAAGCACAGATCGACCGATTCATGATGAAAATCAAGGTGGACTATCCGTCGGCGGAGGAAGAGCGGGAGATCATGACCCGCGTTTATGGCGGCGCCGTAGATCAAATGACCGGCGCTGTGGAATGGGACCGGATTGCTCGGGCGGGAAGGACCATGCGGGCCATTCACATGGAGGATCGTATCCTGGATTACGTGGTTCGATTGGTGCGTGCCACCCGTGAGCCCGCGGCTTTCGGTCTGGAGCTGGCTCCCATGATTCATTATGGGGCATCGCCCCGGGCATCCATCTGGCTGGGCATGGCGGCCAGGGCCCATGCCTTTGTGAGCGGTCGCGGTTACGTAACGCCGCAGGATGTCAAAACCATGGCGCCGGACATTCTAAGGCACCGCATTATTCTGAGTTATGAGGCGGAAGCCGAGGAGAAAACCACCGACGATCTGATCCAGGTGCTGCTGGAAAGAATTGAGGTGCCCTGAGATGCTCCAAGAGGAAGTCCTCAAGAAAATCCAGAGATTTCATTTTACAACCCGCCGCATGGCCAATGACATGTTCGCCGGGCAGTATGAGAGCGCCTTCAAAGGAAGGGGAATGGAATTTGCCGAAGTGAGGGAATACCAGATCGGTGACGATATCCGTACCATCGACTGGAATGTTTCGGCGCGCTTCGGTCATCCCTTTGTCAAGGTGTTTCACGAAGAGAGGGAGCTGACGGTGATGTTGGTGCTGGATCTGTCCGGGAGCCACCGGTTCGGAACCCGTGGGAAATTCAAACGTGAACTGCTGGCGGAGGTGGCCGGTATGCTGGCATTTCTTGCCATTCGCACCAACGACAAGGTGGGAGCCGTACTTTTCAGTTCAAAGGTGGAAAAATACATTGCCCCCAAAAAGGGTGCGAGCCACGTGTGGCGCCTCATAAAAGAGGTTTTTACCTATCAGCCCGAGGATTTGCGGACCGATCTGGACGGCGTTCTGACATTCTTGAACCGTGTGGCCAAGCGCCATGCCATCGTTTTTTTGATTTCCGACTGTATGGACAAAGGGTTTGAAAAATCCCTTCGGCTGACGTCCAAAAAGCACGATCTCACGGTGATTCGCATCTCCGATCCTGCTGAAGAGAGGCTCCCCAACGTGGGGTATGTCTATTTGAGGGACCCTGAAACCGGTGTGACCACTCTGGTCAACAGCGGGAGCCGGAAGCTCCGAGATAGGTGGCGGACCCATTTTGAAAGGCAACAGTCCTATTTAAATGAAACATTCAAAAAAGCCGGAATTGACCAGGTTCTCCTGACCACGGACGGCCCGGTGGTGGAACCGCTGACACGGCTTTTTGAGAGCAGGAAACGGCGTTTATGATGAAGGGTTTAAAAAGGCATCTTTTCTTGTTGACCCCTTGCTTTTTTCTGCTGGCATGGAGTCCGTCGGCTGTCTGCAAAACCGCCGGGTCCGACGCCGAAATGACGGCGGTTCTGGTGCCGAACCAGACAAGCGTGGGCGGCATTATTACCCTGACGTTGAAATTTCGCCTCCTTGAAGGTGCACATGTCACGCGCCAACAGGCTTTGAAAGGTCTTGAGGGATTTCAGATTCTGGATCGTCAATTGATCCCGGAAGATCCCCTAAAGACAAAGGATGGGGCAAAGACAAAGGGCGGGCCAAAGCATCAAGACACGCCCATTAGAGGGGAATACCGTGTTCGTCTGCTGGTGAACCGTCTCGAATCGGGGACCATCGGGCCCGTTACCCTCTCATACGTAACGGCAGAGGGCGGCAAAGCAGATCTTTCGGCTCCGCCGGTTTCCCTGACGGTTCTGTCCAACCTGGGCGACACCCCTGAAGCGGCAGGTCTGAAACCCATCTACGGAATCATCCCTACCCAATCATTCATAATCAAATACCGGTTCTGGATTCTGGGAGGGATTGTGCTCTTGCTCCTTTTGGCGGCGTTTGAGTGGTGGCTTCGAAACCGGCGCCGAAAATCCGCCTCGGCCGTTGAAACAACACCCCCTGACAAGCTGGCCATGCGGCGCCTTGGGGCACTGGATAAACAAAGACTCTTTGAGGAGGGCCGGATCAAAGACTTTTACTTCACCTTTTCGGAGATTCTGCGGCAATATCTGGAAGCCATCCGAGGGTTTCCCGCCGCGGAATTCACCCTTGAAGAGATTACCCGGGCGGTAGAGAAGAAAGAAGATCATCCCCTTCTGGCACTCCTTCGCCGCGCGGACATGATCAAATTCGCCGATCCCATAGCTACGCCCGCCGGAAAGGAAGAAGATATGGCGGCGGCATTTGCCTATATTCGCAGTACCCGGGAACAGACCATGACCGAGGCGGCCGCTGAGAGACGGGGCGGAAAAATATACACCGCCAATGAAATGCCGGCCCATAAAAAGGCGAGGATGCCCTCATGATGTTTCGGTTCGCCTATCCCGTTATGCTGCTGCTGGTTCCTTTGGCGTTGGGATGGCTGGCCTTTGTCTTTGTAAGAAAGCCTGCTGGAATTTCCTATTCCATGGCATCGCAAATGGCGGTTATTTCAGGGGGCGGCAGTCATCTGGTGCCCCGTATCCCCACCATTCTTCGGGCCTGTGTGCTGCTGCTGTTGATCCTTTCGGCGGCAAGACCTCAATTGTATAATGTATCCCGGGATGTGCGCGCCACCGGGGTCGATATCATGCTCTGTCTGGATACTTCCGGTTCCATGCAGGCCCTCGACTTCAAAATGGAAGGGGATGCCGTGACACGCCTTGACGCGGTCAAGAAGGTGGTGACGGATTTCATTCACAAAAGGGAGAGCGATCGTATCGGATTGGTGGTATTCGGTGAAGAGGCGTTTACCCAGTCGCCCCTGACCATTGACAAGGGATTGTTGCTGGATCTGGTGGATCGAATGAAGATCGGCATGGCGGGGGACCGGACGGCTATCGGGAGCGCCATCGCCATCGGAGGCAAGCGCCTGAAGGATCTGAAAGCCAAGTCAAAAATCCTGATTCTGTTGACAGACGGCCGAAACAATGCCGGGGAAATCAGTCCTCAGGCCGCGGCCCAGGCGGTTCGGGAGTTTGGCATCAAGCTTTATACCATCGGTGTGGGCGGAAAGGGTCCTGCACCCTTCCGTGTGAAGACCCTTTTCGGCACCCAAGTTGTACGCCAGCAAGTGGACCTGGACGAAGCGACCTTAATAAATGTGGCGGAAACCGGTGGCGGAAAGTACTTTCGCGCGGCCAACAGCCAGGAACTTCGGCAGGTCTATGATATCATCGACCGGGCGGAAAAGACCGATGTAAAAGTGAAAGAGTTCTTTCATTTCAAAGAACTCTACCCCTGGTTTCTGGTGCCTGCCATTGTTCTATTTTTGCTGGAATTGCTTCTGAAAATCTGGATATTGAGGATCGTTCCATGAACTTGTCCCATCCTATGGTCCTCCATTCTCTCTGGCTGGTCCCGCTGACGGCGGTTACCTTTCTGGTGCTGTCCCGCAAGCGAGGGCAGGCCCTTGCGCGGTTTGCGGATGCGGAACTGCTCCTGCGCCTGGCGCCCGAGGATTCACGGGGAAGACGGGTTATGAAGGCGGTTTTGTGTCTTGCGGCCCTTTTATGCATGCTGCTGGCACTGGCAGGGCCCCGCTGGGGCAGCCATTATCAGGAGGTGTCCCAAAAGGGTGTCGACATCGTGATTGCGCTGGATGTCTCCCCCAGCATGCTGGTTGAAGATGTCAAGCCGGATCGGCTGGAGCGGGCCAAGAGGGAGATCACCGATTTTCTAAAAGTGGTGCAGGGGGACCGTGTGGGTCTGGTGGCCTTTTCGGGCGCTGCGTATACCCAGTGTCCCCTGACCCTTGACCATGGTGCATTGATGATGTTTCTAAATATCTTGCACCCAAACCATATTCCGAAACCCGGAACGGATCTGGGCGCGGCCATTGAGGGTGCCATGAAGGCCTTTGATGTCAAATCGGAGACCGACAAGGTCATCCTACTCATTACGGACGGTGAGGATAACGAAGGGCGGGGAATTGAAGCTGCCAGGGCGGCGGCCAGAAAAGGGATTAAGATATTTGTCTTCGGCATTGGAGATCCGGCCGGAGGACCTGTCCCCACCTCCGGTGGAAAGGGAGGGTTCATAAAAGATGAAAAGGGTGAGCTGGTCCTGTCAAAACTGGATGAGGCGGGTTTGCAGAAAATCGCCGCCGTAACCGGTGGCGAGTACGTTCGGTCCATGGCCGGCGATCTGGACCTGGACCTGCTCTATTTTGACGGTATCAAGCAGAAAACGGATGCCGCCGTTGTGAAAAGCGGCAAAATCAAGGTTTATGAAGAAAAGTTCTTTGTTTTCGCGGCAGCGGCGTTTCTGCTGTTATTGCTGGAGGGGATGATCGGCCATCTGAGAAGGAGGGCTTCGGGGTTTTTCGTGGCATTTTTTCTTCTCCTTCACGCACAGGGCTATTGCGCGGAAAATCCGGATGAGCTTTATGAAAAAGGACGCTTTGAAGAAGCGGCGAAAGGGTATGCGGAGCAGGATATGGATAACCCTCGCGATATTCGCTACCGTTACAACAGGGGTTGCGCCGATTATCAGGCCTCTGATTTCAAAGGGGCCATGGCGGCCTTTAAAAGCGTTTTAAAACGCACGGAAGATCCGAAGACCCTTAACAAGGCAGTCTTCAACCTGGGTAACGCCGCTTTTAAGCAAGGTGATTTTGCCTCTGCCAAAGCCTACTTTCAGCAGGCCATTATAATGGATCCGGCCAACCAAAACGCGAGATATAACCTCGAATTGACATTGAGGGAATTGGAAAAGCAGAAAAAACAGCAAGAGGAGAAAGCAAAAGAACAGCAGAAGAATCAAAAGAAAGAAGGCTCCCAAAAAGAGAAGCAGGATGCAAAGGAGGCGTCGTCTGCCGATCAAACCCAACAGGAGGAACCGGAACGGAAAGAAGACCGGAAAAAGGAGAAGGATAGAGAAGAGGCATCAAAGAATGCGGGTGACAAAAATTCCGGTGAGGCCAAAGAACCCGAAGCCCAAAAGCCCGAACCGGTTCCCGTCGTTCCAATGGAGAAACAAAAGGCCCAAGCGTTACTGGACAACATCAAAGAGGATCGTGCCAGGTTTTTGAAGTATCAGGTTCCTGAAACAAAGCCCCCTGGAAAACCTTCGGGAAAGGGATGGTGATATGAAGCGGCCCGCCGTCACCCTGATTTTCTTATCAATTCTCATTTTCATGGCCCATACGGCCGTTGCGGCGGTCTCCGTGACTTTGGAGCTGGACCGAAATGAGACGACCCTAAAAGAGCCCGTGACGCTACGAGTACGCGTATCCGGGGCCAGGAGCAGTGACGCGCCCCCGGTCATCCAGGGCCTTGAGCGGTTTCATGTGACCCGTGGGGGAAGCGCCAGCCGGGTCGAGATCGTAAACGGCCAGTATCATTCAGGCGTTGATTTCACCTACTACATCCAGCCCAAGGAAAAGGGCGTATTCAAAGTGGGTCCCGCCAAAATCGAAGTGGACGGCAAAACCTGGCCGAGCAACGTCGCCACCCTTAAGGTGACCGATGGCGGCAGCGCGTCGGGATCTCAGAAAGACCCCGTCTTTCTCAGGGCGAAACTGGGTTTAGAGAAAGCGTACGTGGAACAACAGGTCCCCTATGTTTTGAGACTGTATCTTCGTACCAACGTGAGCGACATTTCCCTCGATCTTCCCGAAACAGGTGACCTTTCCTTTCGCCAGCGAGAAAAACCAAAAGAATATCAATCGGTTATTGATGGAGTTCCTTGCCGGGTTCTGGAGGTTTCATACGGGGTCGTGCCCCTAAAGCCGGGCAGTTACACCATTTTGCCCGCCCGGATGGGGATGACCGTGTACAGTCATCAAAAAAGAAGGCAAAGAGGTCTTTTTGATGACCCCTTTTTTGGTAGTGTTCTCAGGACAGGTCGGCCCCTCACCGTCAAGAGTGAACCGCTTGTGCTGGAAGTACTCCCTTTTCCCGAACAAGGAAAACCCGGCCGTTTTAGCGGTCTCGTGGGGCAGTTTGAAATTGAAGCGAATCTTTCCGGTTTCGAAGTTTCCGTTGGGGATTCCGTGACCCTCACGGTCCGTCTTTGGGGAGATGGCAACGCCAACCGATTACCGGATTTGAAAATGCCAGCCATGGATCACTTTAAGACCTATGCGGATGAGCCCGTATTCGAAGTCAAACCTGGCATGAACGGGCTTATGGGTTCCAAAACCATGAAATGGGCACTGGTGCCCGATCAGCCGGGCAATTACACCGTTCCGCCCTTCGGTGTCAGTTATTTTGATCCGAAGAAGAGAATCTACCACACCATCAGAACGAAACCGCTGGTCTTGAAAGTGCTCCCTGGAAAAGAGGAGAGCCTTGTTGCTTCCCAGGAAATGAAAACGGCTGGCGAACCTTCAAACAACTTGAAACGGGAAGTCAAGGAAATCGGGCATGATATCCTCCCCATCCGTACCTCAACTGCTGATATAAAGATAAATAAATGGTTTTCTACAAAAAAAATGACAAGTCAACATCTGCTCCGTTGGGTTGTTCTCCTGGTCCCATTGTTGGTCTATGGAGGCGTTCTTCTGGTATTGCAATATCATAAGAAATCTGGTCAGGCTATCTACGCACAGCGGGCCAGGCGGGCGGCCGGCAATTTCATGAGAGAGTGCCCACAGAGTGAAGAAGATGCAGACGGCATGATGACCGCCGTACGGGAGTACATCAACAATCGTTTCCAATTATCCATGGGATCTCTGACCCCCGATGAAGTGCCGGGACTGCTGGTTGAAAAAGGGGTGGAGCCCCATACGGCAAAAGATCTTCAAACGGCGCTGGAGGAGCTTGAGGCTCTGATTTATGCCGACGGGGAAGCAACCTGCGGGGCCTTGGGCCGGCGCATTTCAGAAATCATCAAACGGATCGAAAAGGAGCTTCGGTGAAATATCGGTTGCCCATTTGCTTTTTCTTCATCTTTTTCTTGCTGGCCATGCCGGTTTTCGGGCAGGAATCCCACAAAGAAAAGGTGTGGGAGGAGGTTTTCTACGAGGCCAACCAGGATTACCGGAAAGGAGAATTTAAAAAAGCGGCTGAGGGCTACCAGCAATTGATCCGGATGGGATATGATTCGCCCGTCATCCAGTACAACCTGGGGAACACCTGGTTCAGGATGCATCAGTTGGGCAGGGCCATAGCAGCCTACGAACGGGCCCGAATTGCCATGCCCAGGGACGCGGACCTCAATTACAACCTGGCCCACGCCCAAGACCAGTTGGTAGATGCCATTCCCCCTTCAAAAGGGTTTTTCAGCATGGCGTTTTTCTGGCTCTCCTCCGTCAGCCCCGGCGAACTGTTTTGGTCTTTTGCCGCACTCAATCTACTCCTTTGGACGGCGCTTCTGATCCGCCTTTTCCATCGGCCCGAGTGGCTTTTCTACAGTTTGGTGCTGTTGCTTTGCCTCTGGATCATAACCGGGCTTTCCTTTGGTATCAAATGGGTCCAGGTTCACGATGATAACCGTGGGGTTATTCTGAAAGAGGAAGTGGCGGTTCTGGCAGGGCCCCATGAAGGGGACACGGTGCTGTTCAAGCTCCATGAAGGGGCCATTGTTAAGCAGGAACGGGCGGAAGGAAAATGGCGTCTTATCAGACTGCCGGACAAAAAGCGGGGATGGCTGCGCGAGGAAGGATTGGAACTGATTGCCCAAAACCCTCATTAGCAGAACGCCGCCAAGTCCCCAGGGAAAATGGCATGAGGGTAAACCACAAGTAACGCTTAGGGTAAGGATCTTTGCTGAAAGATGGGCTTTGATCGTGATGGGGCCCTGGCTAGGGCCCCTGTGAATCACTTTATTTTTTCGACCCATCCGTAAGGATCGGGTTTTTGGCAATACTGGATGGCAACGATTTCATCATAGAGTTTCTGGCTCAATTCACCCATGTTTCCGCCGGCCACAACGTAATCCTTTTCTTTGAAGGTGATCTGGCCCACCGGAGAGATGACGGCTGCCGTACCGGTACCGAACGCTTCCTTGAGCCTGCCGGTTTCGGCCGCGGCAATGACTTCATCAATGGCAAGAGATCTCTCCGTCATCTTCATGCCCCAGTCCTTCACGATTTTAATGACGGAATCCCTGGTCACGCCCGGAAGAATGCTTCCGTTCAGCGGTGCGGTGATGACTTCATCGTCAATGCGGAAAAACATGTTCATGGTACCCACTTCTTCAATGAATTTACGTTCCGCCGCATCCAGCCAGAGGACCTGAGTGAATCCCTTCTCTTTGGCCTCTTCGGCGGCAAGAAGACTGGCTGCGTAATTGGCCGCTGTTTTGGCTTCTCCCGTGCCGCCGATGGAGGCGCGTACAAAAAAGTCCTCCACATAGATCTTCACGGGATTTAATCCCTCTTTATAGTAAGCGCCCACCGGGCCGATGATAATGAAGAAGAGATAATTCTTCGCGGGACGGACCCCCAGATGCGGTTCGGTGGCGATCATGGTCGGCCTTATGTAAAGTGAGGTGCCGGCGCTTCTGGGAATCCAGTCCTGGTCCAGGAGGATCAGTTGTTTCATCCCTTCCATGGCCTCGGCCGCATCCACTTCAGGCATGCAGAGCCGTGCCGCCGAACGGTTGAGACGTTCAAAATTCTCTTTGGCCCGAAATAGCGCGATGCCGCCATCTCCGATCCCATAGGCTTTTAGGCCCTCGAATATCTCCTGGCCATAATGAATGCCCATGGCGGCAGGATCAATGGAAAGAGGACCATAGGGTACGATGCGCGAATTGAACCAGCCCTTTGAAACGTCATAATCCATCAGAAACATGTGGTCTGTGGTGATATCTCCGAATCCAAGTTTGGATTCATCAGCGGGTTTTGGTTTCATCTGGTCAGGCGTTGCCGCCGAAATTTCTATGCTCATTCTCTTCTCCTTAATATTAACGCCAACTCATAACACCGATGACACATACCACAAGGCGCATCCAAAGACAAGCAACCGTTACAAAAAAGGGGATTTCTTCATTAGTGCCAAACAGAAATGCGGAAAGGGGCCATTCCCAGAATGGAAACCCATCAAATGGCAATCAATTCGTAATTTCGATTTCCCAGTCCGATTTTTTCGCCGTGGTCCAGTTGAATGGTCCAGTCCACTTTGGGGTATACGGCGCGAAATTTGTCCTCACCCGGTTTCAGTTCGGTTTTAAGGCAACTTGCGGCAACCCCCGTCTGCTGATTCACAAGATCCGCTGAGGCCTGGTCGATGGCAATGGGGTCCTTTGAGGCCACAATCCCCACATCATGGACGATGGGCGCATCGCTGTGTCCGTAACAGTCGCAAGCAGGTGAAATATCGGTTAGGAAATTGATGAAAAAGGCGTTCTTTTCTTTTCCCTTGAGAGCGGCCAGAGCGTACTCGGTCATCTTCTTCTGAAGGCGTGGTACATCCTTGCTCCAGCTCACATCGACCGCTTCGTTGGGACAAATAAGGATGCATTCCCCGCAACCCACGCATTTTTCAACATCAATGGCGGCTTTTTTCTTTACGAGAGAAATGGCGATGCTGGCACAATGATTTACGCAGTCCCCGCATCCGATGCACTTCTTCTTTTTGACCTTGGGGGATACGTCGGAATGCTGAACCATTTTTCCTTTTCTGGAGGCGCACCCCATTCCGAGGTTCTTGAGGGCCCCCCCAAAACCGGTCAATTCGTGGCCCTTAAAATGGGCCACACTGATCAATCCGTCCGCTTCGGCGATATCTCTGGCGACATAAGCCGTCTGGATGATCTTTTGGTGAATAGGGACCTCCTTGTGACTGGCACCCCGAATACCGTCAGCAATGATGACGGGCGCGCCCACCACTGAAAAGGCAAATCCGTTCAAAACGGCCGTGTGCAGGTGAGAAACGCTGTTGCCCCTTGTTCCTGCGTAAAGGGTATTGGCGTCGGTCAAGAAAGGATCTGCTCCAAGTGCCTTAAGGCGATCTACAATGGTTCTCAAGAAATTGGGGCGGACAAATGCGGCGTTTCCCATTTCGCCGAAGTGCAATTTAACGGCAACCAGGCTTCTTTCCGTTACGGTTTCATCCATGGCGGCCTCATCCAGAAGGCGATTCAGCTTCAGAAAGATGTTCTCTTTAACGGATGTTCTGAGATTTGAAAAAAAAACCTTGCTTGCGGCCATTCAGGTATTCCTCCCCATGAAGTATTTGTGGGCAAAACCGCCTCTTTGCCAGCCAGCATTTTTCATTGACAAACATACGGTACTGGATTATTTGTTTATACTCAAGTTTTAAAGGGCGCCTAATACGGATAGTAATTCCATCCTTATCAGAAGACAACAGAATGAACCGAAAAATTCTCTTTAGCGGTGTCATTTTCATGGTGCTCCTGCTGACGTTCTTTGTGAACGCCCAAGCCGAGGAGCCAAAGCAAATATTGAGCATTGAGGCGTATGATATGCTCAACACCGTCCCCGACACGTACCTCATCGATGTCAGAACGAGGCCAGAGTACCAATTTGTGGGCCACCCCATCAATGCCTATCTTTTTCCGTATCTTTTTTGGGAGGGCCGTCTCTCAAAGGACGGGGATCGTTATGAATATGATATGGGCAAAAAGAACAAGGCGTTTATCAAAGAGATCGGCAAGTTGTTTAAAAAGACCGATAACCTCCTGATCCTCTCAAGGGACGGAACCAGGAGCGCCCTTGCGGCGAAAGATTTGATGGATGCCGGGTACAAGAAGGTATATGAAGTGGAAGACGGTTTTGAAGGGTCGCAGTTTCCGGTTTTTAAAGACCAACACAAAAACAAATTTTACCGCCAGTTGGCAAAGCGAAACAAGATTTACAGTTTCAATCACAGAAGACACTACGGGTGGCAATGGTGGGGGCTTCCTTGGACCTACGAGATAGATCCAAAGTATGCATATCCCCCTGATTTGGAGCCATCCAAAAGGAAATAGGGAGGTAGGAAATGGATTCAGAAGAACTGATTGCGTTGATGAACCAGGTTGAAGAAAAGGGAATCGAATGGGACACGGTGAAAGAGAAGATCAAGGTTCCCTATCAGGTGTTGAAGCTCTACACGAATTCCGGGCCCATACCGGTCACCATTGAGAAGAATCTTAAGAAACTGCTCGAAGAAGAGGACGGGTAGCGATCGAACAAAACAAAGAGACTGCCCACCCCCGGTGGAGCGGAAGGAGTGAATAATGTCTGATGTGTTGCAGGTTACAGATGGGGATTTTGAAGAGCAGATCATTAAGTCGGAATTGCCCGCAATGGTCGATTTTTGGGCGGAATGGTGCGGACCCTGTAAAATTGTCGGACCGACTGTTGAAGAATTGGCAAAGGAATATGAGGGCAAGGTAAAGATCGCCAAGATGGATGTGGACAAGAATCGTGAAACGCCAACACGATTTGGCATCAGGAATATCCCCACCCTCATCCTGTTTAAGAACGGAGAGGTGTTCCAGACCATTGTGGGGGCCCATCCAAAGAGCCACCTTGAAGAGGAATTAAAAAAACTTCTCTAGCAATGGACAAAGCAGATGCCAACCCGCCAAACAGTATCCGGCGGGTTTTTTATTGATAGCTAAACGGTTACGCTGGAGTTTTTGGAAGCAATGGAAGATCTCATTATTATTGGCGGCGGCCCGGCAGGCCTGACAGCCGGCCTGTATGCCGCAAGGGCGCGCCTCAAAACGGTACTCCTTGAAAAGCTGGCGCCCGGCGGTCAGATGATGAACACGGATTGGATCGAAAACTATCCGGGGTTTCCGGACGGTCTTTCAGGGTTTGAACTGGTGGATCGAATGAAACGCCAAGCGGAAAATTTTGGTCTCAGAATAGAGAGCAAAGAAGTGGTTCGCCTCGATTTGACACCTGAGAAGAAGATGGTCATCACGGGCCAGGAGACCCTGGAAACAAAGGCCCTGATTCTGACCACCGGTGCATCTCCGAAAAAGCTGGGAATTGAGGGCGAAGGATTGCTGACAGGTAAAGGGGTTTCCTACTGCGCTACCTGTGATGGACCTTTTTACCGGGACCAAGAGGTGGCGGTCATCGGGGGAGGGGACACGGCCGTGGAAGAGGCGCTCTTTCTCACCAAATTTGCCAGTCGCATATACCTTGTGCACCGAAGGGATGAACTGCGAGCCACGAAACTGCTTCAGGAACGTGTGAAAGCTGCCGAAAAGGTGACACCGGTGTGGGACTCGGTGCCTGTGCGGATTCTGGGGCAGACAGGTGTCGAAGGGGTGGAACTTAAGAATGTCAAAACCAATGAATTATCCACCCTTGGAGTGGAAGGTGTGTTCGTATTTATCGGCTACGATCCCAGCAATGATCTTCTGGCCGATCTCCCTTTTGATTTGGACGAATTTGGTTTCGTGAAAACAGACGACAATATGCAAACCGCTATCCCAGGGGTTTTTGCGGCGGGCGATATCCGGTCTAAAATACTCAGACAGGTTAGCACCGCTGTTGGTGATGGCGCCAATGCTGCCTTTGCGGCCGAAAAGTATATTGAAGGGTATGAAGTATGATCAAGAGAGGTATGATCATGAACGCCAGAACCCTTATAGGGGTACTGCTCGGCATCTGTTGGCTCTTTCTGTTTAGCGGCTGTGCTATATGGAATGAGTTCTTTGGTCCCGAAGATGAACTCACACCGGGTGAGATCATGAGTGAGGGAATGGCGGACTATAACGATGGCAATTTCACGGAGGCCATCGAGACATTTCAAAAGATCAAAGACCGCTATCCCTACAGCACCTTCGCCATTACCGCGGAACTCAAAATGGCGGATGCCCTTTATGAAAAGGGACAGTATGATGAGGCCCGTGAAGAATATGCCGAATTTGAAAAGATGCACCCCAGAAACAAGGATATCCCATATGTGATTTATCAGCAGGGCATGTGTTATTTTAAGAAATCAGCGACCATCGATCGGGACCAGTCCAATACGCTTAAGGCCAGAGAGGAGTTTGAACGGTTGATCAAGCGGTTTCGAAAAAGCGACCATACGGAACAGGCCCGCAGAAAAGTACGGGAGTGTTACGTGAAACTGGCTGAACATGAACTCTACGTGGGGAATTTCTATTTCAAAAAAGGAAAATACGAAACCGCCATGGCCCGGTATCTTTATCTCATTGACCATTATCCCGACGTGGGGCAGTATTATGTGGCCCTTGAATCCATCAAAAAGTGCAAGGACAGGATTAAGGAATTAGACGGCGCTGAAGAGACCTCCTGGCTACACGGTTTCCTCTACGATTAGCGTTTCGAGGGCGTTTAACGCTTCTTGCAGTTTTTCCGGCTTGTCCCCCCCTCCTTGGGCCATATCCGGTCGGCCGCCCCCTTTCCCACCGACGATGCCGGACAATTCCCTGATGATTTGACCGGCATTGAATGTTCCCTTGAGATCCTTGGTCACCGCACAGATGAGCATGGCTTTGCCCTTTGCCTCGGCCCCTAAAAGGATAATGCCGGAGGTGAGTCGATCTTTGATTCGATCCACCGCATCACGAAGCTCCTTGGGTGTTTCGGCTTCCAGTCTTTTGGCGATCACTGAAACGCCTTCTATTTCCTTCATGTCCTCCAGGAGATCAGCCGATTTTTCCGTAAATAGACGACCTTTGAGCGATTCGATTTCCCGTTCTTTTTCCCTGGTTTCATCCAACAGCCGCTGGAGTCTTATAATGAGCTTCTCGGGCGAGACCTTGAGCAGGGCGGCTGCGCTCTTCAGCTTTTCATCTTGTTTCTGGTCATGTATCAGTGCCGCGGCAC
Source organism: Thermodesulfobacteriota bacterium (assembly GCA_028278625.1). The sequence goes on from JANQDY010000062.1 coordinate 62,838, forward strand.
CCGTAAGTGCTTCAATTCGGCGGACATTGGCTGCGACGGCCCCCTCGCTCAGAATACGAAAAACGCCGATATCGCCGGTCCGTCCCGTGTGGGTTCCGCCACACAGCTCCCGGCTGAGTCCGTCACCGATATCAACAATCCTCACCATGTCGCCATATTTTTCTTCAAATATGGCCATGGCGCCCGTTTTCATGGCATCGTCCTTATCCATGACCCGGGTGTTGAGCGGCAGGTTTTCCCGAATACGGCTATTTACCCATCGTTCCACTTCCATAAGATTGTTGGGGGAGACCTGGGTAAAATGGCTGAAGTCAAACCTGAGGCGGTCGGGAGCCACGCGCGATCCCGCCTGTTTAACATGGTCTCCCAGGATCTCTCTAAGCGCCGCATGGAGCAGGTGTGTTGCCGAATGACTGGCGGCAACAGGTTTTCGGTGGGATGCATCCACGATTGCCATGACGGAATCGCCCACGGAAAGTGATCCTTCCTCCAAAATGCCTTCATGGACGATGAGGTCCTGGCCGTATTTGAAGGTGTTTTGGACGCGAAAATGGGCTGTACCGTTGGTGATCCTGCCCACATCTCCCACTTGGCCCCCGGATTCAGCGTAGAACGGGGTTTTGGCAAGTACGATTTCCGCTTTGTTCCCTTTTTGAAGGTTGCCCACTTCCTGCTGGTCGGCGATCAACGAGAGAATCTCTGATTCGGTTTCAAGGGTCTCGTACCCTTTGAAGCGGCTCTCAAGCCCCCGGTTCAGAAGGTCTCGGAAAACCTTTGGAACCGAGGCTTCACCACTCCCTTTCCAGGATTCCTGGGAGAGTGAACGCTGTCTGCTCATGGATTCTTCAAACCCTGCAAAATCCACCTCAAGATTTTCATCCCTCGCCACATCTTCCACCAAGTCAACTGCAAGGCCGTAAGTGTCGTAGAGTTTGAACACCACGTCACCCGGTATGACGGTTTCCTCTTTTTCTTTGAGTCGCGCGACTTCTTCTTTCAGCACCTTCATGCTGTATCTGAGGGTGTCGGCAAACCGACGTTCCTCGTTTTCAACAACCCCCAGAATAAAGCTTCTGGCGCGAATCAACTCACCGTAATCCTGGCCCATCAATTCAATGACGCGATCACAGACGGAATTGAGGAATATATCTTCAAGACCAAGTGCCTGTCCAAAACGGCTGGCACGTCTGATAATCCGTCTTAGGACATACCCGCGGCCTTCGTTGGACGGCATGATTCCGTCGCCGATCAAAAAGGAGACCGCGCGGGCATGATCGCTGATGACGCGAAATGCCACGTCCATACGGTCATCAACGCCGTATGCCTTCTTTGAGAGGGATTCAATGCGGCTGATAATTTCCTGAAAAAGATCGGTGTCATAATTGCTTTTGACCCCTTGAATGACGGCAGCCAGCCGCTCAAGGCCCATTCCCGTATCGATATTGGGTTTTGGCAAAGGTGTCAGTGTCCCGTCGGGGCTACGATCGAATTGAGTGAAAACCAGATTCCAGATTTCCAGGTAACGGTCACAGTCACATCCGCAGGCACAATCCGGTTTGCCGCATCCCACGGAAAGACCCTGATCGATATGAATTTCAGAACAGGGACCGCATGGTCCGGTATCTCCCATGGCCCAGAAATTGTCCTTTTCGCCCAGCCTTACGATGCGATCGTCCGGCACACCGATTTCCCTTTGCCAGATCTCATAGGCCTCGTCATCATCTTTATAGATGGATACATACAGCTTGTCTGCGGGGAGCCCGTACCCTTCGGTCAGCAGTTCCCAGCCCCATTTGACGGCCTCTTCCTTGAAGTAATCCCCGAAGGAGAAATTTCCCAGCATCTCAAAGAACGTGTGATGCCTGGCCGTATAGCCCACATTATCAAGATCGTTGTGCTTACCGCCGGCACGCACGCATTTCTGGGCAGTGGCCGCCCTGGTATACCCGACGTTTTCGCCCAGAAAGGCATTCTTGAACTGAACCATCCCGGCATTGGTGAAAAGCAGGGTCGGGTCATCCCGGGGGATCAACGAAGAACTCTCGATGATCCGGTGGTCCTGTTGTCTGAAGTAGTCCAAAAACTTTTGTCTGATTTCCCTGAAATTCATTGTGGCTCCTGAGATTAAAGCTGTTAGCCATTAGCTGTTGGCTGATAGCGGGTTTCCTTTGTTCTCATCTTCCTATTTCTTTTTTCCCAGAACAGGCGTTTCACCCTTCTCATCCTTCACTTCCGGGCCTTTTTTGAGTCCTGTTTGTTCCGTGACCTGCTCCGCAATTCTATCCCGAATGTCGACATTTTCAGCCAGAAAACGCTTCACATTCTGCCGGCCCTGGCCGATGCGGTCGCCATCAAAGGAGTACCATGCGCCGCTTTTCTCAACAATGTCCAGGGACACTCCCAAATCCAGAATGTCACCTTCCTTTGAGATGCCTTCTCCGTAGACAATGTCAAATTCGGCATTCTTGAAAGGAGGTGCCACCTTGTTCTTGACAACCTTCACCCGGGTGCGGCTGCCCACCACCTGGTCCCCGTCTTTCAGTGCACCGATTCGACGAATGTCCAGGCGCTGGCTGGCGTAGAACTTGAGTGCGTTGCCGCCTGTGGTGGTTTCCGGATTTCCAAACATGACGCCGATTTTCATCCGTATCTGGTTAATAAAAATAAGGCAGGTTCTGGATTTGCTGATGGTTCCCGTGAGTTTTCGAAGGGCCTGGCTCATGAGCCTGGCCTGAAGCCCCACATGGTGGTCACCCATTTCTCCTTCAATCTCCGCCCTGGGCACGAGGGCCGCCACCGAATCGATGATCAGGACGTCAATGGCGCCGCTTCGAACCAGGATTTCAGCGATGTCCAAAGCCTGTTCACCGGTATCCGGTTGGGAAACCAGCAAGTTGTCCACATCAACCCCCAACTTTCGCGCATAGACCACATCAAGGGCATGTTCCGCATCCACAAATGCCACCATACCCCCTTTGGCCTGGGCTTCCGCGGCGATGTGCAACGCAAGGGTGGTTTTGCCTGATGACTCCGGCCCATAGACTTCCACCACCCTCCCTCTTGGGACACCACCGACGCCCAGGGCAAGGTCCAGAGCCAGTGATCCAGTGGAAATGGCCGGAACATCGATGCTTTTGTCTTCGCCCAGTTTCATGATGGAGCCGCGACCGAACTGCTTTTCGATCTGGCTAATGGCCTGATCAACCGCTCTTTCTCTGTCCATTCTGTTTCCCCTTTACGGTTTTGGGTTTATTTTCCACTTTTTCTGACAACGGCACCCTGTCAGCTTCCCTCAAGCGGCCAGCTGTTCAGTTTCGTGTAAACGGCGCCGCCAGGCGATAGGTCGCTCTTGAAAAGCACCAGTTCAGACAAGGTGCAGGTGGCACCTTTCGGGTCTTTGTATTTTGCAATCATGTGATCCAAATGAGGCCAAGGACGTGCGCCTTTTTTGAATCTTCCCAATGTCAGATGGGGTTTGTAGGGTCTTGTTTCCCGCTTTATGCCAAACGATCTTAGTTTTTTCTGAAGGGCGTCTCTCATATACCCCATGCGGCGAACATCCCCGCCAAGTCCCATCCACAAAACCCGCGGATAGCGGCGACTGCCGAAAAATCCCAAAGAACCTGCATGGACGTGAAAAGGGGCAAACCTGGCGCAGACCTTTTCAGCCGCATCGCCGATGGGTTCAAGGCTCTCACGGGAAATGTTCCCCATAAACACCACGGTCAGATGCACACTGTCCGGTTTAACCCATCTTAGATCCAGGGGCAATCCCTTTTCCGCCAGCAATACCGTTTCGATCTTTTTTTTGATGGCGGGCGGCAGTTCAAATGCCAGGAATGAACGGATTTCCATCAAGATACCTGCGAACCCAGTCGAGAGCCATCATGGCGCTGTTAAGTTTTATTTGCTTCCTTTTTCCCCAGAATCGGTATTTTTCCGTAAACGTCTCTTTTTGAGATGCAAGGGCAATGTGCACCGTGCCCACCGGTTTGTCTCTGCTTCCTCCGTCCGGCCCGGCAATTCCCGTGACCGCGAGTCCCAGGTCGGCATGTAGGGCTGTACGAACGCCAAGGGCCATTTCCTGGGCCGTTTGGGCGCTGACAGCACCGTGGGCTTGTATGGTTCCGGCCGAAACCCCCAAAAGATCCATCTTTGCACGGTTGGTATAGGAAACCACGCCACCATTATAATAGTGTGAACTGCCGGGAACATCCGTGAGCCGGTTTCCGATGAGCCCACCGGTACATGATTCCGCAACGGCAAGGGTCTTTTCCTTGCTTAACAATGCTTCCCCCACAACTTGTTCCATGCTGCGGCTGTCGTGGGTAAAAGCATGGGGGCCCACCATTTCTGAAATGATCTCTTCCGCGTGATTCAAGGTTTTGGATACTGTGGGCTCGTCCTTGCCCCTTAGACTGATGGTAATGTGGTTTTCCGGGTAATGGGGGTAGAACCCCAGAACCACTTTTTCCATGCGATTTTCAAGGGACTTGAATATGTCAGCGATTCGCGGTTCATTGAGGCCAAACACCTTGATAATCCGCTGGCGCATGAGTGGAAGGGTGTCATATCGGCTCAAAATGTCGGGTATGACGAAGGTGTCAATGAGGTAACGCGTCTGATCGGGAACGCCGGGAAGGAAATAGAAATGGACCCCTCCCGTGATCAGCGAAAAACCACAGGTGGCGCCCTCGGGATTCAGCATGTGAGCCCCTTTGGGCATCAGGGCCATTTTCTTGAGGGATTCCGTCATCTTGATTCTGCGCACCTTGACATACGCTTCGATTTTTTCGAGCATTTGCTCATCGAGGCAAAGGGGGCGGTCAAGGGCGTCGGCGGCAATCCGGCAGGTCATGTCGTCAGCTGTGGATCCCAAGCCTCCCGTGACGATGACAAAATGGGAAGTTGCCAGCGCCCGTTTGAGTGCATCACCGGTTCTCTTTTCATCATCGCCCACGGATGTGACGCGGACCACTTTAAGACCGGATGCGGTTAATCTTCCCGCGGCATACCAGGAATTCATGTCCTGAGTTCTGCCTGAAATCAATTCGTTTCCGATGGTGATGATTTCGCCGTGCATATCGGTTTCCATGAGAAGCTAAAAGGGCAAAAAATAGAGAAAGACCCTTAGACACAGGTTCGCGTACAGGCCGGCCACAAGGTCATCTGCAACAATCCCTAAGCCCCCATGAAGCTTTTCGGCAGATCTGGCGGGCCACGGCTTAAAGATATCAAAAAGTCTGAAAAACAAAAAGCCGATCAGCAGCGTTCTGAGGGACAGGGGGACAAAGAGCATGGTTAACAGAAAGCCTGCCACCTCATCAATCACGACTTCCGGGGGATCCGCTTTGTTAAGCAACCTTTGGACCACATGTGAGGACCAGATGGCACAACACGTAAAAATCGCCAGAAACAGGGCGCTCGATGCCGGCGAAAAAACGGATGACAAGGCGACCATGGGTACGGCAGCCACAGTGCCGAAAGTCCCTGATGCAAAAGGAATCGTTCCTGAGCCGAACCAGGTGCCCATGATCAGCGCTGTTTTTCCGTAAACCCCGCTTTGTCTGAAAAGGGCATCTGGTCCCATATGTCCTGGTTTGGTTTGGGGCATGTCTTATTAACGCTGGTTTTCGCGGTTTAAGCTTTCAACCCACTGATAAATGTCCTTCAGTGGAATGTTGTGTTTTATTGCAATTTCCCTGCAGGTATCAAATTCCGGTATAAATTGGGTGCAACCACTTCGAAGAATCCGCTTGACATTCATTTTTCCCCATGGGCTGTCGATTTTTTTCTGTTCCCGCGGAAGAATCTTCCGTCGGGAATATCGAAAACGAATGCCAAGCGTGGTGGTTTCCCGGACCATGATTTCCATCAGAGCGTCCTTGTGGTCCGGTCTGCCGATGACTTGAACCTGAACGCCTGGCCGGTTCTTCTTCATTTGGGCCGGGAAGAAAGCCACATCCAGAGCGCCTGCCAGGAACAACCGATCCATGAGGTATCCCAACCCTTCCGGAGACATGTCATCCAGGTTGGTTTCAAGGACCACCACCGTGTCCGTCTGGCTTTCGGGGGCCTCATGGCCGATGATGATCCGCAAGAGATTCGGCCGGTCGGGCAGGTCACGGGTGCCGACCCCGTAGCCCACACCCTGAACCGTCATGGGGGGCATGGCACCAAAGCCCGAAGCCAAACTGGTGGCCAATGCCGCGCCCGTGGGGGTTACCATTTCCTGCCTAAGACCGGAATCAAATACCGGGACGCCTTTTAGAAGGGCGAGGGTGGCAGGCGCCGGAACAGGGATTCTGCCGTGGGCGGTTTCCACAAAGCCCGATCCCAGCGGCAACGACGAAACGAACAGGCGGTCAATGCCCATGGTTTCAAGGGCATATACCGTCCCCACAATGTCAATGATGGAATCGACGGCACCCACTTCATGAAAGTGGACCTTTTCTATGGGCATGTTGTGGATATGACCTTCGACGCGAGCCAGGGATTCAAAGACCGATATGGATTTTTCTTTCATGACGTCGGTCAGGTCCCCCTGTTTGATGATCTCACAGATGGCCGTCAGTCCTCTGTTTTCATGGGCGCTTTTGTGTCCGTGCCGATGATTTTCGTGATGATGGCTGTCCACGTGGACCAGAAAACGGGTGCCCGACATCTGTTGCCGCATCTCCCGTCTGATCTCAAGCTCATAGCCTTCAACGGCAAGGGTCAGAAGGCATCTTTTCAAATCATCAAAGGGGAGTCCTGCGTCCAGAAAGGATGCCACAAACATATCCCCGCTCAAACCGGAAAAACAATCAAGATAGGCTGTCTTCATGGGTCACTCGAAACTTGGGGGCCTGAAAACTAAAGGCCAGAATCACGAAAAGCCCTGCCCGGCGGGGCAGGGCTTTTCGATGAATTTTCAAACGGTTAAAGTGCTTCCGCAATCAATTCTGAGATGTCTTTGATTTCGATTTCGTCTTCCTTGTTCACGGTCTTCCGGCTGTCTTCCAGCATGGAGACGCAATAGGGACATGCGGTGGCCAAGATGGTGGCGCCGGTGTCGATGGCTTCATGGATTCTCAAATCGGAAAAACGCCATTCCGGTGGTGTTTCCATCCAAAGACGCCCCCCGCCCGCGCCGCAACACAAACTTTTGTTTCGGTTACGTTCCATTTCCACCAGGTTGCCGCCGGTGGCCGCGTTAATCAATGCACGGGGTTCATCATAGACTTCACTGTGTCGGCCCAGATAGCAGGGATCATGGTAGGTGATCTTCTTATCGATGGTTTTTGACAGTTTCACATCCCCTTTTTCAATCAGTTCCGCCAGCAGCTGGGTATAGTGAACCACCTCAAACTCGCCGCCGAATTCAGGGTATTCCTGGGTGTAAGTGTAGTAGCAGTGGGGCGAGGTGGTGATGATCTTCTTGACCCCTTTGTCCTGATACAGCTGAATGTTTTTCTGAGCCATATTCATGAAAAGCTCTTCATCGCCGATTTTTCGAACCGATTCCGCACAACAGCTTTCCTTTTCGCCGATAATCCCGAAACTGATGCCTGCCGCGGAAAGCACTTTGACCATGGCCTCAGCGATTTTTTGGCTTCTGGGATCGTACGCGGAGGTGCAGCACACAGAAAGAAAGTATTCGGTATTTTCATCAAACGCCGGAACGTCCAAGCCTTCCGTCCAGACAGTTCTTTTTTCCCGCGGTTCTGACCAGGGGTTGCCGTTAGAGTGTACGCTTCCGGTGGCTGTTTTCAAAACACCCGGAATGGTGCCGGTTTCCGCCATCATTCCTCGCATGGCCTTTACCACATCGATGATGGTGACGCCGCGGGGGCATTTTAAAACACAGGTGTTGCAGGTGGTGCAGCCGTACAAAATATCATCCGATTCGTATCCTTCCACGCCCAACTGAGCCATTCGAATCAATTTGCGAATGTTGAAAGGCCCCTCGACGATACGCCAGGGACATGAACCCGCACACATGCCGCACTGCATGCAAAGGTTCAGTTTTTCGGCCCCCATGGCAACGAGGGCTTCGTTCACTTCATAAAACGGGGTTAACGCTTCCATTATTCAGATGCTCCTTTCAGCAAGATTATTAACATGCAATTCCATGTGGATGCATGGGATCGAAACAGTCGGATTTTTTTAGCAAATGCGATTATTGATGTCAACAGGTGAATGGTTTCGTTTTTGGATGGCCAATGTTGACTTCTACTCTAGTAGAACTTAAATTGATGATGTTGACCTAAATAATAATAAAAAATCCCTTCAGAAGAGGGGTTGTAGCAATTTATACGAATTTAAATTGCTTTGAAAAGAACGCACTTCTCAGAGGAGGAATGAACATATGAAATTTGACAAATTCACGTTGAAAGCACAGGAAACCATTCAAGATGCCCAGCAACTGGCTGAACGCTTCGGCAATCAACAGATGGAGCCGGAGCATATTGTAAGAGCCATACTTGATCAGAAGGAAGGGGTGATTCCACCCCTTTTGGGTAAGATTGGCGCGGACCAGAACCAGCTGGCAGGCGCCTTTGAGGCGGCACTGGAGAAGCTGCCGAAGATTTCCGGCGGCGGCTATGGGCAAGCCTATCTGTCTCAAAGGGCCAAAGCCATGTTGGACCGCGCTTTTGCCGAGGCGGAACAGGTAAAAGATCAGTTTGTGAGCCTCGAACACATCTTGCTTGCGGCAACGGAGGAAAAACAAGGCGAAGCGGTCCGGCTTCTGGCGGCCTCGGGAGTCACCAGGGATGCCATTTTAAAAGCGCTGGTGGATATTAGAGGCGGACAGCGTATCACTGACCAGAATCCGGAAGACAAATACCAGGCCCTGGAACGGTTCTGCACCGATCTTACGGATATTGCTTCAAAGGGAAAGCTGGATCCGGTGATCGGGCGCGATGATGAAATTCGAAGGATTGTGCAGGTGTTGAGCCGAAGAACCAAAAACAATCCCGTGCTCATCGGTGAGCCCGGGGTTGGAAAGACGGCAATCGTGGAAGGGCTTGCTCAGCGCATTGTTCAGGGAGATGTCCCTGAGACCCTGAAGGACAAACAGGTGGTGGCCCTTGATATGGGTGCCCTCATTGCCGGAGCCAAGTACCGGGGGGAATTCGAGGACCGGCTGAAAGCGGTGCTCAAGGAAGTGACCGACGCCGAAGGGCAGATTGTTCTTTTTATCGATGAGATGCACACCCTGGTGGGTGCGGGAGCCGCTGAAGGGGCCGTGGATGCCTCCAATATGCTAAAACCGGCCCTGGCCCGCGGAGAACTGCGGTGTGTGGGTGCCACGACCATTAAGGAATACCGAAAATACATTGAAAAGGATGCCGCATTTGAGCGGCGGTTTCAGCCGGTGATGGTGGAGGAACCGACCGTTGAAGATACCATCAGCATCCTTCGAGGATTGAAAGAGAAATACGAGGTGCATCATGGGGTCCGCATCAAGGATTCCGCCCTGGTGGCGGCGGCGACACTCTCCAACCGGTATATCACCGACCGTTTTCTGCCGGACAAGGCCATCGACTTGATAGATGAAGCCACCAGCCGTCTTCGGATCGAGATCGACAGCATGCCGGCGGAGATCGACAACATTCAGCGGAAAATCACCCAGCTTGAGATCGAAAACGAGGCCCTTAAAAAGGAAAAGGATAAAACGAGCAAGGAACGGCGGGAAAAGATTAAAGCCGAACTGAAAGAGTTGAAGGCCCAGACGGACGAGATGACCAAACACTGGAAAAAGGAAAAAGAGGCCATCCATACGATTCAGAACATCAAGGAACGGATGGAGGCGACCAAGTCCGAGGCCCAGATTGCGGAACGTGATGGCGATCTTGCCAAGGCCGCCAAGTTGAAATACGGCCAACTGGGGGAACTGGAGAAGACCCTGGAAGAAGAAAACCGAAAGTTGGAGGAACTTCAGAGCGGGCAGAAAATGCTCAAGGAAGAAGTGGACAGCGAGGATATTGCCGAGGTAGTGGCCAAATGGACCGGTATCCCCGTATCACGAATGATGGAAGGGGAGAAGGAAAAGCTTCTCCAGATGGAGGAGCGTCTTTCAAAGCGGGTGGTTGGGCAGCGCAAAGCCATTGATGCGGTTGCCAATGCCGTTCGCCGGGCCCGGTCCGGCCTGCAGGATCCCAATCGACCCATCGGATCCTTTATTTTCCTGGGACCGACCGGCGTCGGCAAGACGGAGCTGGCCAGAACCCTCGCTCAATTCCTTTTTGACGATGAGCAATATATGGTGCGCGTGGACATGAGCGAGTATATGGAAAAGCACTCCGTGGCGCGGCTGATCGGCGCCCCTCCGGGGTACGTGGGTTATGAGGAAGGGGGCTATCTGACGGAGGCCATTCGGCGTCATCCCTATTCCGTGGTTCTCTTCGATGAAATCGAGAAGGCCCATCCCGATGTATTCAACGCCCTTTTGCAAATTCTGGATGACGGCCGCATGACCGACGGCAAAGGGCGAACCGTGGATTTCAAAAACACGGTTCTGATCATGACCTCCAATGTGGGGAGTCAAATCATTCAGGAAATGCAGGGAAAAGACCGGGAAAAAATGGAAAAAGCGGTTATGGAGGTTTTGCGTGCCACCTTCAAGCCGGAGTTCTTGAACCGTATTGATGAAATCGTGACCTTTAACTCACTGGGGCCTGAAGAGATCAAAATGATCGTGGGAATACAGATCGGGCTGTTGAGCAAACGCCTTAGTGACAGCAAGATCGCGCTTAAACTGACCGATGCGGCCGAGACATACCTGGCGGAGGCCGGTTTTGATCCTGTTTACGGTGCCAGGCCGCTTAAAAGGGCCATTCAGCATTACATACAGGATCCGCTGGCCATGAAAATCCTTGAGGGAACGGTGAAGGAGGGAGATCAGGTTACCGTAGACATTAAAGACGGTGAGGTCGTTTTTTCCTAAAGGAAATGCCCATCGCCCAAATAAAGGCAGTGGACAACACAATTGTGATGGTGTTCATTGAAAACGCGCAAAATACGTGCTACACGTAACTGGGGTCTTTGTGGATACAACAAACAGCCGGTTTTTCTTTGTACAGGGTGTTGCATTTAAAAGAGGTTTCAAATACTCTTTCGGCGAAATATCTGAAGGTTTTTAAGATCTTTGGATAATTAGAAGGAGAAGTGAGACAATCATGGCAAGTATACTGGTCACTGGATCTGCCGGCTTGGTCGGTTCAGAGGCTGCAAAATTCTTCTCAGCACAAGGGCATGAGGTCATCGGCGTTGATAACGATATGCGAAAGTACTTTTTTGGGGAGACTGCATCCACCGAATGGAATGGGGCCGAATTGCTCAACAGATGCACCAATTATGAGCACCGTAACATCGATATAAGGGACAATACGCTACTCGAATCTCTTTTCAAAGACTTTGACTTCAACCTCGTCATACACGCTGCCGCGCAACCATCCCATGATTGGGCAGCCAAAGAGCCGTTTACAGATTTTGCCATCAACGCCAACGGCACATTGAATCTTTTGGAGAATTTCAGATCTTGCTGTCCGGATGGTGTTTTTATTTTTATTTCAACCAACAAAGTATACGGCGATACACCCAACTACCTACCGCTAAGAGAATGGGAAACCCGTTATGAGGTAGAAAAAACGCACAAATTCGGCAAAGCTGGCATTGATGAATCCATGTCAATAGATCAATGTAAGCATAGCCTCTTTGGCGCTTCCAAAGCCGCGGCCGACATTTTGGTCCAGGAGTACGGAAGGTATTTTCAACTGAAAACCGTTTGTTTTCGGGCCGGTTGTATAACGGGGTCACATCATTCCGGTGCGGAGCTCCATGGTTTCCTCGCCTATCTGGCAAAATGCATTATGACCGGAGAAACATATTCCATCTTCGGTTACAAAGGAAAACAGGTTAGAGACAATATTCATGCCTATGACCTGGTAACCGCATTTGATCACTTCTACAAAAACCCCGGAATTGGTCAAGTCTATAATATGGGAGGGTCAAGATATTCAAACATTTCCATGATGGAAGCGATCAAAAAAATTGAACGATTGGTCGGAAAAAAAGCGAAGACAGAATATATAGACAGGGCTCGGATCGGTGATCACATCTGGTACATTTCCGATGTATCAAAATTTAAGAAAGACTATTCCGGTTGGGATTTTAGGTATGATATGGATGGCATATTGGAAGAAATCGTAGAGAACATTAGATTATGATACCGATGCTTATGATATTCGTGTTTTGCGCATATGGCAGGGAGGATGCAATAGAGATTCTTGTTTGGAAATTGCTTGAGAACGAGGTTTGATCGGCAGAAATTGATACGATGAAATTCCTGGGAATGCGACAAACATCTTGGAACCGGATGCTTTTATTGATCGGCGACATTGCTCTCATATTGCTCGCAACACAGTTGTCCGCCTGGATCCGGTTTGAACCGGATGAACCTTCTTATGATATTTTCAGAGTCCATACCGGCGCTTCCACCTTTACACTTCTGTTATATATCACCGCCTTTTACATCTTTAACCTCTACGATGTCTATCGCCCTCCTACGGTTAAAGAGATGGCAATGCGGACAACGGCCGCAGTCATTGCCGCGGGTGTTTTGCTGGCGTTTTTATTCTATTCACTGCAGCACTGGGAATTCGGACGCGGCATCTTTCTGCTGCAGATGGGGTTTGTGTGGGGTTTCGGATTCTGCTGGCGAAATGCGCTCTTTCGCATGAATCCGGTCTCTTCCGGCAAAGAAAAAGTCCTCATCGCCGGGGCAGGGGAGAGTGGATTGGCGTTGCTCGATCTGTTGAAAGGACCGTTCGGCTTTTACGAACCGGTGGGATTCTTGGACGATGATGTTCAGAAAATTGGCCGGATAATTGGGGACCTTCCTGTCCTGGGAAGAGTTTCCCAGTTAAAGGAAATCGGAAAAGAGGTCGGTGCGCAGACGACTTTGGTGGCGATCACCCGGGATCGTTCAGAGTATATGATTAAAGCCGTTCTGAACGCTAAATTGGAGGGTATGACCATCAAGAACATGCCGGAAGTTTTCGAGGAAGTCACTGAAACTGTGCCGGTAGAACATATTCGGGATGATTGGCTGGTGTTTTCGGAAGGGTTCAGTCTGGTTACCAAATCGTACATCCAGAAAGTCAAACGGCTGCTCGATTTTTCAATCTCCGGAGTGTTGGTTCTCATGTCACTGCCCATTATCGTCTTGACCATTTTGGCCATTCGGTTGGATTCATCAGGGCCTGTTTTTTTCAGACAACAGCGGGTGGGCAAAGGGGGCAAACCTTTCACCGCCTGGAAATTCCGTTCCATGAAAGAAAATGCCGAACAAGACGGGGCCCAGTGGGCGGAAAAGGAGGACCCCAGGATCACCCGGGTTGGCCGCATCATACGCAAACTCAGAATTGATGAGTTGCCCCAGATCTATAATGTATTTTTAGGTGATATGAGTTTGATCGGCCCCAGGCCGGAACGCCCTGAGTTCGTGGAACAACTGGAAGCGGAGATCCCCTATTACGGCATACGCCATGCGGTGAGCCCCGGCATTACGGGGTGGGCACAGGTGAACTATCCCTATGGGGCATCCGTAGAAGATGCTTTGAAAAAGCTTGAATATGACATTTACTATATCAAGAACATGTCACTGATTCTGGATGGCAAGATCGTCCTCAAAACCATAGGGGTTATGTTGTTTGGGCAGGGAGCGAGATGATGCCGCTAAAGGCCTTCGGCCTTCATTAGCTTAAAGACCGATTTCCACATAATTCCAAGGTCATATTTAAAAAGCTTCAAAGGGCCATAGGAATAACATTTCTTGAGATACTCTTCACTAAGCGCCAATCCACTGTCCTCTACCTGCCCCTTGGCCAATTGTGCCGGTCCCGTGATGCCCCCCTTTAGATATTTCAGCGCGCGATGCCCTTGTGCCAGATCTTCTTGATAAATGGGTAGCACCCGCGGCCTGGGACCCACAAAACTCATCTGACCCAAGAATATGTTCAAAAGTTGCGGCATTTCGTCAAGATAACACTGAATCAGAATTTTGCCCATGAGCGTCGTATTTTTCTTGTCGAATTGAATAAACCATACGGAGTCTTCTTTTGCCGCTCTTTGAAGAGCAGCTTGTGTGAGAACCCGAAATTTGTACAATTGGAAAAGCTTGCCTTTGGAGATTCTATTTTCACGATAGAATATAGGACCCCTGGCGCTTTTGAAAAAAAACCCTTCGATCCATATGCCGTAAGCCACTAAAAAGAACAACGGACTCGACGCCATCAAGAATATCCAACCTAAAAATCTGTCGAAGGCATATTTAAGATAGAAGATTGTTTTAGAGTCAATATCATTGGAGGCAGAGCCTGGGCTCATCCCAACGCTTTGAACCATCTACTCCTCCCCCAAACCATTATTCTCTATTCTCACCTACCTTCTCCCAGCATCATCGCTTTGGCAGTCCTGACGAGAATCTTGAAGTCAAGCCACAAAGACCAGTTGTCAATGTAAATAAGATCCATTTTCATCCATGCATCAAAGTCGATATCATTACGTTTTGGCGCACATTGCCAAGTGCAGGTCAGCCCCGGTTTCATGGACAACCGACGGCGCTGCCATGTTTCGTATTTTCCAACTTCTTCGGGAATGGGCGGTCTAGGGCCAACGATGCTCATTTCCCCGCGTAGTACATTGATCATCTGGGGTAATTCGTCCAGGCTGGTCCTTCTTAACAACGGCCCAATACCTGGAATGAGCCGCGGGTCTTTCCGAATCTTAAATACAGGTCCATCCGCTTCATTTAAAGCCCTTACTTCCTCAAGACGCTCTTCGGCATTTTTCACCATGGTTCTGAATTTGTATAGTGTGAACCTCCTGCCGTTTAAGCCACAACGCTCCTGTCTGAAGAAGACGGGTCCCGGTGAAACGATCTTGATGGCACATATAATAACAATAAACTGAGGAAGAAAAAAGAGAAAGATGATACTGGCCATCAAAAAGTCCAATAGGCTCTTTAAATAGAGCGCAGCATGAGCCTGTGGGCTCATTGTAAGGGTCATGGAGGGCACGCCCAGAAATTCTTCAAAGTTGACCGAAACTTTGTCCGGCTTGTGAGTAAGGGAGTGTATCTGCCAGTCAGGAATGATGCGGACTGCCACTCCAATTTCTTCGGCCATGGCAATGTACTGATCAGCCTTGGCGATTCGTTTGAGCGGCATGGCAAAAATCACTTCGTCGACAACGTGCTCCTTAAGGATTTTGATGAAGGCATCAACAGTATCAATGACACTTACACCTCTTTTCACCTTATCACCAACCCGATTGGGTTCTGTTTCGAGACAGCCAAGCACTCTAAAGCCGGCACCCAGGTTTTCCCCAATTGCTTCAATAACATCTCTTGCTCTGGCACGGCTTCCGATAATTAAAACATTTCTGAAGTTAAATCCTCTCTTCCTGTATTTCTGAAGCATCTTGTAGACAATCCCTTTGCTGGAAGCAAGCAGACCGATGTCAAACAAGAAGAAAATTCCCAGAAGAATGCGACTGACCTCTCTGATATTCAGCAGGTAAATGGCAACAAAAAGCAGACTGGTTGACACTGAAACTGCCTTGAACATCTTCCAGAGTATGCTACTTAGAATCTGCCTTCTGTAGCTGTCGTACAACCGAAACAAACCGAATACCGAATACCAGATAATGACAATTAAGAGAATAACAACATAGTAATCGGGTACCGAGGCCAAGCCTGAAGAATTATAGGGAATCAAATGCTTCCGCAGGAAGTATGCACAGACAAACGCTACGACCGTAAGCCCTATATCGAGCGCCTTATGTACGCTGGTAATGAGTCTTTGCTGTTCCCTTAACATTTTAAAATAATTTATTAATTTTCAGAATTCACCTTTATGTAATTCCAGGTAATAACCGAAAGAGCCGCATGAATGCATGCTTTAAAAAGCTCTAGCATGCGTACGCCGGAGGAGGGACCGACATGGAAAGGTTCATGGTTTTCACTGCACATTTCGCTCAATTCAAACAAAGATGCTTTTCGCTTCATGCGCATCAAAGTTCGAATATATGGAACGAAAATTATCCTTTTCGTGTTGGCGCTCAAAATGATCCTGGAATTCAAGGAATAGGGATCGTATAGCCACGGCCGAATTCGGCGCAGTCCCTGAAAGTGGAAAAATATCAGCGGCAGTTCGTCTACCCGAACAAGGCCTGCATTGTCCCGTGATATGTGGAAGTTGGCCATATTCCACACTGCAAGATTTAGCCCTTTGTTTTTCAAAACAGTCACACCTTCAAAAAGGGTCGGCCATTGGTCCAGATATTTCTGATCCGCAAAACGGTCTTTTTCTACCCATGCGTGGCACCAATCAAGACAGCGCTGGCGCCACCAGCGAAGACACGATAGGCCATTTTCATCTTTCCGAAAGTAGATGAGGCCCACGTTGTAAATGCCGTATTTTTCCTTATGCCGAATTCTCCAAGGAAAACGGTGGGGGATAATGGCTATTGAACTGCTGGCGATCTCTTCATAAACAATGGAAGGACTGTCAAAAAAGTAGAGATCCGCATCCAAATAAGTGATTTCTTTAAGTTCAGGATATGCTTCCAGGAGATAGAGCGGAAAGGCTGGCGAACAAGTAAAATAGTACTCTATCTTTGAACGGGTTTGTTTCGCTTCCCGAAGTTCGCAGTCAGCGGCCTCCAGCTCCTGAAGCGACAACAGCCGCACGGACGGCAATCGCATGCTGCTCAGCACCTCATGGCACCGATGGTCCATACAAAGGATCCATAACAGAAATGACTCGCAATGCTGAACCAGGGAATCATGAAGTGCCAGACCTCGATCCAAAAACCGATGGTCAAAATAGGTGCAAAAATGATACATTCTCAATGTTCCGGCTTTTCTATTTGCTGATCTTGAGAACTCTAAATTATCAGCAATTCTCATTTTGAAATGATTGACCTTTGTGGGAGCGGCTTCCAGCCGCAAAAAATCGCGGCGAGACGCCGCTCTCACAGATTTTGCACCCAATCAACGTCCATAATTAGAATTGCTGCTAAATTATTCTCTAATTTCTATTATCTGCGATGATTATTGTGGTGGGGGACAAGCGGATTTAAATTGATGCTTGGAGTGTTGTCTGATTGTTATATAGTCTGTGGTGTCTGTTTTGCTCCTTTTTCACAGGTGTTTCGGGAGAGGTAAATCCGTGAAGCTTCTTTCAATCACAGTGTTTTTCGTATCGCTTGCTTTTGGTCTGTATGAATTGGTTCAAGCGGACAGCAATTTCTACTCGGGCGTTATCATTGTACCTGATTCCATCCGGAAGCATCTTGCGGCAAAGTCCGAAAAGAGCGTGAAAAAGCAAAAAACGCGGGTCATTTCTTATCCTCCGGATGCAGGGATTCGTGACATGAAATACCTGGGGGCAAAGGGTGATGGTCTAACGGACGATACTGCTGTAATCCAGGATATTTTCCAGAATACACCCAACACCCACATGCGCACATTTTATTTCCCAAGAGGTACTTATCTGGTTTCAAAAGAGGTGTGGACAAAGCCTTGGGTTTTCATCCAAGGTGAAAACAGGGATGAAACCATCATTCGGCTAAAGGACTACAGCCCCAGCTATCAGGACCCAAAACACCCAAAGGCAGTTTTCGGCACAACCGATCCAAAGCCCAGCAAAGGATGCAGAAACACAAATTTTTCATGTCATGTGATGGATTTGACGATTGATACGGGAAAAGGAAATCCAGGTGCCATCGGAATCGAATTCATGAGCCACAACGGCGGTGGGTTGCACCGCGTCACAATCAGGTCGGGCGACCCACAACTGAGTGGGGCCTTCGGTATCGATATGCGCCGACACGGCCCTGGCCCGGCACTCTGCAAGAACGTTCTGGTGACGGGCTTTGATATTGGCATAGAAGTCGCCAATGTTGTGTACACCTCAACATTTGAACACATTATTCTTCGAAATCAGCATGTTGCCGCAATTCGAAATCATGGACACGCAATTGCCATACGGGGTTTGATTAGTCGCAACAATGTCCCGGCCATCATCAACGCCGGCAGAAACAGCCAGGTTGTTTTGCTGGATTCATGTCTTGAAGACGGCAGCGCACAAAATGCAGCTATCGTAAACAATGGCGGTTCGTTGTTTCTCAGAAACTTGACCGTTGAAGGCTATAAAGCCGCTGTCAGAGAAGGAAAAGAGCTCATCTCCGCTGAAATTGTCAGCGGCGAATATGTAAATGGCCCGGTAAGGACTTTGTGGGGTGGCAAACACTCATTGAATCTTCCTATTAAGGAAACGCCAGAAATGCCTTGGGAAGACCCAGGAAATTGGGAGAGTGTTCAAAAGCATAAGCCACCCATAAGACGTTGCTGGTTCAGGGGGCACAACATCAATGTCTATGATGCAACCGAGGCGCTTCAAAAGGCCATAGATTCCGGAAAAACAACGGTCTATTTCCCTCATGCCACTTACATGATTCGCGACACGATAAATGTCCGGGGTAATGTCAAGGTCTTGCAGGGGTGCGGTTCGATCCTCATGGCTGATGAGAAGTCCCTTGGGAAAAAACCGATGCTTATGTTTGATGATCCCGATCGTGGCGAAGTATTTCTAGACAGACTCACCTTTAGTACTTTCGTCTGGAACCATCCCATTACCGATGTGTTTCACAATTCGCCAAAATCCCTGATCGTTCTGCACAGCCGCGGGATGCGAGGTTACACCACCGGACCCAATTGCGGCGACCTGTTTGTAGACGACATGTTGGGAAAGCCCTGGCATTTTGATCACCCACAAAACGTCTGGATGCGTCAACTAAACGCAGAATCGAAAGACACCAAGGTTTTCAATAATGCTGCCAGAATCTGGATTTTGGGATATAAATCCGAGGGCAGGGGAACAAACATTGTCACCGGACCCAGAGCGGAAACCGAGGTGCTTGGCGGACAAGTGTACCCGGCAACGCCTACGCCTGATACAATTCCCGAATGGGAAAACCAGGGGCGTATGTCACTGGTACACACCAATTTCTGGGCAAATAGTCTCTACATAAAAGATCAGAAGGGCGGACTGACCAGAGAACTCAGGATTCCCAAAAGCGAACGTCATATCCATCTTTATGTCTCTGATCCGTCACAATCAAAGTAGGATTTAGGGCGGTCTTTCTTTCGATTTCCGCTTTTTTTCGTCCATCTGACTTAATATTACCGTCAAGCTTGATGCCTTGATTTCAGCAGTTGCCTCAAGAAAAATAGAATAAACCGAGGATTATGCTTTAAATAGCGTCTCCAAAGTCGACGGGGGTCATTTGCTAGACGAAAGACCCACTCAATTCCGGCCTTTTGCATCCAAACCGGCGCATGCTTCTTCCTACCACTGAAAAAATCAAAAGCAGCCCCAATCCCTACCATGACACAGGGAACTCTGTCTCTGATGGCAGCCATCCACTTTTCCTGTTTGGGGCATCCAATCCCAATGAATAGAATCCGAATTCCAGAAGTCCGAATGGCCTCTAAATAGTCCTCTTCTTCTTGTTTGATCAGCGCTCTAAATGGTGGCGCGGAAAAAAAGGGGATCTTCAATGTAGGAAATCTGTTCATCACAAATCTCAAAAAGTCGGCCAGACTTTGTTCTGATCCGCCATAAAAGCCAACGGGGATTTCCTCTTCCTCTGCTGCTTTGCACAGTCTGATAAACAAATCCGATCCCCTGACCTGAATCGCTTTATTGCATCTCAGCAATCGCATTGCCCATACCAACGGCTTCCCATCAGGCACTACCATGTCTGCATTGTTTATTATTTTTCTAAAAAATGGATCATCAAAAGCCTCCATGCACATATGCACGTTTGATGCGCAAACATACCTTCCAAAATACGGAAAGTCCTTGGCCCAGTTAATGATTGCATTGACAGCCTTGACATAAGACACCTCATGAACTCTCATTCCTAAAATAGAACAAAAAGCATCTTTTTCGGAAAAGGCTGAACTTTCAGAAGCTGAAAACTCCATCTGCACTTGGACCATCAAAAGTAGATTTCATTAAGAACCCGGGTAGTTGCCAAACAAGTCCCAAAACCAGTCATGCCGCTACTTTTCTGCAACATCATTCTGTCTGTCCCTCAACAGCGCGATGTCGATGTGACACAATCGCAAGTCCCACGATCAAGGCTACAGGAAGGACAAATCCAGGCTCCTCCATCCATGAATAACTGACGCCTAATGTTGCCGCTAGAAGTATTGCGGCTCTGGCCGAAATGCTTTCCCACCCTGAGCCTTTCTTAAGTTCAAGCCAGACTCGAATGGACATCCAAAGATAAAGGCCCAAACCAAGTGGGCCAAAATCTCCATAAAGGGCTAGCCAGGTTGATTTCACCCCATAAGCAGATGAGCCGCGCGCGTATACAGGGCTTAATTCCGGGGACAAAAGCCATATCTCTTGGGCCGTTGGTGATGCGGATAATCCAAGAAGTTGAATGGGAGAGCTGGCTTTAGCTGCCATTGACAGAAAAGCAACCCGACCTACTGAATTTCCCCCTCCTAATCCCAATAGCAATGACCAGGGTCTCTCCGATTGTAAGCCAATAATGAATTCCAATACACGGGCTTTGACCTCAAATCCGTATAGCAGTTTTTCCAGGCTGACAGCCGCACTCAGTCCTGAATGCAGGTAGGTGGCAATTAAACCTGTCAAAACAACTAAAGGCGTCAAGAACAAAACTGTCTTTATTTGTATTTTGTTGGAAATCAATAATGCGTAGAGGAGACAAGGCAAAAAAGCAACAATCATTTGTCTGGAATCAGACAATACAGCAATTACGAACAATATGGCAGCGATTCCAAGCCATTGCCACCGCGCAATCATAATACTTGAATAGAGCCCCCTTACGACACACAAAAGGGCACCGACCAGTACTAGGCCCCCACAAACGTGATGCCCCGCACCCATTCCAGCAAAGGTCCCCTGAACAAAATCCCCTGCACCGAGAAGTATGAATTGAGCAAATCCAGTGGGTATTTGTATCAGAAGAATGAAAATCAGCACTCCCCACAACATCCTCACTCCTTCAACAGATGGGCGGGCTTTTAAAAGTGCATAGATAATTAAAAAGGGTTCAAGAAAAACCAGCCAAGCCATAAATGGTCGGAACAATTCTCCGCTGTTAACAAAAAGAGAAATATAGGACCATAGAAGGAATATTGCCAAACCGGTACCAATTGTTTTGCCTGTTTGTGACCTGCCTTCACCATGATACACTGCATAAAGGGCACCTACCAAAGCAATCGGAAAATGGACAAAATTTACAATTCCCGGGACTCCAATATAACATTCGAGAAAGCGGGAAAGCGTTGCGGAAAGTACAGCTGCGGTCACCCAGACACTGGCAGGCATTTCAAGCAGTATGATACCAGACAGTGCACCAAGCAGAATAGTCGAAAATATGAAATTTTGGGCCAGTGCATAGGCCATTATTGAATTTGTTGCAAGAACGATAACCCAGAATTTTTTGGATTTAGCGGTAATCGATTTACAGGGTGGCATAGCAAGGAAAACGCTGAATCAGATTTGGCCTTTTCATTTTGAGTACAAGAAAGACTTTCAAAGACAGTCTTCTACAAATTGCCTATTGCTTTGTCGTAGATGTCCATGAGCATTTGATAGTTCTTTTCGGCGGTATAGTTGTTTTCGTATTCAGACCTTGCCTGTTTTCCCATAGAATCCGTATTGGCAGGGTGGGTCCAAACCCATTCAATCTTTTCGGCCAAATCCTGTGGATTTCCTGCAATAAAATGGAGTCCTGTCCCTCGATGATCAACAATTTCCTCCAAGGCACCGATTCTTGAAGTAATTACCGGTACACCACATGCAAACGACTCTGCAATGCTCATAGGAAAACCCTCATACCAGAGAGATGGAAAAATCAAACAAGCCGCGCTTTTAAGTAGCTCTATTATTTCTTTTCCACTTCGATACCCCATAATTTGAACGTTTCGAATGTTGGATGAATGAATATACTTAACCATCTTTTTGAGCAATGGCCCATCACCAGCAATTTTTAGAGGAATTTCCGGCAAGCCTTTAAACGAATGAAGAAGTGTCTCTACACCTTTTTCAGGTGCAAGTCGCCCAACATAAAGCATATAGTGCCTTCCGTTTCTTTTTCTGCCAGGGTCAGGATGAACAAAATTAGGCTTGATCGCAACTTTCTTTGCAGGAAGACCCCCTTCAATGAAAAACCTTTGGGAAAACGATGTGAGTGATATGTAAGTATCAACCTGATTCTGAAATGTTCTGAGGAGCCTATGGGCGGCAGTCATAACAGCCACGGCAGCGGTTTGAGGAGCGGAGTTTCTATAGCATCTCCTTAGAATGCCTGGCCAGGCAAAACGACGGCTTACGCAATCAGTGCAAATACTGCTGCGGTGGTATAAAAGCGCTGATGGGCATAAAAGGCGGTAATTATGAAGGGTCTGTACAACCCTGGCACCAGTTTTTTTGCACGCATAATATGCAGAAGGTGAAATAAGAGGAAATATATTATGAAAGTGGACAACATCGGGTTGAACTTCCCGAAGCAATCTTGAAAGGTCTTTATAACAATCTAGAGACCAGATCGTCCCAATCCCCGTGGACAAAATATTCTTTGCTCCTATTGTGGCGTTGTATCGCGTGTATCCATGCACATTGTTCCCATGCTGTTTCAAGAGAGCCATTTCGGAGCTGAAAACCTGGTCCTCTCCCCCGCATTGCTGGTAGAAGTCATGTACAATTAAAATAGTTTTCACGGGTGGTTGCTTACTGGTGATGAATTAATTAGAATAGCGATTAAAATTGCCATCGATATGGACGATTTATTGATGAGGCTTGAAAATGAAAAAAATTTTCCACTTGATTACATCCATCAGCCTAGGTGGGGCGGAAAGTGTCGCATTTGAATTGGTTACAGGATGTCCCGATTTAAGTAACAAGAAGTTGGAGTTCGTTTTAATTGAGGTTTTCCCGACCTACACCGAATACGCCGGAAACATACGGAAAAATTTGATTTCAAAGGGGGTGAAGTGTGTGACACTCTTTCGTGGCCCGAAGAAAATCGCATTGGTCTTTGCGCCATTCAAACTCACGTGTATAATTAAAAGAGGAAAGCCCGATATCATACACTCTCACACAGATATTCCTGATTTCGTCTTATCACAATCATTGAAAATTCTAAGTCTTTTTCGATTATCAACACCGTTCGTAGTGCGAACGATACACAACATTTCTCTGTGGGCTACGCGTCCAATATTGGGGCGGTGGGTAGAAAAAAGCTTCAAAGATGATATTGTTATCGGTGTCTCAAATGCCTCTATTTATGGATATCGAAGATTGAGGAAAAGAAGCAAGCTTCATGAAAGCAGGCATCAGAGCGTGATTTACAACGGAGGTCGTTTGCCAGAATCTGTGGAGACCAACGATAGGAATGACCATTTAATTCGGCCTTTTCATGCCGCATTTATTGGTCGATTCGAAATGCAAAAAGGCGTTGATTATCTGGTTCATTGGATTGATGCTATGGACCCTCAGCTCCGAGAATCCTTCTTTTTTCATTTCATTGGTGATGGAAACCTGAGAAGCAAAGTTTTTGATCTCAAATCACATCATTCAGAAGTTGCCGTGTCTGATCCTATTCCTGATGTTTACAGAGTAATAAATCAATTTGACCTAATAATTATGCCTTCACGATTTGAAGGGCTCGCATTGATCTCAATTGAAGCTTCACTTGCGGGCGTGCCCGTATTAGCCGCCGATGCCCCTGGTCTTAACGAAACGCTTCCTCCAAGTTGGCCTCTTTTTTTCGAAATCGGAAATAAAGAGCAGTTTATGAAGTGCTTAAAAGAAGTGAATTACGGAAAGTGGGATTTAGAAGAACTCGGGGAACAATCTCGGTCGTTTGTCAAATCTCGATTTAGATTGGAAAAAATGTTATTCTCATATAATCAGATATATGATAATTTGCTGTATCGTAACTAAACTCAAGCCAAAAAGGCTGCATTGCACTCACCAGCGATTGACAGAATTGGTGAACTTGAGGATGTTTTGGGTGTGATGTTCCTCACAAATCTTGCAGGAATGACATCCAGGCTTTGGCGATGTTTTCGGGCCTAAATTCTTGGCATCTCTCTCTGCCCAATTTGGCGAAGTGTTCTCGCCTCCTTTTTGAGACAAGTAGCTCATGAATTGCGTCGCAGAAAGCTTTTGGATCATTTCTATCAACAAGTTTTCCATATTTTCCATTTTCAAGAATTTTCCGCGGCCCACCGCCCAAAGCGTCTGTCGCCACTACAGGTACATTGGTAGCCATCGCTTCCACCAGAACCAGGCCAAAAGCTTCTTCCTTTGACGATAGTACAAATACATCTGCATTTTTTACAAACGGCATAGGATTATCAACATAGCCAAGCAAACTCACATCATTTCTTATGTCCATTTTGGAAAGTTTTTTTTCAAGACATTTTCGTTCAGGCCCGTCACCGATTATGATAAGCTTTGCTTTTTGTTTTTTGGTTAGGATGCTAAAAGCGACTAGAAGAAAAGGGATGTTCTTTTGGTCCGCAAGTCTAACGACAGTTACCAGCACAGGTGATTCTTTTTCAAGAATCCATGGATGGGCTACCCTTTTGTTAGCTAGCTTCTCAACCTTTTCAATGTCTACAGGGTTGAGTATGGATGTGTGCTTCAACCCAGCTACCGGAACTCCTATATTTTGGACCAAATCATCGAGAACTTCTTGGCTGTTGGCAACCAGCCCATCAGCCAAGGGATAAAGACGAGGCAGAATCAGAGGTTGAAAACGAACTCTGGGATCGTACCTGTGCTCGCGATACGCGTGAAAGCTTACTGTTGCATGTTCTGTGACAATCAATTTAGTTTTGTGGAGTCTCCTGGAAATATACCATGCAATAAGGGCCGCCATATTGACAGTGGTTGGCATGGTAATCAAAAAGTCGGGATTTTGCTTTGCCAAAAAGCTAATTAGTGGAATCGGCGAGCAAAACGATCTTGGCACACCCAGCCTGACCAACTGCACTTCTTTTGGATAACTTATATACTTGCCAGGACCCCTGTGCAGATAGAGGACATACAATTGCTTGATTCCGGCTTCTAAGAAGCCCTTTGACAAGGAAGCAGTCAAATTGGAAAATGCACCCCCTGACAGCCTCTGAGTAAAAATTGATAATTTCATTTCCATTCAATCGAGATCTTTTTGATTACGTCTTTTAGAGAAATGGCTGCTTTCCTAGGAGTATGAGGCCCAATAAGTTCATTAGCCCTACTGCCAAACATATCAATTTTTTCAGGATTCTCAATTGAAAAGCGTATGTAATTACAAAGCTCTTCCGTTGAGTGAGGATCAAAAATAAAACCGCATTCACCGTGAACGATGAGTTCCGATACTCCTGCATGCTTGGAACAAAGAACTGCATTTCCGGCGCTCATAGCTTCACAAACCACCACACCCCACGTATCTTCCAGTGAAGGGAAAACAAAAACATCAGAGTTTAGATACCAAGAATCCAGGGACCCATAATCAACATTGCCAACAAAGAAAACATTACTTAATCCCAGCTTTTCCTTGGTTCTCATTAAGTCCTGTTTTGATTCACCGTCACCAACAATGACCAATCTTGCCTTTTGGGATTTTTCAGGAGGAAGCAAAGACCAAGCAATAAGTAGTTGCCAAATTCCCTTTAGTGGAATCAGTCTTCCTACATAAATAAAATTGCATTTTGAACTATTATGTAAACATAATATGGAGCTATTGTAATTCGAGGAGTTTCTCATTCTTCTATATGCCTGATAATAGATTATGCGATGCAATTTCTTTTCGTCTGCATCAAGAAATTCCTTCAAATAGCTTATTGTTCTATGGGAATTTGTTACAAATGAGTCACACATTCTTGCCATAATTTTCCTCACTAACGTACGCGTCTTACTGTGTCTTGCTTCAACTGATTTTGAAGGTCCATCAATCAAAATAGTAACCTTCCATCCCCCCCATTTCTTTGCTATAAGAGCAAAAAGTGTCCACAAATTGAATTCTGGGGTGATAACTATATCTGGTCTAAGATTTAAGAGATCAAGCAAAATCATTGGAGAAAGAAGTGTAATCCCTCTTTTATGGTGAGTGCCAGGGAAAGGTTTCCAGGTTTTCCGCTTGTGCTTTCCTCTAATTAGCACCCTGAATTTTCGGGCGTATTCATCACATACACTTTCATTAGTGATGAAAGTTGTCTTGGGAAAAATAGAACAGAACTCCATGAATAGGGCTTCCATGTATAGAAGCGCGCCTTTCTTGGAGAAACCCAGACCAGGATTTAACCAAACAATCTTAGTTTTCATTTTGATGAATTAGAAATTGGCATTCTAAGTGAGGCCGGTTTTATAACACATAAAGGGCGACAATATGTCCATAAACCCATTCATTTATCTGTTTTTCAAGAAACTAGCTCATTCAAGAAAGAACATAGTTCATTCGCCTGTTCTTTAGTGGAAAACCTTTGTATCTTTTGGTTTTCTTTAATTGAGGCGGAAGAAAAACTTCCTATGTCTTTGAAAAATAGCTTAATTTCCTCTAAGCTAGAACATAGTTTTCCCTTATCAGTGCTAGCAACAATTTTTCCAATTTCAGAATTTGAACCTGCTATTGCTAGTATGGGAGGTTTCATCGGTAGCAATTTAGTAAGCTTTCCGCAAATCGATCCAGCTTTTAAATCATCAGTGCAGTTTAGGTCTTCTAGCACAATGTTGGCAACGGATCTTTGAGATTCCATATTTACTTGATCTGAACTGCACGGTGTCAAAATACAAACTAGATCTTCAATGCCATTTTCTCTTGAATAATTTAAAATCTTTTCCTTTATTTTGTGAGTACCAGTAGATCTCATCAATAATCTTATGTTTCCATGGCATCTCAATGCCTCCAGAAGCAGAAAAATAGGTTTTAGGCAGTGTTCATAAAGAAATCCGGCATAATATACATATGGTTTTCGAAAAACATTTGGGATATCGAATTTTACGAACTTTTCCTCAGTATAGTGTTCCGACCATCCGTGGTAAATTACTTTGGCGAGCTTATCATAAGTATTTTCATGCATCCTTGCCCATGTTTCGCTAACTGTGGTGATAGCTTGGCTTGGTTTTAATAGATATTTCTCTATTTTCTGATCAATAGTTGCGGAAATGTAATTCGTTCTGTTCCTGAGTGCTCCAGGATCCCTGAAGTCAGCTATCCACGGAATGTTGTATTTCACTGAAAAGTAGCGGGCGATCCAATGCGGAGCTGCAGGTCCATAGCTTGAAATAATGCAATGGAGTTTTGGTAGCTGATTTAGTATCATTAATTCTTGCTTTTTCAGGGGAAAATACCAATCAAACATACTTGTTTCTAGAGATCGTAGACTGATTCGAAAACGTTTTGGGATTTTTCTATATTTGCTGATTGGTTTTGGGACATTGAATTCTACATGACTTGATTGATGTTTAGATATTCTTATAATATTTGATTCAGAAATGTTCACACTAGCGGAGCCACTAGAGTGAGTAGTGAGAATCCAGGGCATCCAACCGAACGAAGTCATGTGCTCTACTATTTCACCAAATCTTCGAGCCGCTATATGATTCAAAGGTGGAAAGAAATAAGTTATGAGAAGCATGTTCTTCATATCATCTCCTCAAATTCAAAATGATTCAGACGATTCAGCATTCAAGTAGACTTAGAATCATATTCCACATTTGCACTGAGGCATTTTTCTGAACTTTTGCAGCAGTAACAATTTTATCGATTATGTAATTGCGTCTTGATTCAGAAATGACCATTTCAAGTCTATTGTGGAGGTCAAAATGACTTAATTCAGGTGAGATTAAGCCCTCTTTGAAACCATAATCTTCAAAGAGCATAGTATATTTATGGCTCCATCCAGTTCCAAGTGCAGGGATGCCTTGAGAAAGCGCACTAACTAAGCCATGAAATCGTGAGCTAATAACAGCTTCACTGGCACCAATAATTCCTTTAACATAAAGTGAATTCTTTTCACATACAATACTAATATCTTCACCAACTGCATTTACGATTCTTCGGCATAAATCTAAATCGTCTTTCTCTTCATGAATAAGAATAAAAGGGCTTTTTCCTCTATCATGAATATGTTTCACGCATTTTCTCATAAAGTCAATATAAGAGTTGCCACGCTTATCGGAAGTCATATCGATCATTCTATAATTGGGAATTATGCAAAATCTATTTTTTTTAGTGTCAAAGTCCTCAGGAAGTTCACCATCCAAGAGGTTTGTGAAATCTGGCGCTATTTTTATATTATTTCGCTTTCCTGTAACGTCAACCATGTATCCATAAGATAACCTGTCCCTGGCAAAGACTAAGTCGGCATATTCGACAATGGTGTTTAAAGCTGACCGGATTTGCCTGCTTTTAAAGGGACCAAAGGCCTGTGGCAAAAATACGACTTTTGTCCCCTGTTTCTTCCACTTCTTTGCAGCTTTTGCAGCAATTTGGGTTTGATATGGTCCCCAATGATCAGCATAGGCAAATCCAGACGCATCGAGAACAACATCTAGTTCTGAATCCAGCACCATGCCGTAGGCCGAACGTAATCTTTTCGGAATTAAAGCGCCGAAATAGCCCCATTGAATTCCGAATTTTCTCAGCCACAATTTTTGATAGAGCCCAATTCTGCATCTGTCAAGATAGGGGGATGGATTTCCCCAAGGATCTATTGAAAATGACGCACAAGGAAGCGCCTCCGCAAGTCTGGATTGGATGGTGCGGAGCATAAGTTCTGCCCCTTTGTTAACAAAACCCGCTCCCCTTATTTCGATTAGCATGTTGAGGTTCTCGTCTTTTGCGATTCTTTCGGTCTTGAAAAAGTTTTTCTGATTATCTTTTGAAGATATCGCAGAGGAAATGAAAAAATAAGGATACAAAAATCTATTTTTCTTGAATAATGTACCTGTTTCAACAAGGCTCGTCTGAAATCAGAATCGTCCAGCTTTAGAGAATATTTTAGACTCTTTGCGTATTTTCTTTTGTTCACAGGGCAAGTGGTATAATCCATGACAAATTTGACATACTCAGGCAACTGAAATTCGGTTTCTTTCCAAGCTTTTACATAGCTGGCCCATTCTCTTTTCTTGTCATCTATGTGCTGACCCTTCAGCATTTCCTTATATTGAAGAGAACGTACTTCAATGGCATTTCCACGTTGTAATGATCGAAAAGCACTGAGTCCCTTAGGCGTTCTCAATATAATTGCCGACTCGCCCATATCTCTGTTTACGCCCGCTATTTCGTGGGGATCGCCAATTGTTATGTCCGAAAAAATATTCATCTTATCAAAACAGATTCTGCATCTAGCCGGCGTAAAATAGTCTTTAATCTGCAACCTGACTCCAGACGGAAGTATTTTGTTTTGCCCGTTTTTAGTTTGGATATGGATATTTCCAGGATAGCCCCCGCAAGCCTTATCTTTGAATGCAATATTCAGCTCGGATTTATTTCCTATCCCTGATGAATAAATAAAATAGTCCAAAGCGGCATAAGTCATCACCCTTTCACAAATCAAACCAATTATAAGAATGATATTCTTCCGTATCTCTGGCAGTTGGTCCATGATGTTTGCTAGGCCGTGAACCTGGCATGGGGTACCCACAAAAACAACCCTCTTTTCGGAATGAAGAATCTCTTTCAATACAGAAAGAACAGGAACAGGGCAGTATTTCGATTTTTGGGAATCCATAACCTCCTCTGCACAGTGGGCCAAGCAGGCCCTGGGGCGAGGAGGAATTCCCCAATCCATCACAACCGAAACCGCTGCATCGGCGAGTCCATTGTCTATCATCTCGATTGTCAAAGCGGAAACAATACCACCACTTTGTGAACTATAATATATCTTCTGATTCTTAGCTTTGCCAACGTATGACTCAAGACAAATCCCTGAAAATGGATCCATAGGCATCCTATTCCATAAGTCATCAGAAAAATGTTTGCCGGAACATACGGACAAGCACAAACCACAATTCTTGCATAGATTCGTGGTAATAAAAGGGAAATAATGGCCTCCAGTTGTTTCTTTGAAATATATGGCATAAGAAGGACAAACAGCAGAACAGGCTCCGCAAGAGGTACAAAGATTTTCTCGGACAATTTGGTTTACGTTTCTTTCAGCCAAGGATTTCAAACCTCAATTGTCCGAAGAATTTCTAAATTTGTTTAGTAAACGGGCAAGAATTATAGACGATGTTTCGCGCATTGATTTTCGACAGTAGCTAAACCCTGCATACATAGAGGCAAAGAGCAAAAGGAAAAGCCCATCCCAAAAAAAAGAATGCTGATTCAAGTTCCACTTCAATACCATTAGTATAATTCCGGCAGTTCCTGCAGCTGCGAGGGGTGAAAAGAGCGTTTTAAGAAAGAGGGGTACAGTTACAGGTGTTCCGTAAAAACAGTAAAAAAGAGACGGAATTAGAATCAAGTAATTCATTATAGCGTAAGCACAGGCAATCCCTTCTATGCCATATGAGAGCCCCATGAAAAAGGAGATGCTGCACAAAAAGCCATTCGATATGCCCCAGTAAAAATATCTTTTATGAAAGCCACTGCTTAACAGAACAATACCACGAGTCCCCGCAACTGGTTGAATCATGCCAGCAAAGGCAAGGATGCGAAAAACCGAAACTGCCCCCATCCATTGTTGGCCTAGTGTTAGAAAAACAATGAATTCAGCTTCGATTATACAATACACCGCGATTGGAATTGTTAATGTCGCTGTAACATCGATTATACGTTGATAGTATTTTTCATATCGTTGGGGTTCATTTCTCAGCTTGCTGAGCACTGGCATCGCAACACTTGCTATCGGTCCTCGAATTTGGCTCATAGGCAACATAAATAACTGATACGCTTTAGAATAGAGCCCCAAAGAGCCTGAACCAATATAGCGACCGATGAGAATATTGTCCAAATTGCGCGCAAAGTAGTTTACAAAGTTGAATCCCGTTACATATAAACCGAAATTTAGCATGCTGCGTACTCCAGAACCTTTTTGCATCCGGCCCGGAAACCACTGGCAGAAAAAGAGTGTTAAAGAAATGGACGCAAAAGCCGAAGCAGTTGAGCCACCGACTAGCGCCCAGTAGCGCCAATCATTGGAGGCCAGAAAAATAGCAGTAGTGAATGAAATGCTTTGTGCCAGGATCTGGACAAAAGCAAGACATCCAAAACGCATGTTGCGGTTCAGTAGAGCGGTGTGCTGAATGCCTAAACCGGTGATGATGAATGAAACAGAAAGAACAGCAGTGACCATAGTTAACTCTGGCTTATCATAGAACAAAGCGACGAGAGGGGATGCAACCAGTACACATAAACCGATAAAGATACTTACCAGAACATTTATCCAAAACAACATGCTGATTTGTTCGTGGCTAATATTATCTTTTTGAATGGTTGCCATAGAGAGACCAGCGTCTTTAAACATTTGAGCAAAATTGATAACGACAGCAACCATGCTTATTAAACCGAAATCAGCAGGCGTCAACAACCGAGCAAGAAACATCGTTCCAGTAATTTGTATAATAAATTGAATTACCTGTGCAGCCATGGTAATTAAACCACCATGAACTGATTGGGTAGCCAAATTGCGATCTGGACTGCCGGAATTGAAAATACGATCCGGCTTCAACGGTTTGAGGTTCAGCATCAGGCGAGAACAACGCAAAACCAGAACGGGAAGTTCGAAATGTGAAAATGTGATTCTAAATACCGGGTTGTAGGTTTCGACAAAACGCCATATTCACAATGGCTTGAACCCCATCTTAAGGCATAGCTCCGCTCTTCAAGTTCCAACTTGTTATTCAGCTAAAACAGCGTTGGCAAGCTCTTAGCCATTCCTAAATTCAGTTAAGCAGCAAATTACTCAACAACAAGCCAAGTTCACAATTCTGTATTTCTCTGGACTTCTTCTTAGAAAGACAACTCATGAACACAAAAGATATCTTTCAAGACCCAGCCGTATAATAGCTGGAATAATATTTATGAAAGTACTTATAATAGGCCTCTTTTTTGAGATCCACACGGTTAAGAACGATGCCAAGTATATTGGCTTGCGCCATTTTCAACTGGTCGACACTATTTCTTAACATCTCACGCTTTATGTGACCTGCCCGTACTACTAGGAGCACCCCATCAGTTCTGGGGGCTAGAACAAGGGCGTCGCTCATGGGTAAGATGGGTGGTGTATCGATAATCAGGCAGTCAAATCGGTCTTTCAGTTGTGAAATCAGAAAGGCCATGCGATTTGATCCCATGACCTCACTTGGATTGGGTGCAAGCCGGCCTGCCGGCAGCAGAAAGAGATTTTTTGTATCTGTTCTAACAATGGCTTCATCTATGGCTTTTCCCAAAAACGGAAGGCTTTCTTTTCCAATGAGAGCCCGTTTATAAACCTGATCGAAATCAACGGGATCAAAGGAGGCCTGATCGGATTCAACTTCCTGTGACTCTTTGAAGTGAAAAACTCCCTTTCTCATTTGCAGGGCTGTGCGAAGCGCTTCTATCATATGAATCATCAGAGGACCCTTCAGGTCATCCTCCGCTAAAATTCCCATGTTGATGATAATAAACGCCAGTTTTTGTCCAGTATCTCTTTGGCGTCTGATGGCCTGAGTGGCCTGTTCTGTTGTAATGAGGCCAGATCTGCCGAGCACGACCGCCAGTTTTCGGTTATTCGGTCGCGTCAGCCAGTTGATGTCTTTTATGAGGCCCCTTACAAATCGGATTTCTACCAGATCTTTGTTATCTTTAAGATGAAGCGTGCCGTTCTTTTTTTGAAGTGAGACGAGTCTGATAAGGTCGCTAATTCCCACAGATTTATTCGGCTGAGTTTTATCAACGTTCGTTCCGAAAAGGTCCAGGATGATCCCCGTAAGCCCTGGGGAATTGTTTTCAGGAACGACATTGCTTAAGCTTGGTTTTCGAAGGTCAGCATCTATCATGAGAACGGATTTCCCAGCTTGTGCTAAGGTGTGTGCAAGGTTCAAGGCGGTAATTGTTTTTCCTTCCCCCTGCGCAGCACTGGTGAGCAAAATTGCGCGAAAAGTGTTATCCAGGAACGAAAAATTGACATTCGTCCGAAGGGTTCGAAAAGATTCCGCGTACCTGGAATTCGATGGATAGTCTCCGAGAAAAATCGGAAAATTCTTGGCAGTATTTGTCTCAGTCGACTTGCCCTTTCTTTTGTCCGCTTCGGGAATGACTGAAAGGACCGGCAGGTCCAGATGTTTTTGAACGTCATCTTCCGTATGTATGGAGCGATCCAGGTATTGTCGAAGAAAGGCCAGGCATAACCCTGTCATAAGACCGAAAATAATACTCAGAACAAAATTCAGTTTCTTGTTCGGTTTAAAGGGCGTAAGAGGCAGTACGGCTTTTTCAACGATTCTAATATTGGACAAGTCCACATCTTTGATGAGATTGGATTCCTCTATCTTCGACAAGAGGGTGTCGTACAGCTTCTGGTTGGTTCTGACGCCTCTTTGAAGAATGGAATACTTCAACTCCTTTCGATTTGTGCTCAATGCTTCCTGGCCGAAATCTGCGATTGTACGCTCCATGGCCTTTTCCTTGGCCAGCAGGACGGCCCGTTCCGCTTCAAGACTTTTTATCTCTTTATTGATTTCTTGAGCTAGTTT
This sequence comes from Thermodesulfobacteriota bacterium, assembly GCA_028278625.1. The sequence goes on from JANQDY010000062.1 coordinate 96,611, forward strand.
CTTCTCTGTTTTTTCAATTTTAGTTTTAATCTGTATGATTTTCGGGTGTTTTGATTTGTAAACCTTGCTGAGTCGGGAGAGCTCCACTTCGGCGTTTAATAATTGCGTGTTCAGACTGTCAATAACCGGATTCCCTATAAGAGAACGAATTCCCAGTTTTCCAACTCCCAAGCGGAGTGATCGTTTCAGTTCATGCAGTTTTGCCTCTACTTCCAGGCGTTTGTTTCGGGCTTGGAGCTGAGCATCATTAAAATCCGCAATTTTCTGAGAGATGAGCTTTTGTTTCCCCTCGATGGAAAAAAGATTTTCCTGCTGCTTGTAGTCCAGAAAGGCCTCCTCTGACCCTTCCAGTTTGCTTTTCATTTCGTTTAACTGCTCTCTCATCCAATTGAGCGTATCTTTGGAAGATCTCAGCTTGTTGGCGATGTTGAACTCAATGTAGGTGGCCGCGAGGGAATTGGCGATGCAAAAAGCCATTTCAGGGTTGCTGTCCTGGACCGAAATTCTTAACAGCCTGGTATTCTTGACTTCTTGAATGTCTATCCTTGAACGAAGGGAGTCTATCTCTCGAGTGAGCTGCGCATCATCCGTTAGCGGTTTTTCTTCATGTCCCAGAAGTCGGTGAATCGATTTCTTGATCCTGGACAAAAACGCATCCCAGGAATTTACCTCCGGCGTTGTCTTGCCTTGATTCAGTTTAAGGCGACCAATTAGAGTTTCTATTATCTGACGGGAGGTGATTAGTGTAGAATGGGTTTTGAGTGTAACCGCCTGGGACGCATAGCTAGCAGCAAAGTCGATTCCTTCACCGTTAAGAGGCGATTTGCTTCTTTCTTCATCAATAACAAGCGTAGCCGTTGCACGATAAAGCGGTTTCATTCGGAAAGTAAAAAACATGGTCAGTAGGACCATGATGACGAGAGAACTGAGGATGATCCATTTTTGTTTTCTGATAACGCCGTAATATTCAGAAAGGTGTAGTGACATATTGGGTTTTTGGTTTTCCATGTTTCAGGCGCTATTGCCTACGCTAGACGCTTTTTCCCGCATTCGAATGATGTAGGGTACCAAAGCAGACATCGAGATTTTCCGAGACGGCTTAGGAAAAGAATATAAAAATCCCTTTAACCCTCATGCTGGCTTTGCCATTCGCTTTTCAGCGAAGATAAAAGACAGGTTTCGGTATCGAGTGTAAAAACAGACAGCAACCCATGGGCAATGCTTGCCGTCAGTTCATCGATTCACTAAAAATATAAAATAAATAGGGTTTTTATTGCAAGGGGGGTTATATGGGTGGGAAACTATAAAAAAGGTAGGTTTTACATATTAAAGATGAGAATTTGTAAATGAAGTCAGTAACGATTAAAAGAGTAGGACCTAACCCGGACAAGCCGGAACCATAAAGGTAAAAACATTTATAGCTTTGTTTGATTTTGATTTCATAGACTTATACCATGATGACAACCGCTATTTTTGGAGATGCTCATCATGACAGGTTTTATTGAACGACACTGCGATAAAATCCTCGGACAGCTTTCATGTTACGATAGAATCATCATCCAAGGAACGTTACCTGACATTTGTTATCCGGGAGCCATTACCAACTTCTTTTTTCGATCCCGCATCAAGATATTTGATTTCAAAAAATGGGCTTCCCCTATGAGAGACAAAATCAATGAAACCGCGAAGTCCATCGCCTGCAAAAATGGGCTCGAAATTGAGTTCATCCGAAAGAAAAACTTCCGCAAGGATGATCGGGTCGCAGAGATTCTTGCCAAACGGGGCGATCGTCCCGGCCTCGTGCATATTTTTTCAGCCATGGAGACCTGTACGGCTTTCAAACCATGGCACGACAAGAAATCACACAAAACATTTTTCAAATACGATTCCGGACGGTGCCTCCATTACTATTTCTATTTTATCGATAAGGACTATGGCCTTTGCTATCTCCGTGTACCTACCTGGGCACCTTTTCGGCTACAGTTCTATTGCAATGCCCACAATTGGCTTGCCAATCAACTCTGCAGAGAAGGTATCGGTTATAAGCAAAGAGAAAATGCCTTTTATGACCTCGACAGCTTTGAAAAAGCACAAGAAATATCCGATACGTTTTCCGGTAAAAACCTCCATCAGATTCTGGAAAAATATGCGCCTGTTTTTTGTCCCCCAATCAGTCAATTCAAAGCGGGTATTCATTGGTCCATCATGCAAGCGGAATATGCCACCGATATTGTTTTTCGGAACAGAGAAACCCTTTCTACAATTTATGAGGAACTTGTTCGAACCCTTTCACATTCCGTTAAACCGGATAACGTTGCCATGTTTTTAGGCAAACGTCTTGACCTGCGATACGAGGGGGAACTCGGTGGTAGATTCTCAACTCGCATCG
>JANQDY010000091.1 GCA_028278625.1 Thermodesulfobacteriota bacterium
AATAGGGAATCCCGTGGAAATCGGGAGTGGTCCCGCCGCTGTGATCGGGGACGAAATCCGCGAAATGCCACTGTTTCGAAAGATCGGAATGGGAAGGTGCGGAGAATAGATTGATCCGAGAGCCAGAAAACCTGCCTCTTACGCTTTTGAACTCCGCGGTGTTACGGGGTTTTTGGCAAACCATAAAAAGGGTTAAGAAACTGGGTGCAGCCCTTCAAGTTATCGGACTTGAAGGGCTTCTTTTTTGGCCGGCGGTTCATTAATGAATTTTCTCAAGTTAAGGGAGGTTATGCCATGAGGACAGGTGCCATTCTGTACGTGGTCGGTGAAAACCCTGTGGGAGAAGCAACTGATTTCGGTTCGGCGGTAAAAAGAATGGAGCCCGGTATTGAGCGGGTGGAGGTCGTGGGGAAGGATGTGGGGCATTTTGATATTGCGGATGCTTGGTGGGCACTCACTGCCAAGGGCATGCATCGCATTGTGTGCCTCATTGGAGAAAGCAATGCCGCAGGTGCTTTCAAAATACATGATAAAATGCTTCGACTGTGTGGATAGGGTAAAAGGTGATCGATCGAATCATTGGGAGTGGGAAGATGATCCAGACAGATGACGGAAAAGGTTTCTTGGAAATTTTCACTATTGATGCTGAAAGCTTCAAGCTGAGGGCAACATTGACATCCTTGAAGAACGGAAAATCGCGGGTCCAGGGCTGGTTTGAAATCGAGAGCAGGGATAGAAGTCGGTTTCATAGAGAAGATGAGGATCGAACCACATTGCGGAGGAATCTGCTCAGTGTGTGTGTGCCTATTGCGGCCCTTTACGGCGGTGAAGTAAAGCATCGAAAGATCAAAACGGCCGCTCAAAAAAAAGGAGATCCGTTTCTCCTAAGGCCCGAAGGTCGCATGGTTCATTAGGTCAAACCTATTGTGGAACGAGCCCTAAAGACCGAAGAAGTTCCCGGGTCGCCTTTTGAGGATCTTCGCGGCAGCACACCGCCGAGATGACGGCGATCCCATGGGCACCCGCATCCATGACCGGGAAGGCATTTGTTTGATCAATGCCGCCGATGGCAATCACCGGCACCGTTGTGGTCTGAACGATTCGCTTAAGATGGTCCGTACCGGTCACTTCACCGGCGTCGTCCTTACTGCCGGTGGGATAGATGGGACCAAACCCCACATAGTCCGCTCCATCCCGAATAGCGGTTTCAATCTCTTCTGGCGTGGCCGCTGATCCGCCGATGATGGCGTCCTCTCCAAGCAGCTTTCTCGCCAGCTGAACGGGAAAATCGTCCTGACCCAGATGAACGCCATCCGCTTCAGAGGCAATGGCCACGTCAATTCGGTCGTTGACGATAAAGGCTGCGCCCATGTGGGCGCAAACCCGTTTCATGGCCGTGGCAATTTCAATCAACTCTTTCGTGGTACCGGTTTTCTGACGGAATTGAATGGTATCCGCGCCCCCTGAAATGGCCTTTTCCGCCAGTTCAACATGTGTGAATCGGTTCTGAAGGACCGTGTCCGTCAAGATGTGTAATTTTCCAATTCTCTTCATTTGGGGTTTGCTCTGTGGTCGTTGTTTCTATGAATCCGCTTCAGTTAACAGAAGACTATTGAATCGGCGGGCTGAATGTCAAGTTTTTGTAGATCTCAAAAAGCCCTTTATCGCCGCTACCACTTCTTCATGTGCGTCTTCCAGAATATAGTGCCCCGCATTGGGCAATTCCTTGACCACCGCATTCGGAAATCGTTTCCGCCATTCATCCAAGAATACCCCGTTAAAACACCAGTCTTTCATGCCCCAACAGATCAGCATCGGCTTGTTTTTCAGGCGGCGGAGGCCCTCTTCTATCTCTTTGAGACATCCGTATGAGGGGTGAGCCGGCTTCATGGGAATATCCTGCACGAAGCGAAGAATGGCGATCCGATGCTTCCAGGTGTCATAAGGATAGAGCAGCCCCTTCATGGCAGTCTTGTCCAAGGGGTTATTCACGGCCATGCGCGTGGCAGAAAGGGCAAAACCGTTTAAGCCGCGCACCAACAGAGGACCCAAGAAGGGGATGCGGCATGCGGCAATCCGCTTGGGCATGGCGCCTGAGCGCCATGCGGCGGTGTTCAGGATCACGAAACGGCTGAACAGGTCCGGGCGACGTGTGGCCACGCCCATGCCGATGGCCCCGCCCCAGTCATGACAAACCAGCGTGATCCTCTGGAGATCCAGGTGGGCCACCAGCTTTTCCACGTTACCGATATGGTTGATCAAACGGTAGGGATAATTCTGCGGTTTGTCTGAGAACCCGCACCCCATGTGATCCGGGGCCACAACCCGATAGACCGGTGCAAGGGCCCGTATCAGTTCCCGATAGTAGAAAGACCAGGTGGGATTGCCGTGCAGCATCAGCACCGGCGGGTTGCCGGGATCTCCTTCATCCACGAAATGGTAGGCCAGGTTGTCCATGAGAAGCCGACGACGCCTGAAATGATAGGCTTCCCGCAGGTATGGCGGAAAAGGCTGTTCCTCTCTAATATTGCGCAATGGTCTTTCCTTAAGATGCCTTGGGCAAAGGCCCCTGGGTTTTTGCCTCATAATGGTGCATCGCTTTCGGGCATATGATGAAAATACAGGAGCCATTGGCGTTAGGCAAGTGGGGATTCCACCATTCTTCTCTTTGGTGGCGCATAGGGGGATGGACAGAGAGGATAACGGCGAAAGGCTTTTGAAAAAGACCTAACACCTGGCCGGGATGACGCCGGCAGGCGGCAGGTCGAAGGCGCTCCCTTGGCTTTGGCGGAAAAGTGTCAAGGTCCCGAAACTTGGAGGGCTTTCACTCCATCATAATTTTTCGAGTAGTCTACCATTCGAAAAACCTGGGGACTTTCCGCCTGTTCCTTGGCAGCGTCGTAGAGGTCCGCGGTCCTGATGATGTTGCCATTCATATCCAGCCATATTGCGAGACTGTTTGTACAATCACACGAAAGGGTATCTCCGTCAGAAAGCCTCTGGGCCGTGCCAACGGAGCCTGCATTTACGCCAAGATCGCCGACCCAAACCGGCTCCCTTGGCCCGTAAACGCCGTCCGCTCCCAGTTGATAACTACCGTCGGCTGCCATGGGCGGCTTGATCTCCACCACCCTTGAATTGCCCCCTGACAGGCCTCTTGTGGGGTCGGGAATGTTGTTGTCATACAGGATGATGTGCCCGTCTTCAGGGATCCACTTGGGATCGTGCACCGCGGATAACAGGAATACCTGAGCGTCATCCCGGCCATAGGCCCAGGGGTTGCCCCAACGATAAATCAATTCCCCGCCGCGACCATAACGTCCGCCCGAGGTGCCCGCGGCCTCTTGGGTGGTCGTGGAGTGGTCGATGACCCATAGTTCACTGTAATGGTAATTCGTCATGAAAATCTGATCCAATTCCTCATCGTAATAGGCGGAATTCACATGTATGAAATCCTCCGGGATATTCAAGCCGTTTCCGTAGTTGATATCCACGCGGCCCGGATTTTCGGCGGGATTTCCAAAGTTGGCCCTCGTAGGATCGAAGTCTTGAATGAGATGATCCGAAACGTGCCATTCCCAAACGATTTCACCGCCATTTTCCCCCGTGGGCCGCACTTCAATGATGGATTCCATCCACAATCCACCGGAAGTGAGATGCAGAGGGTTGCGTCCGAGTGCGATGCACTGCTCCGGGGAGAAATAGCGCCACACCGGCATCAAGAGGTTTCCGTTTGGCATGACGGTAACAACGTGATGGGGTGCATGGTCGTCGCTGTAGTATTCAAAGGACCAGAGAACGTCGCTTTCCTTTGATATGCGCTCAACAATTCCGCCAATCTGAAAGATCGAGTTATTTGCATCCCGGTAGGCTTCAACGAACCGGTTGTCGGGTTCGATGTTGTTGATTGAGCCGGCACGAATGATACTGCCATCCGTCTGCAGAAATGCGGACATCCCACAGAAGTAGTCGCTGGACCACTCAAAAACGGTTCTGTTGAAACCGTCGAAAAGGTATGTCTTGGTAGACTGCGACGGGGGATATAAAACAAATTTTTCAAAGACGGAACTGGTTCCATCGCCGCCGTCGGATGAGCATCCGCCCGCGAGGAAAAAGAAAAAGACGACAAGCAACATCCGGTAAGCGAATCGGGATTGACGGGAAGTCTGTTTTTTTGGTGCGGCATCCATATCTTATAATGCTCCTTTTTTTGGCGTTCTTTTTTCCACGACTATTGCTCACTCCCGGCGGGCTCCAGGATTGTCCGGTCTCCGGTTATCGGATCCACGCGTACGAGCGACTGCAAGCCAACATCTCCCACCACCAGATTGCCGTTGGCTTCCACGGCAACATCATTGGGTGTTTTGAAGGTCGGCCCGGTTCCCGTGCTGTCATCGGAGACGATGGTGCGATCGCCGGTCGCCGGATCCACCCGGACAACCGCCCCAAGGCCCACATCCGCCATGATCAGATTGCCGTCATTGTCCATGGACCCGTCTCGGGGCTGTATAAAATCGGGTCCGGTTCCGATGTTGTCAGCCGAGATGATGGTACGATCGCCCGACACCTGGTCCACACGGAAAATCACCTTCAGGCCGGAATCCACCACCAGGAAATTGCCATCGGCCTCTATGGCAAGGCCAAATGTCTGTCCAAAGCCCTGGCCGGTTCCCGTGTTGTCATCGGAGACGATGGTGCGGTCACCGGACACCGGATTCACCCGGACAACCGCCGCCAGGCCAATATCCGCCACCACCAGATTCCCGTCTTGCTCTACATCAATGACATGGGGTGTTGCAAAGCCCGGGCCCGTTCCCGTGTCGATATCCGAGATGATGGTGCGGTCGCCGCTCACCGGATCCACCCGGAAAACCGCCTGCAGTCCTTCATCTATTACCACCAGATTGCCATCCGCCTCCACGGCAATCCCAACGTCCTGTCCGAAAACGGGGCCGGTTCCCCTGTTTTCATCTGAGATGATCGTAAGATCGCTGGTCACCGGATCCATCCGGAAGATGGTCTCTACGCCTTCATCCGCCAACACCAGATTTCCGTCGCTTTCCACCGCAACGCTGACGGGCCGCTCAAAGCCCCTGTCATATTCTTCGTTGGCGGATGACAGAATCGTACGATTGCCCGACACCGGGTCCACCCGAACGACCGCCTCCAGGCCCTCATCCAGCACCACCAGGTTTCCGTCCCATTCCACCGCAACCGCCCGGGGCTGGATAAAGTCGGGGCCGGTTCCCGTACTGTCATCGGAGACAATGGTGCGATCGCCGTTCACCGGATCCACCCGCACGATCTTTTCCCGGCCCACGTCCGCCACCACCGGATTGCCGGTGGCCTCCATGGCAATCCCGGCGGGATTTCCAAAGCCTTCTCCGGTTCCGATGTCGTCATCGGAGATGATGGTGCGATCGCCGGTCACAGGGTCCACCCGGAAGACGGCCGCCAGGCCCGAATCCGCCACCATCAGGCTTCCATCCGTATCAATTGAAATGGCAAAGGGCGTTCCAAAGCCGGGACCCGTACCGGTGCGGTCATTGGAGATGATGGTGCGATCGCCGGTCACCGGATCCACCCGTATGACCGCCTGCAGGCCGGCGTCCAGCACGGCCAGATTGCCGTCGCTCTCCACGGTAATCCCGTCAGGCGTTCCAAAGCCGGGACCCGTTCCGGTGTCTTCACGTGAAAGGATGGTTCGATTGCCGTTCACCGGATCCACCCGGAAGACCGCCCCCAAACCAAGATCCGCCACCACCAGATTACCATCACTCTCGACAGCGATGGCAAAGGGCTGAACAAAGCCCGTTCCGGTGCCCGTGTCGTCATCTGAGATGATCGTCCGATCCCCCGTCACCGGATGCACCCGCACCACCGCTTGCAGGCCTTCATCCGCCACCACCAGATTCCTGTCCGTTTCCACTGCGACGCCACGCGGCGATCTAAAGCCCGGTCCTGTTCCAATTTCGCTGTCCGCTGGCTGTGTACCATTATCGTCTGAACACGCATTCAGGCAAACCATCGCAAAAATCAACAACACGGAGATGAAAAGATTTCGATAAAATGGATTTAACATGGAGATCCCTTTCCTAAAGCAGTTTGTTTCAATGGCATTCCCAAAATGCCCTTTTTCCTTTCATTCGGTCATTGCCATGGGGGTGAATGATCGGAAATCAATTCCTTTGGTCGATACACAGGCAAAAGTAATGCCGAATGTTTATTTACAGATCTAACCTTCTTAAATTTAAGCGGATTTGACGGATGATGGTTGAAATGGGGGAGACAGGGGCAAGAGGGAAGTGGGGCGAAAATGCCCCTTGTAAAATATCTCAATAATTTCAGTAGGTTGATCTCTGTTTCGCCGGATTCTTACTTCAAAAGCGAGGAGGGGCCACCGAGGAGGTTCGATCCGTGTCCGAAAAAAACCACAGAGATCCGCGGGTTTTGGGGAATTACCAGTGAAAGGGGTGCAAAGGGGCATTCATGCCCCCGGGGGCATCACCGCCCCCCCCAAAAAAAGAAGAATTATTCCACCATGCCATACTTTTTCAGTTTACGATAGAGTGTTTTGCGGTCCACCTTCAGGGTTTCGGCGGTTTTTGCTTTGTAACCGCCGTGCTTTTGAAGAATCCGTGGGATGTAATGCCGCTCGAAGCGTTCAACGGCCTCGTTCAGGGATAGATCATCCCGCAATGAAGGGAGATTCACCTCATCGAGGGCTTTGTCAGGGAGTGCTCCGGCCAGTTCCATTTCCCCGCCGGAAAGCCATCGCCGGACTTCGTTAAAGAGTTCACGCACATTGCCGGGCCAATCATAATCAGACAATCTGTTAAGGGTTTCAAGGGGAATGGGAGGGACGGAACCCTGCACCCTCTCAGAGGCCTGCTGATTGAGAAAGTGTTCGATCAAGAGCGGGATATCCTCCTTTCGCCACCGGAGCGGCGGCAAGTCAATATTGAGCACCTGAAGTCGGTAGAATAAATCACATCTGATTTTTCCCTGCTGCATCATCATACGCATGTCTTTATTGCTGGCCGTGATGATCCGTACATCGGACTTCCGCTCCCTTTTCGCGCCCAAAGGGAGATAAACCATGTCCTCCAAAACCCGGAGAAACTTGGCCTGTATCGTCAACGGCAATTCAGCCACCTCATCCAAGAACAGGGTTCCGCCGTCGGCCAGTTGAAAATAGCCCGCATGGTCGCGGTCAGCGCCGGTAAAAGCCCCTTTGGAGTGTCCGAAAAACTGGCTTTCAAAAAGGTTTTCCGGGATTGAGGCGCAATTGACCGGTACAAAACAAGCCTTGTGATGGCTGCTCAACTCAAAGATCATTCTGGCGGTCAATTCCTTTCCGGTCCCCGTTTCCCCATAGATGGCAACCGGAAAGTCCGTGGCAGCGGCCCTCAGGATATTTTCATACACCTTTCTCATTTCCGGGCTTTTTCCAACCATATTCCCAAATTGCCCTTCATCCCCAAGGGTCAGTTCCAAGGTCTTGTATTCCCTTGCCAGTACCGTGCGCCATGAGATATCCCGTAGGGCGACCATTCTGACGGAACGATTGCTCCAGGTGAAATACCGCTCCTGCATCTCCACGGGAAGCGTGGCGCCATCCTGCTTCTTGATGGAGGTTTCAAGAGGTTTTTCAGCCGTTGTTTCAAAATGTCTTCGGGCGGCCCCACGCAATTCGGGGGGCAGCAGATCATAAAAATTTTTCCCGATCAGGTCATTCTTATGAAACCCGGAGATCTCCACCACCGCTTGATTCGCTTCCAGGATTCTGCCGTTGTCATGGATGATAACCCCTTCGAACGCGGCCTCTGAAAGCTTTTGAAAGCGTTCCCGCTCCTCCTTCAGTCTTATTTGCTGCCTTCGCAAGGTGATGTGGGTATTGATCCTGGCGATGACCTCCTCTTCCACAAACGGTTTGGTGACATAATCAACGCAGCCGTGCTTAAAAGCTTCCACCTTATCAATGGTCTCACTCAAACCGCTGATGAAAATAACCGGGATATCGCGGGTACGGGGATCGCTTTTCAACCGGTCGCAAACCGTATATCCGTCCATTTCCGGCATTATGATATCCAGCAGTATCAGATCCACCGTCAGTTCCCGAAGCGCATTCAACGCCTTTCTACCGCTTAATGTGGGGCGAACGTAATATCCCGTCCTTGTTAGCATGTTCAAAAGCGCCGCTAAGTTATCAGGTGTATCGTCAACGACCAAGATGCTGCCGCGATTCCCTTTGTCTGTTGAACTCATCTGTCTGCTCTTTCTCTCAAGGCTTGTGACCCGACATTCGATTGAAGTTTTATCATCAGTCCCCTATCAAATCCAGAATCTTATCGTACTGAAAACCGTTTGCCAACCGTTCCAACGCATCGGCAATCGCTTCATCATGTTCCCGTATCTGCCTGATCACATTGGAAAGCAACATGAAATCGAGACCCCTGGCACCTTTCTTCAAGGCGTCCAGACACTCGGAAGGGAGCGATGCCATGGCCTCCTTTGTCAGCACCGCTTTTTGTCCCCTGTGCCGTACTTCGATTTTCAGGTCTTCTTCTTTTTCATAAACAAACCGGATGCCCAAATGTTTTGCGAGAAGGTCAAAAATTGCGGCTTCCTTGAAGGGTTTCCGCAGATAATCATCACACCCTATTTGAAGCACCACGGAGCGCTCCTCTTCATAGGAGCTTGCCGTTACCGCGATAATCTTCGTTTGAAACCGACGCGTCGGACCCGCCGGTTCCGGATCTTCGTCTTCGGATTCTCTGATGATCTTCGTGGATTCATACCCGTCCAACACCGGCATGCGCATATCCAACCATATGAGATGCGGTTTCCATTCCTTCCAGATGTCAATGGCCTCCCGGCCGTTTTTCGCTTCCATCAGTTCAAAACCGAATGGGTCCAGCAACGTAACCAGCAGTTCCCGGTTATCCGGTTTATCGTCGGCAATCAGCATCCGGTGCTTCGGTTGTCCGGGTTCCAATGCGATGGCCCGGCGGGTGGGGCTCATATCTTCCACATCCCCGGGATCCGCCACCTGAACAGGTATCTGGAAGAAAAAGGTCGTACCCTTTCCCATTGTGCTCTTAACACGCATATGGCCTCTCATCAACTGGACGAACTTGCGACTGATCAGCAATCCGATTCCCGTCCCTTCCATCATCCGTTTACCGGTTTGGGTCTGCTCAAAGGCTTCGAACACCTTGTCCATTTCCCCTGGGTCTATGCCCATGCCGGAATCTTCAATTTCGAATTTCAGGTTCAGGATTCCGGATGGCCAGTCCGCAGAGCCGTGAATGTCATTTTGCGGAACACAATTTTCGACCCGCAAAATGATATGGCCTTGATCCGTGAATTTAACGGCATTGTTGAACAGATTGATGAGCACCTGACGCAGTTTGAGTTCATCTGTGCGGATATACTGGGGGACATCCTCGGAGCATTCAAAGCGCAAGGTCAGGCCTTTATTCACGGCTCTCAGCGAAAACATCTGCTCAAGACCCTCAAGCAAGGCTTTTAAATCGAAACAGGCTTCATTGAGGGTCATTTTCTCGGCTTCGATTTTAGAAATATCAAGTACCTGATTGATGAGATTGAGGAGATGCTCACCGTTGCGCAATATGATGTCCAGATGTCCGCGATTGTCAGCCGGTAAATCCCCACTCTTTGAAAGAATCTGAGCAAAGCCCAAAATGGCATTTAGCGGTGTGCGCAATTCATGGCTCATGCTCGCCAAAAAGGTGCTCTTGGCTTTGCTGGCCGCTTCAGCAACCTCTTTTGCGGATTGAAGCTTCAACGCCCGCTGTCGTTGGGATTCCGCCTGCTTCAATGTCGTGATGTCGTGAATAATTCCCTGAAAGCCGATCATTCGGTCATGTTCATCATGACGAAGGGTGGCGGTTACCAGGGCATAAATCTCTTCATCGTCCTTACGACGCAGTCTGACCTCGAAATTGTTGACCGCTCCCTTTTGCGCCATGAGCGCCTGAAACCGGTTGCGATCATCGGGATCAGCATAGACTTCCGAGGCGGCCAGACCCAGTATCTCGGCACGGGTGAAACCCAACAGGGTTTCACCGGCCGGATTGACATCCGCTATTCGGCCATCCATGTCCGTTATGAAAATCATGTCATGGGACTTTTCAAAAAGGGTCCGGTATTTTTTCTCGCTTCGACCCACCTGCTTCTGTTCTTTCTCAAGCTGCCGATTGACCCCGTCGGTTTCGGCTTTTGCTGTTTCAGCCTTCTTTTTTAGTGCGTTAATCCGGTCGGCCAATGCCAGTGACAGGAACAGGACCATGCCCAGCGTGGAAAAGGGGGCGTATCGGATGTAATCAGGGATATTTACGAGCCGGAGGATGTATAACAACTGCAAAATGATATTCAACCACAATATGCCCCAGGCCAGAATGTAATACCGCGCCGGCTGATAGCCGTTCCGCAGGGCCTGAATGCCGCTGATCATCATGACGGCAATCGCCGTCAAACTCAGGATGGATAATCCCATGATCATCCAATTGCTCAATTGGAAAAACGAGAACAGCGCCAAAAAGAGGTACGGCCACCGCAGTCCCCGGAGATACCGGTGAAGCACGGGCGCATAAACGTCGGTCCGGAGAAATAGGGCTGCAAAACTCAAGGCAAAAATGGCTGCGAGACATGGAAAGAGAATTCCGGCGATCCGGTTGAGTATCATCCGGTTGGGCCATATGTGTTGATAGGAAAACCCGTACTCAAGGGTTGCCAAATGCAATATCGTACAGATAAGAAACAACACATAATGCAGATAGGCCCGGTCCTTAAGCGCAACAAACAGAAAGAGATTATAGGCGGCCATAATGCATAGTGCGCCCATGAAGAAACCCAGGAAAAGACCATCACGGGAGTCATAAAGGCGAAAGGCATCTTCGGCCCACAGACTCAGATCAAAAAGAACAAAACCCGTGCTCTGAATACGAAGGTAGAGCACCAGCTGGGATTCGGGTGCCATGGTAACCCTGAACACGGCCTGCCGGTGTTTGATGTTGCGAACATCATAAGGGCGCATGTCACCGGCCCGGTATACCTGAAATTGGCCGGTCCCGTCAGGCAGATAGAGATCAATCTCATCCAGGTGAGGTTTTCTTATCAAAAGGAACCATTCCGTCCGTTTATGGGCTTCGTTGCGCAGGGGAATCCGTATCCAGTATGCGGAGCCGGTAAGGCCAATTGATGGAATTTCACTTTGGCTTTGGGTAAATCGGGCCGCAACCTCATATGACGTCACATCGTCAATGGTCAACCTTCCCGTGGGGTCTTCCAGATATTCCAGGTGCGGCCCCAACGGATATTTTCCCTGCTCATCCGTGAGGATGACGGGTTCCCGTGCGTGGGCGGACATCACCTGAAGCCCCGAAAGAGAACAGGCGATTAAGACCAAAAAGAAAAAGGGGATTCGTTTCACGGCAATGACTCCAATTAAAGCCTCAGCAACAGGATAGATAGGATGGTCAGAAAAACGCCGGTGATACGCCATCGGTTGAGCCTTTCCTTGTAGATCAGTGCCGACAAAATCACGGCGATCACAAAATGAAGGGCCATAATGGATGTGACAATGGAAAGGGGACCGGTGGAGATTGCCAAAAGATAGCAGTAAAAACCGCACAGGTTGAGCAGTCCCATGAAGAACCCGATGATGATCGCTTCCCTGTGGCGGGTATTTGTGTCTTTGGATTGGGCTTTTTTGCGAACAGTGAATGAAAAGAGGGTGGCCAGGGTGTAGGAGACTGCCATAAAGGCCAGTTTATTGACGTAAAGGGCGGCAAATTTACTTGAAATGATGGCCAGCGTGCTCGCCAAAATGGAGATCCCCGCAAAGAGAAAACCGAGTCGCGTGTTTCCCGCGGTCTCATTTTTATCGGCCGTGTCACGGGCAAGGATTACCACCGCACCCATGGCCAGCAAAATGCCCAATCCCTGATAGATGGAGGGGGCATCCCCAAAGTAAAAAATGGAGAAGATGACCACGATGGCCGCATTTAGACGGATAACCGGGTAGGCAACACTGGCCGGTATCTGTTTAAGCGCTTCCAAGTTGCTGAACGTGGCAATGAAAAAGGTCAGGCTGTTGGCCAGGGAAATGATGATCAAAAACCAGGGATTTCGAACCGTTTCATGGCGCGCGAAGAACAAAAACGTGCTCAGAATCGCCACCGTGGCCATAAAGGAAAAAGTGGTCCAGGCCGAATTGCATTTTCGCTCCGCCGAGACTTTGTACAGAAATCGCTGCAAACCTAAGAACAGCAAGGCAATGGTAGCAAGTGCATACCAGTTTCCCAAAGATCCGCGTCCCCGTTTTGGATTGATTGCTGAAAAACCATATCCTTTTCAATGGGAGGTTGTCAAATTCCGTTCAGATGCCGCAAATAGGCAAGAAGGTATGGTCACAAGCGCTGTTTAATACTTGAACAATTCCACGCTGCATGTAAGAATAATTACTTTGGCTGATTTGATTCTGAATCAATAGGCATCTGTTTTTGAGGTTATCGGGAAGGACCAATGAATCACATTCGAGCGATCGGTTTTGATCTATTTAACACTCTGGTAATTGCACGGCCGGATACCCTTGACAAGGCCTTTTCCCGTCTGCTTGGGAGTCTAAGAGAGAACGGTTTTTGTCCGGAAAAAAGCGCTTTTAAAAAGGCCTATTATCATGCGGCCGTCAGTTTCATCAAAAAGGCGAGGGATGACGGCAGGGAGACCCACAACCGTTTCTGGATCAGTGCGGCACTTGAAAAATTCGGATACCGGGTTTCACCTGATGATGCCAGAATCGCTGCCGTGGTTGAGGCCTATTTTTCAACCTTTTACGATTCATATGATCGCATTCCCGGTACCAGGTCCATGCTGGAAAGGTTGCAGGGGCGGTTTCAACTGGGGCTTTTGAGCAATTTTACCCATTGGCCCGCGGCCCAGGAGATCCTTGACCGCCTGGATCTGACCCCTTTTTTCAGCATGAGGCTCATATCGGGCCGGTTGGGGTATCGAAAACCGCACCGAAAGGTTTTCGAGGAACTGAAGAGCGGATTCGATGCTCCCTCAGGGGAAATCATGTATGTGGGAGATGATGTGGATGCCGACGTAAACGGTGCCCTGGCATCGGGAATTCAGCCGGTTTGGTTTACCTATGTGCTTGAATACAAACCGCCGGTTCCGGCCCACACGATACCCGGAGTCACCGAGGCGCCCCGGGACGGGATCCCGCGTGTTTCAAATTGGACGGAGTTTCTGACTTTTTTAAACATATGATGAAGGAAAGGAGACCCATGTATTTCCAGGAACCAGGAAAGAAAAACACGGAAGAAACCCTAAAAATGGCTTTTAAAAGGGGTGCGGCCTTAGGTCTCAATGAAGTGGTGCTGGCTTCCACCAGCGGCGATACGGCCTTTCTGGCGGTTGAGATATTTAAAAATTTCAAAATCACGGCGGTCAGTTATCATTGCGGATTTCGCAAGCCCTTTGAATCGGTGATGGATGACGGGGTCAGAAGCGACCTCATGGCGCGAGGCGTCAATGTCATCTCGGCCACCCATGCCCTCTCCGGAGTGGAACGTGCCGTGGCCAAGAAACACCAGGGCGTCTATCCCGCGCTTCTCATCGCCGATACCTTGCGGCTCTTTGGCCAGGGGACCAAGGTGGCGGTGGAAGTCTCCATCATGGCGGCCGACGCTGGAGCACTCACGGGAAATGATGTGGTCTCCATCGGGGGGAGCGGCAAGGGTTCGGATACGGCGCTGATTTTGAAACCGGCAAATCAGTCGGATATGTTTGATATGCGCATCCGCGAAATCATCTGCAAACCGCGAAATTTCTGATGGTCCCAATCGGTTTTTGTTCTTGAAGACAGGTGACCCGCTATGAAAATGAAGCAAACGCTCTCCGTGATCGGGGCTGCCTTCCTTGCCCTTTTGCTCTTTAACGGCACGCTTTCGGCCGAGGACCGCATGGAAGAAGACGTCCCAACCCGCTTCGGCTTTGGACTCAGTTACGGCAACACCTTTCATCCGGACAATGAGATCGGATTCCTTCAGGCAAACTATTATGTCATGATGGACTATGACAAGGTCTGGCCCCACAAGGCCCCGGATGGTTTGCGATTCAAGCTTGAGTTCAGTCTCGGATCCACCACAACACCGGAAAACTGGCCCATGGGTTCGGCGGCCATGATGGCCCTTTATTATCTGGACTTTCTGGATTCAGAAACGGTGATCCCCTACATTGAAGGGGGGATCGGGTTGATTTACACGGGATTCCGCGTAGAAGGGCAGGGATCGCGTCTTAATTTCAACCCGAGAGCCGGCATTGGATTCGAGTTTCCCATGGGCCAACGGTCATTGTTCACGGCCCTGCGCTGGGATCATGTGTCAAACGCGTATCTCAACGAGGATAATGTGAGTATCGATTCGGTGATTCTCATGTTTGGTGCGTATTTTTGAGAAACCGCAATTGAGAGTTTCAAAAAGCGGACCGTCAAACGCGCTTCGGGAGGGACGGAAATGTGTGGCATCCTGATTGTGTACCATTCACAAGGCGGCAATACCAGGGAAATGGCCCAAAAAGCCGCTCAGGGGGCCCGCGCCATGGAGGGTGTAACGGTTTCTTTGAAAAAGGCGTCCGAGGCAACCCTTGAGGATTTGCTGTCGTGCCACGGACTGATCATTGCTTCGCCGGAGTATTTCGGTTACATGGCCGGAATGGTCAAAGACTTTTTTGACAGGACCTATGAACAGGCCCGGGGACGAAAGGAAATATTCAAAAAACCGTACGCGGTCATGATCAGCGCCGGCAATGATGGCACCGGTGCCCTCAATCATATCGAGCGCATCTGCCTGGGATATCAGTTCAAAAAGGTTCTGGCGCCCGTGTTGGCAAAAGGTCCCGTCGATGAAAAGATATTTTCCCTGTGCGAGGAAATGGGCAAGACCATCGCAGCCGGGTGTCGAGAGGGCATTTATTAAAGCCCGGGCAAAGGCCGGCCCACCCGCCAAGATTTCCAATTATGATGCCGTTAAATCCTTCAGCTTCTCTAAAGCCGTGTAAAAAAAGGAGGTTGTCCCGTGAAATACATCAAGATCTTTTTTTGCATTGTACCGGTGGTCTTTTGCCTTGAAGCCTTGGCCGATGATTGGGAATCACTTGTTCCCCAAGGGGTATTCATGACTGAGCAGGAGGTCAAACAAGAGGTCCGGTTCTGGAAGGGAAAAGTTTACAAAGGGGGCAATGAAACCTGGGCCGAAGCCATTGAGGTTGTCAGGGACCTGAGTGGAAGGGCGTTGGCCGTACACCCAAAGAACCGCAATGGCTATTGCTGGACGGACAGCAATGGCAACAGACATTGCGACCCACCGTCAGACTACAACAGTGTAAGGGACAATAATACGGGTCTTGAATACTGGGTCAAAAAGGGTGTCAACATCTCTTCCGTGTCCCTCAAAACGGACCCGGACAAACCCAAGGGCCAATTCAAAGGCTTCAGCTGGCAGAAAGACCCCGACAACCAAACGATCAAAGAAAACAAGCCCGTGGTTCAGGTCCCCGATTGCGTCGGAAAATCAATAGACACTTCAAGAAGAATCCTTGCCCAAACAGGCTTGGGATGGGCGCATCCGGATTGTCCAAACCATGCGACCCACAGGGTTGTCAAAAGACAAAAACCTGCTCCCGGCACAAAACTGCAAAAAGGCAAAGGAAAGGTCTATCTCTATACAAGGGATGCCAAATAGTGCGGCTTGCCGCTTTTGGGTCCCCTAGTGACGGCTGGGCCCATGATTCCTTTCCCACTGTTCTCCGTGGCACCGATGGGACCAAATAGTCGGGTGGTCATTTTTACGCGTAACGGCTCACTTTGAAAGATCCCCAATCCCTTTCAGGACCGTATCAAAGAGTTCCTGGGTGTCTTCCTTTTCAAGGCAGGAAAAGGCGACCCGAAGGTCGGTTTTGCCAAGGGCGATCAGTCCCACGCCGTATGTGTCCAGCAGGTGAACCCGCAGGGATTCCGCATCCACGGTCTTGAGCTTAAGACACATGAAATAGCCTGAATTGAAGGGGTAGACATCCCATGCGTCCTGGTATTTGGAATCGGCCAGCACCCGCTTAACCTCTTCCGCCCGAGCCTTCATGATCTTGAATTTTTCTTCTTTTTCCTGCAAATAGACGTCTGATTGCAGCGATTTCAGAACCATTTCCTGGCTCAGGTGGGACGCATTGGAGATGGAACCTCTTACGGCACCCGCCGTCTTTCTCTCCAGTGCATCGTAAAAGGGCCGTGCGTCGCCCGTGACGGGACAGCCGTAGGTGATAAAACCCACCCGCAAGCCCCATACGAAATTCTCCTTGGTGGCCCCGTCCAGTTTAACGGCCAGAAGATTGGGATCCCGGTCCAAGAGCCGGGTGAAGATGGATTGCTTGGCCGCCGATTCATCGTAGAAAAGGCCGAAATAGGCGTCGTCCGTAAACGCCACCACCTGCGTTCCTTTTCGGGCGACGTCCGCAAGTACGTCGGCGATATGGTCCGCTTCTTCGGATGAGACCGTATATCCGGTGGGATTATTGGGGAAGTTCAGGATCAGAACGATCTTTTTCCGTTCCGCCGCCTCTTTTTCAACGAAACTTTTAAAGGCATCCAGGTTGAATCCGCCGTCGGAATCAAAGAACGTGTAGTTCTTGATGACGGCCCCTTTCCTGACGCCGAAGATCAGGTTGTAGTTGCCCCACATCTTGTCCGGCAGAAGAATAACATCCCCCGGATCCACCCACATATCCGAGACAACACTCAACGCATGGGTGATGGCGTTACAGGTCACCGGAAGGCTTGTCTCCTTCCCTTTGAGCGAAGGGTTTTTTCTATAGATCTCCTCTTTCCATGCTTCCCGTAGGGGCATGATCCCGAAAGAGGGCGCATAGGTGAGGGCTTCCCTGGGAGAGATGTCATTGAGCATGGACATGACCGATGGGAGAAACATGGTATCCCCCTTCTCGGTGGCCATACCGATGGTTGCATTGAATCGATGGGCTTTTTCCTTGGCTTCCGCACTCTGTGAAAGAATGCCCTTGGGGAAAAAGAGGTTCTTTCCCACGTTGGACAGCATGTCGTAGACTTTGGGGTTTCCCTTTTCGATGATGCCGTTTAGTTCAACTGCAATGGGGTTCATCTCCATTTTGATGGCTCCTGGTTTCTTTTTTTTGGTTTATTAACGGTTTCGGCCCATTGTTAACCGGGAGATTTCGGTTTTGTCAAGCAAATTGAAATAACCCGCAACACCATTTTGGCTGAAATCAGTTCTGTATGATGTCCACGGTCATCTGCTGACGGATTTGGCGTTTCCCGTCGTATATGACCAGATCAACGGTGTTTCTTCCCTGGGGAAGGGGGCCCGGAAATAGACCGCGCCCTTCACCGTCCAGAATATCCTGCCGAATGGGTGCAAAGGCGACCAGTTTGAGGGGAAAGATCTCCCTGATGAACGTACCGCCCGCGGGAACAGTGGCCGGAGGAATCGATTTCTGGATGGTTGCCGGATCGATGCTCGGAAAGACCACCTTTCCGAAGTTCTTTCCGTTGTTGAGGTACCGGGTCTGGTTCCAATCGATCATCAGTTCCCGGTCGGTCTTGTTGCCAATCTGAAGCCTGAAGGAGACAAAGTGCTCCTTGTCCCGCTTAAGGGGTGTCAGCTGTGTACTGAAATCGGCATTCTGCATCTCCCGGGTTGAAGGCGTGCTGACCCATGTTTTCGTTTTTGCCGGTACGCAGGCGGCCAGAAACAACAGCAGTAAAGCGATGGTTTTGATTTTCATTGTCATCCTCCTGAATATGAACATAAATGATTACCAGGATAGGGCGTCGTCCCCCTTCTTTTTTTCTTCTCCAACCAGCGGTTCAATGATCTTGACCGGCGCTTCAAGGGTTCTTTTCATCATGCCCCAGACGCCTGATCCCAGCTCCGAAAACGGAAGGACCTGAACCTGTGGGTCTTTCAGGGATCCCTGGATCCTCACGGGAACGGAAATCAGCGTTCCGCCCAGAATATATCCCGCCACCGGAATAATGCTGATCACGCGGTCCGTCAGCGTAAAGGGCGATGCCAGCACTTTGCTGTCCACCTGGTCATTGAGCAGATCCAAATACCCCGTGGCAACAAGGTTCATGGCGGGGCTTCTCATCACCCCTTCCTTTACGTGTATTTTTCCATCTTTAAGATTTGCTTTTATCTGGACCAGATCGTAGGGAAATTCGTTCTTTTCAAGGGAGGGGAGTTTCCCTTTGAAAATATCCGTGACATTGAGCACCGATATGACCCGTGCCAGTCTCGGATCCTGCTTCACCCGCCCATTGGCGGAAGAGAAGAGAATGGGACCTTCGAGTTTTTGGGGGAGATCCTTCCAATCTCCTTTGCCCGTGATCTTGGCCTTGAGATCGAATTTGCCTTCCGCGCTGACCCGTTCTTTGGTGAGACAGGTAATGCTTTTGTTTAAGTCCGCTTTTTCCGCTCTCAACCGAAAGCGCAGGTCCACGTTATCCCTTTTGATCCGTACAACGCCCGGAGCCGAGATGCCGCAGAGGTTGGCGTTTTCAACGGCAACGCGAATCTCCCGCGGCCCCAGTCTGATTTCCCCTTGAAACGGCTGCCAGACAAACCTGTCGATTTTCAAACTGTCCCACATGAGGTGGGCCGTCCCTTTAATGGGAAATTCCCAAGGGGCCTCTTCTTTCCGGGAATCGGTCTTCTTTTTCGACGCCTTCAAGAATGCCAGAATCTTGTCGAGATCCACGTTCCCGGTGGTAATATCCACGTCAAATCGGGGATCATCCGTGGAAAGATCGGCATTTCCGGTCATGATGAGTCTGTTTTCATGGAGCAGCATTCGAAAGGATTCTATCCGGAGCTGTTGACCTTTGAAACGCAGAGCAAAGTCCACAATCTTGGCGGGAACCGGTATGCCATAAATAAGAATATCATTTCCCCTCAAGAATCCTTCGGCTGATGTGGAAAATGACTGCTTGGGCAGAATCCGCGCGGATACATCTCCCTCAATCCACCCCCCCAAAAACGGGTTGTCGGGGAGGATGCTGTCCAGGGTCGATTTCTGGATTTTGCCCGAAAAATCGAGATCCGCCAGTTCTTCATGGGCCAGCAGCCTCAAAGACGCCCTTGTAGGACCATCTTCAAGGGTCAGTTTCTGAATATCCAATTTGCCCGGTTCACGGGTAACATCCATTCTAACGCGCGCGCCACCCGGAAAATCGAGATCTCCCAAAAGGGATGTTCGGGTGTCTCTTATCCAGAGAAACCGTCCCGATGCCACTTGTATGGGCGCATTCAGAAGAAGGTCATCGGGCATTTCCAGGGTATGGTAGAGATGCTTTATCCCCTTGGCCCCCAATGTTCCCGAGAGGCTGGTTTCGAAACGGTTTGTTCCTTTCAGGGGGTTTCCAAGGGCGCCCGTCATGTTGAAATGGGAATCCAGGATTTCGATCCGGGCATCGCTGAATCGGATCGTTTGAGGGGTGATATTGAGCCGTGCTTTTCCGGCCTTAAGGGGTGCCGGCAATTGGGTCATGTCCAAAAAAAGGTTTTCGACCCCCAATACCCCTTGATACCACCATTCGGCGGGATCCTTAAGCGGCCCTTTCATGGCCAGTGAAAGAACGGAAACCCGCCCCTTTAGGCTTTCTGGGTCCTTCAACCAAGGGGTACTGTTCTTTGTCCGGGAAAGAAAGGGGTGCAGGTCTTCCAGGAGGATCGAGCCCTCCAGGGATGTGATTTCCATGCGGGGCTTATCCGATTCCCAATTCAATTGGCCGCTGAGGTTACTAAACCGGGAACCGCCGCAGGAACCCGCCACTTCAAGCAACTGAACATTCTCTTGTTGGTAACGAACCCTCCCACCGGTTACCACGATGGGTAAAGGCATTGATTGATAAAGGGCCTTCATGCGCAAGGCGGTGCAGTCCACGTCCATCTTAAGGGGACCCTCGCCTTTTTTCGGTTCATCAAAGCGGACCCTTGCCGTGGCTTCTCCTTCAACGGACCGGATACGTTCCAGCTGTCGGGCCGCCGGGCCTTCCGGAAAAACCCGTTTCAGAAAATCATGGGCTTCGCCCAGATCGGCAACCACTTGAATATCCAGATGGAAAGGAGTTCCTTCATTTTCAAGGGAGACATTTAAGATGCCCGATTTCCCTTTGGTTTTCCCGGTTCTGGCCTCGAGCCGCTGCCCGCTGAGGGTCCCTTTTGCGATCAGAGCGCTCCCGGTGACCTCGGTGAGATCAAGATCTGGATCCGTCAGGGAAATCTCACCGTCCCGCATGATGCCCTGGATGGTATAGGCGGTCAGATCGCCCAGTTCCGCCAGGGTTTTCCCTTTGGCATCAACGGTTATGGAAGGGACTTTTCCCCCCCTCACGATATCGAAAACATCCTGAACATTGGGAAGGTCTCCGGCCAGGTCAAGGGCGCTTGATCGTACCGAAGGTACATCCACATCTTTTCCTTCCAGATGGAGACTCAGAGCCGGTGCTTCCTCCTGCTTCTTGAAGGTTCCCGCGAGGCTCAGGGCGGGCTCGGACAGGGTCATTTGGGAAAGGGTCGCCCCCACCGATCCTTTTTCCACTTGCAGGCTTCCTCCCAAGCGAACCCCCTTGAACGTGGCCTTTCCTTGTTCCCGGGACAAGGTCAAAAGGGGTGCCCTGAGGGTAAAACGGGCATTCAGGCTGCGAAGCCCTGCCGCATCAAACTCCGTTTCAAGGTCCATGACGCCGTCTTCCAGCCGGATCGGTGAATTCTGCTGCAGATGATTGGGGATACGATCGCTTTTGAGCCCTGAAACCGTCAATGCGCCCTTTGTTTTAAGTGAACCCATTTCCGTCTTCCCATTCAAGCGCATGCTTTTAAAGAGGTTTGACGTACAATGCACTTCCACGGTCAGGGTTTTGTTTTCGTAATGGGATGAAAGGGTTATGTCGCTGAACCGGAACTCCTGCTTCCCTTGTGTGGTAACATCTATCAGACCGTTTTCAATCTCTATTTCGAGACCATCCGTTTTTTCGATCAAAGGCTCAAGTGTTTTGAATGCAGTGGATTCTCTTCCTTTTTGAGATGATCCGTCGGGTGATTGTCCGGTTTTTTTGGGTGACGTGAGATCAATTTCGGCCTTCGGATAAGAGAGGGATATGCGGTCCGGAACAACATCTCCTTTCAGGAGCGGCAAAAGCTTGGGATAGACCGTTAACGATTTATAAAGGAGGGCTTTCCGCTCTTTCAGGGTGAATTCCCCGTCACGCAAAACAGCATGGGGTCGGGGTAGAAAAGCGATACTCAGTTTCCTGAATTCGACGCGTCCTCCGGTTTCCCGTTCCACGAGCCCCTTGATTTCCTTTTGGATGCCCTCGAGGTCGATCAAAAACGGTGCCGCGAGAAGCAACAGGCACATCAACAGCAGAACACCGCCTAAGATGCCTGAAACCCGGTAAATCGTTCTGGTCCTTTTCATTTCGAAATGGGGGCGTTCCTTGTATGAATCGGTTTTTGGTTTGTCCCTGGTCCCTGAACGGCTTTCATGGTAGATGATATTCAAATGCGCGCAAAAGTCAAAACAAACCCTTTTTCATTCATTATTTTTTGCCTTGGCGGTCCACACCCGCAAACGGAAAATCCAGGACAATTCAGGGCACCTTACACAATTCCGGAAGGTCTTCCCGGAAATAAGTGGGATGTCCCCATCTCCACTTGCGCTGTGCTATCATCTTTTCGACTTTTGCCCGGGCGCCTCAGGAGACGATGTTTCCCCAAGCATCCCCATTGTCATCGATTGAAGCAGTTGTGGCGAAAGATAGATCGGGAACTGAAAGAATAAACACTTAAAGAGCTCCGCCTATCTCTGCCAATTTAGCAGATCAGGCAAGGTTTAACAAAAAATTTATAGTAATGTGTGGAGCAAGGCGGAACGCATTTCCTCGTAAATCATTTGGTTGGTTTTATTTATAATTAAAAAATATAGCAAACAAAACAGCAATTATCATTAAAACTGCAAATGTCATTCTTAGTATTCTTTCTGATTTAGGTGTTTCAAAGATAGAGCGTAACGCTCCACCTAAACCCAACCATACGATATCAACGAATACTGCCACCATAAAGCAAACAGCACCAGTTGCCATAAAACTAACTATATTGCTTTGAAATGGCAAAAGAAAATGAGAAAATATGGCGAAAAGAGCCGCATATGCTTTTGGATTAATCAAGTTCAAAATGAACCCATCAATTAAACCCGGTGATGAGTTTTGAGTTTTATCAGACAAACCAAGGGCTGGCGCCATCGCAATTTTTTTTGCTATATAAACAATATATAGTGCACCAGCAATCTGAAATACCAATTTTACATTCGGGAATACAATAAACAAAGCAGCGATACCGACGGTTGCTCCAATAATAGCTACAACGAGGCCACAAAGTAATCCTATGAGAAATGGAATGCCTTTTTTCATTCCATATGTTGCACCTGTTGCAGCAAGGGCTAAAGGTGCTGGTCCAGGTGAGCCAAGCAACAAGCTTGCCGTTACGATTAATGTAATTACTGCTTCAAACACTAGCTTCCTTTCACCGAACGACAAATTAACCGGTCCCTGCTGTCGTGGAATTGGATTATGGATTGAAGTCGGTACAATTCAACATATTGATTGCTAATAAATAATACCATAAATACAGGCGATTTCAGGACCTACATATGGCCTTTTGAACCCAAAAAATAAAATATAAAAAGTTTCCCATGTCTCCTTTGAATTTATAGTCCTCATTTGAAACTCAAGAAAAACGATATAGACCTAATAAAATCATCTATTTCAAAAAAATGTCCTATTATCCCAAATAATTAATTTGTTCAAGCTCCAGTCTAAAAGTCTACATTGTGACGCCGACGAGTTTAGATGGCACGATTATTTACTTCAATAGAGATTTTAAGGCCGACGCTATGCAAAACAGAATTGAGACTCTTCAACTTGGGATTCCCATTTGTTGAAAGAATTCGATATAGATTCTCTCTGTTCAAATTCGTTAATCTTGCAATCTCGGAAATACCTTTTGCATTCGCAACATCCTTTAACGCCATCAAAAAGATTTCCTGTGAACCATCTTCAAGTGCTGCATTCAAATACTCTGCTGCTTCCGCAGGGTCGAGAAGATTTTCCTTGAGATTATCAACATATTTTTCTGCTATTTTTTTCATCTCATTCTCCTCTGATAATCGGCGCAATACTGATGTGCCAATTTGATATCCTTTGATTGAGATTTCTTCGAACCGCCACAAAACAGCAATACGATCTTTTGATCAGATTTTCCGAAATACGCTCGATACCCAGGACCGTGATCAACCCTCAACTCATTCACCCCTTTTGCAACAGATTTACAGTCACCGAAATTTCCCAATCTTACTCTATTTAATCGAACACGGATTCTGGCGCTAGCCGCACGACCTTTCAACGAGTTCAGCCATTTATGAAATGGATTCTTACCGTCTTCCGTAATATATTCGAGTAACTCGATTTTGTGATCCTTAATATCAATATTGTAGCTTTAAAGCTACATTTGTCAACCGGAAAATCGTCTGTGAACGCAAAACTGAAAAATGCCCAGCTTGTATCGGCTGAACATATTCTTACCGCAGTGGCGGAAACGGGATCGTGCTAAACCTGCATAACCAGATTCGGTGAAACGGAGGCGAGCTCTGCTGAGGAACAACTCGCTAAGGGATAGCCGGAGAGGCGACGGGAAATATCGTCATCGGGAGGGGAGTCTTCGGGCTCCCCTTTTTTTATGTGATATTTCCGAGGAGCCTTCATGCCTAAAAAAACCTCGGGGTTTGGGGCAGAGCCCCAAGGGGCTTCTCGAAACAGTACGACGATCAGAAATCACAGACAGACTGTCAGGCATCGCTTTGCAGCGATAAATCAATCAGGCAAAAGCAAAACATCTTCTGCATTCTATTGTGGACAAAATCCAGTTCTCTTTCTCCCTCACTTTTTGGGGAGATGATCCTATCGACACTGACCTTGTTTAACGGATCTCACTCCCCCAAGGCAGGCAATGTGTCCATGGAATTGGGGATAAAAAGGGCAATGTCCGGAAAAAATGTGAGAATTAGAATTACCAAAATCATCCCTATCACAAATGGCACGATGCCCTTAAAAATGGTTGCCATCGGCACATCTTTAGCGACCCCAGAAATCACAAACACATTTATGCCAACCGGCGGTGTGATTTGGCCCATCTCCATCATCATTACCATGATGACGCCGTACCATATGGGATCAAACCCAAGTGACATTATCGTTGGGAAGAGGATCGGTAGGGTAAGCATTATCATTGGTATGATGTTCATGACCATTCCAAGGATTACATAGAGAAACAGTATAAGTGTGAAAATTACATAGCGTGATACGGGCAGAGATACAATAAAGTCAGCCAATTTAAGGGGGATTTCAGTAATAACGATAAAATACCCCAGAATGGTTACACCAATGATGATGCCGAAAATCATGGCGGTGAGGCCCATGGCTTCAAGACAGGCTCTGTACAAGTCCTTTCGAGAAAGGGATCGGTTGAGGAGCCCGATGGCGAGTGCGCCAAGGGTTCCTACGCCGCCCCCTTCGGTAGGGGTAAAAAGACCCATATAAATTCCACCGATAACGATGACAAAGAGGGTGAGCATTGGCCAGACCCTACCGATGGCTTTCAACTTTTCTAAGAATGAGGCTTTGGGTCCAGGCGGCCCCATGGCCGGATTCAATTTGCAGCGAATATAGATAATGAGCGAGAATACCAAAGCCAAAAGCAAGCCGGGGATGATACCAGCCATAAAGAGTTTTCCAATAGATTGCTCCGCAATAAGCCCATAAATTATGAACCCGACGCTGGGTGGGATGAGAATACCTAAGGTTCCACCGGCGGCGACACTGGCGGTGGCCAACGCGTCTTGATATTTGTATTTTTTCATTTCCGGTATGGCCACCGACCCCATGGTGCCGGCCGTTGCCAGGCTGTCTCCGCAGATGGCAGCAAAACCGGCACACCCGAAAATCGTACCGGTGGCGAGTGCCCCCGGCATTTGTCCGAACAGTTTATGGCCAACCTGGTAAAGGGTTTTGCTCAAGCCCGATCGAAAACATATAAAGCCCATGAGGACAAAAAAGGGAATAACACAGAAGAAGTAGTCTGACACGCTATCGAAGACCGACATCTTCACGATACTCAAGGCCGTATGAACTCCCTTCAGATACCATATGCCTAAGAACCCCACTAGACCGAGTGCAAAAGCAATCGGCATACCCAGGAGCATGACAACAAGTAGCAGGGCTATTCCGACCACCCCGGCAACGGAAATGGGCAGATTGATGAAGAGAGTTTTTAACAGAAAGGGTAAGGTCATCATTGTTGCACTTGGGACAATGATCAACAGTATCCATAACCAGTGGCGGGGATGATGATTGATCAATTCGGCCAGGTAATTCAGGACGTTGATAATCAGAACCAGGGCTATAAGAGCAGAACCCAGTACGGCGATAAACAGGAAGGGCGCGAGGGGTATACCGGTCACTATTCCGATTTCCTCTTCATCAATCGCCTCAAATGCGCGCCTAAAGGTCTGCCAGCATATAATGGAAAACAGGTAGATGCTGAGTAAGGCGAAGATGCTCTTGGAAACCAGCTTGCCTCTGGCCGAATACCGGGATGAGATGAAGTCGATATTTACATGCTGGTCTTCCATCATAGCATATCCGATTGAAAGGAAGACGACAGTTGCAAGCATATATTGCTCAAGTTCTAATGAGCCTGCTATTGGCCTGTTAAATAAGAATCTTAGAAATATATCGACGCCGATCAGGCCTGCCATCATAAAGGTCATCAGCGCCGATATGATCACAAAGAACTTATTGAGCGGAAAAATCACTGTAGACAACCGACGACCAATAACCTGTAAGATCCCAGCCTGTTTCATGAACTAAATTCCTAGTAAAAGATCAATCACCTTAGAATAATGCCCATTCCCTGATATCTACATTACGATTGTTCTCCCACAACTTGGAGATGATTTGTATTTCTGAACATTAACCCAGGGCCTTAATGAATGATACCTATCTTCTTCCTGCGCGACCCCACCAATCGTCAGGCTGATAGGGAGTTTTACGGGTTTCATTGGCGATGGCCTGGATCTTGGCCAATAACGCTGTGCCGTCGAGTCCTCTTTTGTTCACTTTTTCTACCCATGCCTTATACAAAGGCTGCATCTTGGCTTTCCACTTTGCCTTTTCGTCCTCAGGAAGATAATAGAATTCATCCCCTCTCTGCTTGAGATCCTCATCGACCCATTGTGCCTCATTCGTCAGAGTAGCGCCAAACAATGCACTGGCGGATTCGCCGATATCTTCAAAGATCTTCTTCGTCTCCGGGGGCAAGGCTTTCCATTTGTCACGGTTCATGCCCACGACAAAGGAGTCCACCGCTAAATTTAATATGGTATGATGGCCGATGAGCTCAGTTAATTTCCAAGACCGCAAAGGCGCATCCGGAAAGAACGTGCCTTCGATCATTCCTCGCTGCAGGGCAATATACAAGTCACCGGGTTTAATTTGCTGTGCCGATCCGCCCAGAGCTTTGATCATCTTAATCTGCATCGGGCCGGGTGTCCCGATTTTTGAACCCTTAATATCGTCCAGTGACCGGGGAGCCTTCTCTTTTGTGTGCAAATTGGCCACTGCAGTGGAGAAAAATACCAGTGGGCGGATCTTTTTATACTCTTTTTTCATTTCGGGTATCTCATGGTACATTCTCCACAAGATGGCCGCCGCGTGGGATGCATTGTCCGCCATAAAGGGGAGATCTACCGCAGTGGTGATGAGGAATTCGTTTGGCTTGAACCCAGGTACAATATAGGTCCAATCGCAGATGCCGCTCTTAAGACCGTCATAGGCATTGACAGGATTAACCAAAGAACCGCCCAAAAGCCACGTAAATTTAACCCTGCCATTAGATCGTTTGGTAACTTCTTGGCCATACCACTTAAAAGCGTCATCGGTGAGCCGGTGGGTGACCGGATGCCAGGTAGCTGCTTTGATCTCGATCACTTCTTCCGCCGTTGCGGATTTTGGGCCTGCTAAAAAAACAAAAGCCAAGATGCCGACAAAGGTTAAGAACGCTTTCGTGATTTTCATGATCTACTCCTTTCGCTAAAGGGATTAAATCTTCGGTTCGGCCTTGATGCCGAACAACGCTATACTTTGCTGCCTACTCGTTACCGCCATTCTCATTTAGAATGTGATAAGATTAACGGAATGAAATGTACTAAACCTTGAGATTTCCATGGCTACCGATATTCCGCTTGAAATAGAAACAAAAATATTCAACTACCGGTTCTGTATCCAAATGATTTGTTCGGATACTATTGGCTTTTAGAAATTTTTCATTTGTATTCTGCAATAGGCTTGGTGGAGCAATATGTCTCGCCATCTTCGCCGAAACGCCACAGTCTCGAATTGGGTTTCTTGGCAAAAGCCCTGAACTTATTTCTGGGAATTTGCCCACCTGCTTCCTCGACGACTAGTTCGAGCATCTCCCTGCAGATACTAGGGTTATCTTCAGCTATGTTCTCTAAGAGATCAGGATCTGCCTTCATGTTGTAAAGGAGACTTCCTTCCCCAAAAACATTAGCGTTGTACCACCATGAATCTTTGATCACCACTACGTTCGCCCCCCAAGCAAAAACCAGATGATCTCGGGACCTGACCTTCCGATTAATCACTGCCGGCCAAATATTCTTCCCCTCCATTTCTTTAGGAGGCGCTACTTCCGCGAGGGTCAACAAGGTGTAAACGATATCATGGTTATACGCCAGTTTATCACATACCGTGCCAGCCTTTTTACCTGAAGGGTGTCTTATCATCATCACAAGGTCCGCTACAGCTCGTGTCATGGGATGACCGTGCTTGTCAACAAAACCTCTATCTTTTGGGTCGTAACCGAGATTGTGGCCGTGATCGCTCATTACCGCCACAATAGTCTCATTCATGCGCCCAGAGTTCCTCAAAGCTTCCATGAAATGTCCAAACCATCTATCCGTCATAGTTACTTCGCCCGAATAATTGGCCTGAAGGCGTTTTAGTTCACGTTCGTTCATTACATCTTTCCAAGGGCAGTAAGGTGTTTGAATCAAATCAATTACATTATCATCTGGATCATACATTTTGCGATAATAGGTGGGCGGATCCCAAGGTTCATGGGGATCAAAAGAATCAATTACCATGAATATCTTTTTGGCATCTTGATTTCGATAAAGCCAATTGGCAGCAGTTCTGAAGACCATTGGGGCAAAATAGTCCTCTTCGGATTTGCGATATGAGGTATTCTGCAGGTACAACTTTAGGTATAATTTGAGTCCCTCGTGGTCCTTTGCCTTTTTGTTTATATGTTTCGAAATGGTTCTTTCATGGGGTTCTGGGCCACTCAAATAACGGTCCGCTTCCTGTCCCCTGATCCATTCCCAGGTATCGAAACCCCGATGAAAATTGTATGATGGTCGGAATTGGTGATAGGTATCCGTAATTAATGCAGAACGATATCCATAGGGCTTTAGAGTTTCCGCCAGGGTGGGCTGATTTTTCGGTATGGGGCCCCAACCAGGGGCAGGTCCCAGTGCAACCTTGGGCGTCTTGTCGTCATTAAAGGGGAAAACTCTTTTCCCTGTATGAATTGTCCTTCGAAATTGAAGGGTTGGCATGGATTCGGGATAGCATCTAGTGAAAAGAATAGATTCTTTTGCGAAGGCATCCAGATGGGGTGTCTTGATCCATTTGTTGCCATAAGCGCCAACATGATCCTGCCGTAGTGTGTCAAGGATAATAATGATGATGTCCACCCTAATAAAACCTCCCGTCCTCGTTGGTATGGAATTGAACGAAATCTCAAAATCAGATTATGTGGAAATTTCTTATCCGGTAACGGCCGAATAAAGCCGATTCTCAATGGTGGCGCCCCCAACATGGTCGTCTGAGTATTCAACGTCCCTTTTGCCTCTAGTTCATTCTCAACTTCTGTGTGTCCCGAAATTCAGCCTGTAGCAGATGATGAAGTGCAGTGAACCGGCCATGAAAGCATCAATACTGTTCCTTTCGGAAGTGACGTCTCAGCATGTTCTGGATTTCAGCCGCCATTGGCGGCGCCTCCGCTTTTTCTGTCCCATAGTACTCCTTGAATTCCAAACGACCGTCGGCATTTGGTGCATAAATAATCGTGAAAGGTGTGGATCCCAAGGGATTATTGCGGAACCGCTTGGCATCACCGCCTCCCATGTCCCCGAATACCCGTTCATAGAACTTGGACTGAGGGGAGGCGATATTCACCAGACCGAAAGTGATGTCCGGGAAATCCCCGGCGAGGTTTAGGAAAGAAGGAATTTCCCTGCGGCATCGACGGCAGGCCAGCGTCGCGGTAAAGAGGACAAGGCCCCGATGGGTTGAATGCCTTTTCCCGGTAATAAAATCGTCGAAATTGTCATCTCGCACGATGTGAAAGTTCCCATAGTTTTTTCCGATCTTGTAGCATTCTGTTTCCAGGCCAAACCGTTCGTAAAAAAAGCGGACTCCCTCCGCGGCCTTATCAATGGCTGCATCCATGCCTTTAGCCCGTAACGTGGCTTTCAGCACCAGTTCATTCCCGTAGGGCAGTGGATCACCCCGCCTGGCAGCCTGGCGAATGACCTTGGGGTTCAGCGTCACCGGTTTTCCTGATCCATCAAGAAGCTCGGCGTGCCAATCTGTTTTGGGAAAATCACGACTGATGAGCTTCTCCAGTTGAAGGAGTGTATAGGAGTCCCCGCTGTAAACCCGCATGGGGGACTTATCACTTCCTGGGCTGGATCCGAAGCTCACTTCGAAAATCTCCCCTTCCAGAGGATCGATGCGGACAAAGTTGATCTCATTTTCAACACTTCCGATGCACCTGAATTCTATCCCATGGAAATACCGTCCGCGAAGTTCATCCTCTCTTCCGTTCTTGTCACAACGCACGGCACCGGATAGTCCGGTGAAAAGAAGCGCATCATTGAACTGGCTGTACAGGGTGAGATCGGAGCGAAGCTGGATTTCCACGGCCTGTTCTTTCCATAGGTGAAAGCGTTCACTGGCCTTTTGGAAAAGGAGGCGGGATTTTTTATCGTACGGCTCAAGCTCCCTCCATTCCGGAGCATCGTACTTCCCTCCTCGGTCCCAGAACAGGATGCGCTCGATCTGTTCCCGGGTCCCGATCCAAGTCTCGATCCGGGACATGCATTCCGGTTTCACGTTTTGAACGAAGGAGGCTCGCTCTTCCTTTGTGAGTTCGGGCAGGAGCCCATGGTATTCCGGAGGCAGGGTTTCTGCTATCAGAGATAGAGACAAGTCTAGATTATTTCGATTCATGATGCCTCCGTCACAATCGAACGGTTTGCCAGATGAATAAAAGCATACAGATGGATTTACTATTGGTCAAATCGATAAAAAAATGCTGGCTATTGAATATTCTAATAGCTCATACAGGATTTTCGAGCAAATCGAGATCAGACTTGATAACCCGCAGGAAGGCCTTCACCGCCGGCGACAAGTATTTCTGTTTCCGAAAAAGAAGGCCGTACTCTCGCGGTTCAAAGTATGGGGAGAGTGACAGGATATCCAATGTCGTTTGGTCTTCCTCACGCAAAGTAAAGTCGTCGAGAATTGAGACGCCCATGCCGAGGGCCACATACCGTTTCACGGTATTAAAATTGTTAAGGACGAGCACCACGCTGAGTTGAAAACCCTTTGCCGCGAAAACACTTTCGATAAGGGGCGCAATGGTACTCGTGTGAGGAAAGCAGATGAATGGCGCCCGGGCGATGGTTTCCATTGAGGGGTTTTCGTTCAGTTGATATGGATTGTTCTTTGGTGCGATGAGCTTGGGGATTGTTTTGAAGAGAGGTTTGTATAGGAATCCCGCAGGAATGTCCTGCAGGTTGAGCACTCCAAAGTCCGCTTCGGCAGATTGAACCCGTGCAAGAATGGTTTCAACCCCTCCCCCCTCAACGAAAAAATTCACCTCGGGATACTGCATTTTAAAAGACATGACCGAAGGGGGGAGATAGTTGTGGACAATGGCGTGCGTGGCGGCGATCCGGACCGTACCGCTCGGGCTGATTTGACCTTCCGCCAGTTCGGCCTGCATCGTCTTGACAATTTCAAACAGAGACAGGGCATATTCCAGAAGGGCCTCCCCTTCCGGGGTCAACTTCATGCGCCCGGTTGAGCGATCGAAAAGCATCACCCCAAATTGTCGCTCGAGGCACTTGATCTGGTGACTGATGGTGGGTTGGTTTCGTGCCATCTCCAGGGCAGCCTGCGTGACGCTCCCGGTCTTGGCCACATAAAAGAAGCCTCGAAGCCACTGAAAAAAATCGCCGCCTATTTCTGGTATCATCGTGGGCCTCCTGAATCTCTAAGGTGAAACGGGCATCGTTGATATGACTCAAATATAATTCTTAAAACAGGATCAAGCTTAAGAACACGTTGTCTTTTATGCTAATGGGAATAATCGAAATAATCAATAGCAATAAACAAAGTATTGATTTGCCAGATGGGGAACCAGCAGTTACTTTGAGTGAGCCAAAGAAACGATCGAGAAAGAAGTAGCTTCTGGCTGAGGCGCATGTGTGGGCCATCACCGAGACCACCAGAACCACAACCCATTGCCAGCCCTTTGAATGATGCCAGGTTACGCAATGATAATACAACTGGAGGCAATTCATGGAAATCAGAGAAGCAGCCGCGTGCGGAATCGCTGAAAGGGAGTTCGTGCTCGAAATCGAAGCCGAGGAATTGCCGGATGCGTACCGCATCTTCCTATATGTGACATCGGGAGAGGGGCAGTACGATGAGGATGTGCAGGAGGACCTCGTGGGTCAGCTAATCTACATCGTCGGCCCGCAGGTTGAGGAAGCGCTTCAGGAAGATGCTGACCTCAGTTCTATTCGTTGGAAAGAAGAAGATGGCATATACCGGCTGGTCTTTCAGGAGACAAACTGTCAGGCCATTTACAGGATTCTACAGGGTGTGGATCATCCAGGGGAAGGTTTCGATAAGGCTTTGAACGCCCGATTGACCAATGAACTCATGGAACTCGCTCCTTCCCTGCTTGAGAATTTGCCGGTTATAAACCGCTGACCAGGAGAAAACCATGAACGTCATTGTGATCATCAATGATTCTTTTCGGTGGGACTATCTCGGAGCCTACGGGAATGATTGGATCCGCACACCAAACTTGGACCGGTTTGCTCGGGAGGCGGCGGTTTTCGACTGGGCCTACTCCGAGGGTCTCCCCACGGTGCCTACACGAACCACCTTTTTTACGGGCCGTTTTACCTTTCCTTTTCGAGGGTGGCAGCGATTGGAACCCAAGGACGTTCTGTTGGCCGAGATCCTTTGGAACAAAGGAATCTCCTCAGCCATGGTCACCGATGTCTATCACTTGCACAAACCCTCCATGGCCTTCGAGCGTGGATTCGATTATACGGAACACATCCGGGGGCATGAGGGAGATCCCTGGATAGTGGACGAAAGCATCACCGTGGATGTGGATATGTTCCACAAGCCCGGCCCCAGGGACGTCGCCGTCCGCAAACAGATCGAGCAGTACCTTCGGAATGTCCACTGGTGGGAATCGGAGACGGACACTTTCGTGGCCCGGGTCCTGAAGGCCGGCCTTGCGTGGCTAAAGCGTCAGGTTCAACAGGACAACCTCTTCCTTTGGCTGGACTGCTTCGATCCCCATGAGCCATGGGATCCGCCGGAACCCTATCGATCCTGGTACGTGGATCCTGAATATAACGGAAAGGATATTATTCAACCGATCCCCGGCGACGGATCCTACCTCACGGACGAAGAGCTGCGGCACATCAAAAATCTCTACTCAGGTAAGATCAGCCTCTGTGATCGCTGGATAGGATGGTTTCTTGATGAAATCCAAGCCATGGGATTATACGACAACACCCTGATCATCTTTACAACAGACCATGGAGAACCCTTCGGCGAACATGGATACATAAAAAAGGCCGAACCCGGTCTCTACGAGGAACTCTGCCATATTCCCCTCATCCTACGGCACCCGGAGGGCATCGGTGCAGGTCGCCGCTTCGATGCCATGGTCGAGACCACCGAGGTTTTCCCGACGGTGTTGGATTTCTTGGGAATAAAACCTCCGCCGCGAATCCACGGCCAATCCCTCCTCCCCTTGATGAAAGGCGAAAAGGAACACCTGAGAGACCACGCTTATATGGGATATTTCAAGCAGGCATGGAGGATTTCCAACCAGGAGTGGTGTTTCATTCTGAACCTCCAAAAAGGGAAAGGACCCGAGCTTTACCAGCTTGCTTCGGACCCTTTGGAACAGGAAAACCTCATTGACAAGGAAAAGATCAGAGCATTGGAGCTTGAGCTGAAGTTGCGGCAATTTGTTGCCGAACTCAAGTAAGGAGTCCGGGTTCTGTTGGGATTTGCCAATCTTCATATTCACTCTCACTTCTCAGACGGACTGTTGAGTCCGAACCAACTCATTGAGGAAGTTTTTCGGCACGCAGAGCTGCAGGCCTTTGCCCTAACCGACCACGATTCTCTCTCAGGCATCGAACCGGTCTTCCGACGGCTGGCAGAGTTTCCAACCGGCGCTTTTGGTCAACGTGTTCGGTTTATTCCTGGGGTGGAACTGAGCCTCCTCGAGAGAAGCATGGGAATCACTGTCCACCTGTTGGGGCTCTTTCCTCAGATGACACTGTCAAACCATCGGGAGATACTTGGCCATGTCGATGCGATCCTAGGCCCCTACTGCCGAATCCGATGCCTTCAAAGAGGAGAAAGGGATCTGGACGCTCGTGTGCGAAAGGCCTATGAAGAGAACCTGGAGGGAATTCAAGACCGATATTCCTCTTCCAAAGAGGTGGTCTCCTTGCTTCGTAAATGGGTGGAATATCGGAACAGATTCCTTTTTGAGGTGTCCGGCAAAGAAGAGGATATCATCCAGCACCCTATTCCTTTGACTTATCAGGTACTTTTGGACCATTGGATAAAACTCCTTCCCCATTCAACTTTCAAGAAGGCTGAACTTTTTATACTTCATAGGAATGCCGAACGGATCAACCGGCTAAAGCGGTTGTATCAACTGGAAGGCATATCTGTTCGGAAAGCATCGGAACAGGCTGAAATGCACGCAGGCATCCTTGCCCAGTGGTCGGAACCACCGCCGTATGCCGATATCCTGGAGGGCCTTGATCTCTTGAAACAGGCCAAGGCCGTAACAATTTTGGCCCATCCTGCTTTGGATCAGGAGACTGTAGAGCGGGAGACTTTCGATAGGGTTGTGACACTGCCACTTATACAGGCGGGACTGGACGGAATAGAAGTATACTACCCATACGGTGCGTCAGGAGGTCCAGGTGCGGAACGCCACTACGGTACGATGGCTGAGAAGTATGATTTACTTGTCGGTGGCGGAACGGATTACCACGGTGATGGCAGGGCGGGTCTTGCCGATATTCGTCTTCCCATCCGCTATGTACGGCAGATCATGGCTCGCGGAAAAGCGCTAGCCTAAGGGCTGCGGAAAAAACGCCTTGTTCCAAATGACGCGCATATTCGAGTCGGAAGATGCTTTTCCTGTCTTCATATGATCTCACTGCCGAACGTGGCCTTCGCCGATGGCAATGGAGCGCCAGCGGAATTGCCATCCGAATGAAAGGCAATGTTGGCATTCTCAATTATGAATTCTAAGCGTTGAGTGCTTGGCGATATAGTTGAAATCGCGGTCATTATGAAGCAGGTGTATATTGTACTCAATAGCAACAGAAGCAATCATACAATCAACTGGTTTCCGAATTGTAATACCCCTTTTTCGAAGGGACCTGTAGATCTCTGCCGCTCGTACAAATGTTCCATGCCGCACAGGCAGGAAAATAAGATCGTCAAGATATTCCTTTGTTTTGAAAAAGTCCGTATCAGATCGGATTCCTTGGAGAATTTCCGTCACAATAACGCCACAAAGAGATAAATCCTCTTCATTTTCAATCAGCTCTTGAAGCTTCCTCACGTGTAGCTCATCACGATCGACGAAAAAATCGATCCAAACTGTTGTATCAACAAGCACCATCAATCACGCGCCTTCCGCCACTCGGTTAGGTCCCCTTCCCATTTGATAGTGCCCTTCAGTTCAAGCAGGCGCTTCTGACGCCCCCGCCGGCGTACCTCATGTAGCGCATAGTCAATGAGGGCGCGCCGTGTCCGGATTCCGGTCAATTTTTGACACTCGTTGACCAAATCATCGTCAATCACTACGTTGGTTCTGCCCATATGATCACCTCCAATAGTTTATACACATAATAATGGTAGATTCTGTGTATTTCAAGAGGAATTAATATTGGATGCCATGAAAATCACCAGTTTTATCCGGTGAATTTTGT
>JANQDY010000164.1 GCA_028278625.1 Thermodesulfobacteriota bacterium
TTGTGGGTCAGCTTTTCCAGCTGATCCTCGGGAACCGGCAGCAATTCAAAGAAGTACTGCTTCAATCGTGCCCCGTCTTTGAAAAGATAGTACATGGTGAGGGCCATGAGAAAAAACTGAATCAGAAAATTTAGCAGATTAGAGGCAATGGAACGTCCCTGGCCATAGAGAAAGAGACCGATGTTCTTTCCAACGGAAGAGGCCAGTTCCTCCAGGGAATCGGGCGAAATTTCGATGCCGGTCATATCGTTCAGTTTCTGAAACCGCTTTGCCCAAACCGGGTCGTCTTTCACAAATTCCTTTAATTTGGTCAAAGATACCTGACTGCTGCTTTTTTTGTAGAACTCAAAGGCTTCATTGGTGAGCGTGGTGATAAACCAGCTGATGGGGAAAATCAGAATAAGCAGAATGAAAATGGTAAGGGTGAGTGAGGCGATAACCTGCCGTTTTCTAAATAAGGTGAAGATTCTCGTATACAGGGGATAAAAAACAGAGACAATGAGCATGGCCAAAATAATGGCCGAAAGAAACGTCCAGAAGAGTTTCAGGATCAGCAGAAGGGAGCAGAAGAGAATTATCAGATAAAATATAGCCCCCTGCTTTTTGTCCATGGCGGGCAGATCACCCATGGGATGCTTCCTCATTATCCTATTCGAGCTTTTTTGAGCAATTGTTCCGGTGTCAGCAAATAGATCGCATCCAGGAGGGTCCAATGAAAGGATCCCGGCCCGCTCGATTTTTGAGCCGCCTCTTCACCGGCCACGCCATAGGCGGCCAGGGATGTGGCCGCGGCGTCAAGGGGGTTGCCATCCACCGCGAGAAACGCTCCGATCAGTGCGGTGGCAACACAGCCTGTTCCCGTGATGTTTCCCATCTGTTCGTGGCCGTTATGCACTCTCAAAATCGTTGTTCCGTCGGTAACAAGGTCGACAACACCGGTAATGGCAAGGGTTGCGCCCAGTTTTTGGGAGAGGGCAAGGGCGGCCGCTTCTGCTTCGTCCACCCCATGAACCGCATCGACCCCCTTGGTCCGCGAATCCGCCCCGGCCAGGGAAAGGACTTCCGAAGGGTTGCCTCGAACAACGCTGATGTGGAGCTCATCCATCAGCCCCATGGCGGTTTGGGTGCGAAATGTGGTGGCGCCGGCCCCCACCGGATCAAGGACCACCGGGATCCCCAGTTCGTTGGCCCGCTTTCCGGCCTTCAGCATGCTCTCCACCCAGCCGGGCGTCAGGGTGCCGATGTTCAGCACGAGACTTCCGGCATGGGTGACCATCTCTTCAACCTCTTCCAGGGCATGGGCCATCACGGGAGAGGCCCCAAAGGCCAGAAGGGCATTGGCCGTGAAATTCATGACCACAAAATTGGTGATGTTGTGAATCAGGGGCTTTCGGGCTCTCAGCTCCGAAAGGTTTTGGGCTGCTTTTTGTGCAAGTCTCTTATCTGGTTTCATCTTCTCTGAATTTCCTTATTGCCGAGCGTCTCATTGGGAAAAATGGTCCCAACCGGAACCGGTTTTCAAGCGGGGTTTGCCGTCAACCCCTATCACTTCTATCTCTCCTTTTGCTTCGGCGCCCTTTGTTTCGGTAATGCTGCCGATTTCCGTTACCGGGATGTTGCTGATGCGCAAAATGGCATCTCGAATCCGTTGCACATTCCCAGAGGCGCACGTGATCAAGAGCTCGTAGTCATCGCTTTCCTTGAAAACGTAATCAAGGGGTCCTTCTCCCATACGTTCGGTGAATTGAACCAGGGCCGGGCTCCTGGGGAGTTTTTCCTCGTAAATAACGGCCCGGACACCGCTTTCATCACATATGTGGCCCAGATCACCCAGCAGGCCGTCGCTGGTGTCGATCATGGCATGGGCACAGCCGGTTTGGGACACGGCATATCCTTCTTCCGCCCGGTGGACGGGGCGCCGGTAAGCGGTAACGAGCGGCGACCCGCCAAAGGGCCCCGTGAGCTCGGTGTTTAAAAGGATGGCAAGCCCGGCCGCCGACTCGCCGGGATAACCGGTTACCAGTATTGCGTCACCCGGTTTCGCGGCGGAACGGCGAACCATTTTGCCCATTTCCACTTCGCCGATGAGCGTAATGTCGAAGAAATTGGCATCCTCCGATTTGGTCACATTGCCGCCGATGATCAGGGCGTTAAAGGGATTTAATTCGGCCAGGAATCCCCGGTAAACGGTGATCACGTCATCCAAATGCATATCCGGGCGAAGCCCGAGGGAAACCAGCGCATAAAGGGGCCTTCCACCCATGGCGCCCACATCGCTGATGTTGAGGGCCATGGCCCGACGGCCGATGTCCTGGTGCGACAAAAAGCTTGGGAGGTAGTGCCGGTTTTCCACCATGCAGTCGCAGGTGACCAGCAGGTGGTATCCCGGTCGGGATTGAAAGGCGGCACAATCATCGCCGATGCCCAGCAGATGTTTCGGCTTTTCGACCCCTTCGGTTCGAATGACCTCATGAATTTTGTCGATAAGACCGAATTCTCCAACCTGCGCCAGCGTCCGCCCCATGTGAATCCCTCAACATTAAATCAAAGCATCGGCCAAGATTATTAGAAGCGCATGGAGGATGTCAAGACAATGCGGGCTCTTATGGAAAGAATCAAATCCGTGGGGTTTTTAGGAACCACTTGTCAATTTTGCGGCAACTTTAGTATATTCAGAAAAAATTCAAAACGCGCCAACATGAGGGGGCTATTCAAATGGTGACATACAAACGTTCCGTTTGCTCACACGATTGTCCGGACACCTGCGGGTTGGTGGTGGGGGTGGAAGGGGGTCGCGTGGTGTCGGTCAAAGGGGATCCGGATCATCCGTTCACCCGCGGTGCCATCTGCCCGAAAGTCAAACAATATGGGGAGCGGGTCCATTCACCCCTGCGGATTCAACACCCGCTCAGGCGGACGGGACCCAAAGGGGAAGGGGCTTTTGAACGGATATCATGGGACGAGGCCCTGGATGAAATTGTGGATCGATACCGTGGGATCATCTCACAATTGGGCGGTGAGGCCATTCTGCCTTATTCCTACGCCGGCACCATGGGTGTGATCCAGTTTCATGCGGGCCATCCTTTTTTTCACAAGCTGGGCGCCTCCCGGTTGAAGAGGACCATCTGCAGCGCGGCCGCTGAAGCGGGCTTCGGGGCCAGTATGGGAAGTATCCCCACAACCGATATTGAATCCACGGTCCATTCGGATTTAATTATAATTTGGGGCAGCAACACCCTCTCCACCAATATGCATGCCTGGCCATTCTTCCTTAAGGCCCGGGAAAAGGGCGCCAAGATTGTCGCCATCGACCCCTATGAAAACCGCACCGCCAAAAGAGCTGACGTACATATCAAACTGAGACCGGGCACGGATGCGGCCCTTGCCCTGGGCCTCATGCACGTTTTGGTGAGAAAAGGTTTCCTGGATGAGCCGTTTATAAAGGCACACGGCATCGGGTTTGAACGCCTTCGGCCGCGTCTTGAACAGTACACCCCTAAACGCGTGGCCGAAATCACGGGGGTTTCGGAGGATCAGATAGAGGCTTTGGCAATCCGTTATGGTGGTGCCAGGGCCCCCTATATTCGGACCGGTTGGGGGCCGGCGCGGCAGCGCAAGGGGGGCATGGCCATGCGGACCATCGCCCTCCTTCCGGCCCTGGTGGGTTCCCTTCACAAGAAAGGCGGGGGTATTACCCGATCCACGTCGCAGGCTTTTCGCTTCAACATGGAGGCCGTCCTTCAGGAGTCGCTTGACATCACCTCCCCAAGGAGCATCAATATGGTGCAGCTGGGTTCAGCCCTCACGAACCTCTCCGATCCGCCGGTCAAGGCCCTGCATGTGTACCACAGCAACCCGGCCGTGGTGGCGCCGGAATCGGCCAGGGTCCTCGAAGGTTTGCAGCGCGAGGACCTTTTTACCGTGGTTCACGAAGTGGTCATG
Source organism: Thermodesulfobacteriota bacterium (assembly GCA_028278625.1). The sequence goes on from JANQDY010000164.1 coordinate 3,943, forward strand.
AGTGAAACCGCCCTTTTCGCGGACCTGGTGCTGCCGGGGGCCACGTCCATGGAATGCACGGATATCTACAGGAGTTACGGACACTATCATCTTCAGATGGCCCATCCGGTCATTGCGCCGGTGGGGGAATCCCGTTCGGCGCTCAGTATCTTTCAGGATCTGGCCCGCCGGTTCGGCTTTGAGGATGCCTGCTTCCGGCAATCGGAAACAGAGATCATTGAAGGACTTTTGGCGACCGATTCCCCTTATTTGAACGGTATCACCCTCGATCGTCTCATGCCGGGACGACCGGTGCGGCTCCTTGCGCCGGATCAAATCTTCGAAAACGGTTTCGGCACCCCTTCTGGCAAGATCGAGTTCTATTCGGAATCCATGGCCAACATGGGGCTCGACCCCTTGCCCAACGGAGCGCCCAGTATTGACGAACAAGGAGAAAACCGTTTCAAGCTCCAGCTCATCACCCCGCCCCGTCACCAGTTTTTGAATTCCACCTTCAATGAAATCGACGAGTTGCAAACCGGGGCGGGCCCCGCCACCCTCATGATCCACCCCGTTGATGCGGGCGCCCGGGGAATAGAGGATAACATGGTGGTTCGGGTCCACAATGACCGCGGGGAGGTCTTTCTGACGGCCCGGGTCACCGGCCGCACATTGCCCGGTGTTACCGTGGCCGAGGGGATCTACTGGCCCCGGTTCATGGTGGGCAACAAGGGGATCAATCAATTGACCAGCCAGGCTCTCACGGACATGGGGGAAAGCTGCGCCTTTCACTGCAATCTCGTTGAGGCGGCCCCCTTCTTTCCCCAAGGGGGGATGGATTAGATGCGAGTATTTATGGAAACAGCTCTTGGGTTTACTTGACTTCTTGAAGAATACCGGTAAATATGGTCACGTTTTTTGGGGAGATTCTAGGGATAGTAACCCTTTTTTCCCGATACTTCAGAAAGAGGCATACCATGAGAACATTCACCGCAGTCGTTGAGAGATGCCCGGATACGGGACTCTATGTGGGTTTTGTTCCGGGGTTTCCGGGTGCTCATTCCCAAGGGGAAACGCTGGATGAACTCCAAATGAATCTGAAGGAAGTTATCGGAATGCTTCTTGAGGATGGGGACCCGAAACTGGAAACCGAGTTCGTGGGCACACAGACCGTCATGGTGGCATAAAATATGGGCAACGTGCCGATCCTTAAACCCAAAGAAGTCGTCTCTATATTGAAGCGCTTTGGTTTTCAAGAGGTGCGTCAGCGAGGTTCACACAAGCAATTTCGCCATTTGGATGGACGAGTTACGACGGTTCCCTTCCATCGTGGAAAGGATATTTCGCCGATTTTGCTCCGGCAGATTTGCAAGGACATAAGGCTTACATTGGAAGAGTTCATTGGGAACCGGTGACTATTGACCACTGTGACCCGTCAGCCTGAATAAAAATCTCTCCCATGCAGAAAATAGGGTCGTTGTTTCAAATCATATTAGAATGAAACCTGAACGCCGGACACGTCAAAAAAGGATCGATCTTCAGCTGGGTCGCGCCGGCTGGGCTGTGGGCAGCAGAAGATTGGTTGAAGAGTTGCTGATTGAAAATCGTTCTGCGATAAATGATCCGGAAGGCGAGTACCGAACCAAGAACGAGTTCGTTGACTATGCGCTGATTGATTGTACCGGTCGATTGCTTGCCATTGTTGAGGCCAAGCGTTCCAGCCGGGATCCTCTTGAAGGCGAACGTCAAGCAGCCGATTATGCAGACGCGATACGTACGAGACACGGCGTCGACCCCTTCGTTTTCTTGGCTAACGGTGATGAAATCTGGTTTTGGCATCGAACCCTTTATCCGCCTCGGAAGGTCAGCGGGTTCTTCACTGAAGACGATTTGTTGAGGCTTGCGCACTTAGATAAATTCGGAAAGCCACTTACAGGTCAGATGCCGCTTGAGCGCATTATCGACCGCGCCTATCAGATTGAGGCCGTCAAGACCATCTGCGAACGGATCGAAAACGGCAGGCGGCGTTTTCTCTTTGTGCTGGCCACCGGCACCGGCAAGACACGGGTTGCCGTGGCCCTGGTGGAATTGCTCCAACGGCTCGAACGTATTCAACGTGTTCTCTTCCTGGCTGACCGGCGGGAGTTGGTAAAGCAGGCCCTCGGCGCTTTTAAAGAACACTTACCCGGCGTGCCCCGTTCATGGATCGAAGGTGGGGCCATCGACAAAGACGCGCGAATCCATCTCGCCACCTATCCCGGCATGATGTCCCTTTATCAGCGGCTCTCTCCCGGCTATTACGATCTGATCATCGCTGATGAAAGCCACCGATCAATTTACGAGAAAAAGAGCTATGGCGGTATTTTCGATCATTTCGATTCTCTGTTGCTCGGTTTAACAGCCACGCCGACCGACTTCATCGACCACAACACCTTCAAACTCTTCGATTGCCTCGACGACAGCCCGACTTTCTACTACGGATATGATGAGGCGGTGCGGGACAAATATCTTGTTCCTTATCGTCCCGTCCATGTGGCCCGCACGGGATTCCAGATCGAAGGGCTGAAACCCGGCGATCTCCCCGAAGAGGTCAATCAGCAGGTCCTTGAACAGGGCGTTGATCCTGCTCAGTTCAGTTTCGAAGGATCGGATTTGGAGAAAAAAGTCACCAACACGGGGACCAATGACGCCATCGTTCGGGAATTCATGGACAACGCCATCAAAGACGCCGTCGGCACACTGCCGGCCAAGAGTATCATCTTTGCCGTCTCTCACAAGCACGCCCTGGAGGTTTATAAGAGTTTCAACCGTCTTTTTCCCGATCTGCAGCGGATAGGGCTCGCCAAAGTCATCGACAGTCATATGGAGCGGGCCGAAAAAACGCTCGATGACTTCAAAAACAAGGATTTCCCACGCGTGGCGATCTCCGTGGACATGCTTGATACCGGCATCGATGTTCCTCCAATCCGCAACCTTGTTTTTGCCAAGCCGGTTTTCAGCAAAGTAAAATTCTGGCAGATGCTTGGTCGCGGCACCCGCACCTGGACCGATCCGGTGAACGGCCGAAAGAAGGCGGACTTTTTGGTCATCGACCACTGGGACAACTTCGATTTTTTCCAAGTCAACAAAGACGGCCGCACAGGCGGCGTGTCAGAGCCTCTGCCGTCACGTCTATTCCGCTTGCGGCTGGAAAAGCTCCAGATTCTCGCGGGCCGCAGAGATTCCTCATCCACGAGCCATACAATCCGCCAGCTTCGGAACGTTGTGGGCACCTTGCCTGTTGAAAATATCAACATCGCGCCCCACGCGGAAGAAATCCGTAACCTCTCAGGGAATGACGCACCATGGCGCAATTTGACCGATGAAACAGTCTCGCACCTTTCCCATACCATCGCTCCGTTATTGCGGTTCTCCATGACCGGATCGTACCCGGAACTGCAATTCGAGAATCAAACCGAACAGTTGGCACTCGCACATCTCAAAGCGGATACAGAGGGAATTGTCCAACTCCGGGAGCGGGTCGCTGAACACCTCTCGCTCCTTCCGACCAACATCCCCGAGGTTCGACCCCATCTGGAAGCCCTTGCCGCCGTCCGAACCGATGCTTTTTGGAATCATCTCACATGTCCCCGCATTATGGAGTTGCAGGAGACTTTCGCGCCACTGATGCGGTTTAGAAACCGTCGCCCGCCAAGCACATTTGTTCGGCTGTCACTTCCAGACCGGATTAAGCGGCGCCACTGGATTATCTACGGCCCTTCAGGGGAAGGTGCCTTCGCCGAAACCTACCGTGCGCAGGTGGAAGCCCTTGTGAAGGATCTGGCGGCTGATAATCCGGCCCTGCACCGGCTCCAGAGGGGCGAGGACCTAATGCCGGACGATATCGAAGCTATTGCAGACGCGCTGAATGGCCCCGATCTTTTCGTGACTGAAAAACGGCTGCGCGAAGTCTACCAGCAGCCCAAGGCAGAGCTGGGAGATTTTCTCCGCCACATTCTCGATGTGGCCCGGCTTCCGTCCCGTGAGGAATCCATCTCACGGGCATTTGACCAATGGGTCCGCCAACATCCGGGGCTCACCGCAACCCAGTTGATGTTTGTCCGGACCCTAAGAAAGGCCGTGATGCAAAAGGCGGAGATCACTTCAATCGAGGCATTGAAGAAGCCTCCCTTCAGCACCATCGGCGACCCTGAACGACTTTTTAAGAAACGGGAGCTTTCCGAGCTCTTCGAACTTATCACAGACATCGCTGCCTAAGGAACTAACATGCTCTCACCACAACTTCGCCGTAAAGTCCACGACCTCTGGTCGCTCTTCTGGTCCTCGGGTCTCTCAAACCCTCTCGTGGCCATCGAGCAGATCACCTACCTGCTTTTCATCCGCCAACTGGAAACCCTTGATCGAGATCGGGTAGCCGGTAAAAAGGAATCCATCTATCATAAAGGACCGGACGATCCGAAGGATGCCGACTCTGAAAAGTGCAGGTGGTCCTATATCCGCCAGAACCCCTCTTTCCAACTGTTCAATGACACCGTATTCCCCTGGCTTCGCGGTCTGGAAGACCGCATCGGCTCCGGGCAAAACGGCGATACCACACTGGGCCGTATCTCCGGCCGCCTGAGTGATGCCTACTTCATACTCGATGTCAACAAGACGGAAACCCTCAAGCGTGCCGTCAGCCTCATTGATGATCTTTTTCGCCAGTTGGACACCCGCTCCGTCAATTCCGACATCATGGGCGACATCTTTGAATATCTGCTCGAAGAGGTGAAGGAGTCCGGTAAAAACGGCCAATTTCGCACGCCGCGCCACGTTATTCGGTTCATGGTGCAGTTGCTCGAACCGGAGCTGGGCAAAAACATTCTCGATCCCGCCTGCGGCTCCGGCGGCTTCCTCCTCAATTCACTATTGCAATGGAAAGCCCGGCATACCGATAAGGACGTGCTCCGTCTTGAATGGGACGGTACACCCCATGATATTTTTCCCGTCTGGCCCAAAGGCAAGCAGTATAATTTCAGTAGCCTCTTTCGTGGCTATGATAATGACCGCACCATGGTCCGTATCGCATGGATGAACCTGATTCTGCATGACCTGGAGACGCCGGAGGTCCACCAGCTCGACTCTCTCAGTAAGCGCCTTTCAGAGAATGAAAGCGGAACCTACGACTACATCCTCGCCAATCCCCCTTTTACCGGGAACGTGGACCGGGATGATCTGAGCGAAAACCGCCAACGTTTCCCCCGCTCAGTCAAAGGCTCTGCGCCCCTGACCACGAAAAGTGAATTGCTTTTTGTTTGGCTCATGCTCGATCTTCTTGTAAAAGGCGGTCGCGCCGCCGTTATCGTGCCCGACGGCGTTTTGTTCGGGTCCACCAAGGCCCACCGGGAACTGCGCCGCCAACTCTTGTTCGAGAACACTCTCGAAGCCGTGGTTTCGCTGCCGCCCAATATGTTTCAGCCCTACTCGGGTGTTAAGACCTCCATCCTGCTGTTCCAGAAAGCGGGTGAACCTGCGGTTGCCGGCGATGATCCGCGAACACGCGAAGTCTGGTTCTATGAGGTCACCAGCGAGGCCTTCTCTCTTGATCAGAAACGGAAGGCGCTTTACGGGCAGGACAACGACTTCTGGGATGCATTGGTCAAGTTCAAGGCCTGGAACAATTACCGTCAAGGGAAAGCCGAAGAGAGGCAGGGCAAGACCCTTGCGGATTTCCGTAGCGCGGCTGTTGCAAAAGGCTATCATCAGCCCGACTACTGGGAGGAGCGTTGGCGCAGCGTGGATGACGAGTTCCTTCAAATTTTCCCCGATAAATCCGGCGACAAAGGACGGCCCCATCCACTTCACGAGCTGTGGCCGCAGGATTTTCCGTTCGATCCCGACGACCCGCAAGGCACCCGCCAGTATGACGATGTAGTCCTTGCCAGCGTGCGGCCCCAGTTTGAAAAAACCGTCAAGAAGCTGGTGGAAGAGACTGCCAAGTACACTTACGGAACCGCGAAAAAGTTCGATAAGAATAAAGCACTGGACGCGGCGGCAAAAAACACCAGAGCTCTAGGCACCCAACTGACACGCAAAATTCGCGAAAGTGGAATTCTCGACCGTGAATTTGATCAGTTCGGCCAAAACGTACTTAAAACTCTTCTCAAAGAAATGACCGCGAAGGTCGAAAAGTGGGTCAGCCGGGTTCCGATTCCCAAAAAAATAAAGAAGCCCCTTGTCGTGCCTAACAGTTATAGGAACGTTGACGAACCTGCCGTTGAAAAGGCCGTTGAAACCCTCGAACCGCTGCTGAGAGAATTCGCCAAACTCGATGGCTACAATGTGTGGCGTCGGAGCCTTGACATCAAACCACGCGAGGGCAAACTGACGACGACCGACGAAGGCGAAGACAAACGCGAGCCGACGCGGCTCAGTTGGATCGTTCCCGTACGGCAATGGGCGGAGATGGAGAGCTGGGGAGAAGACCCCGAGACTCATAAAACCATCAAGAAACCCACACACCATGATGGGGTGATTGATTCGGAATACCTCACATGGTTGCGGGACGAACTCGAAATTTTCGACAACGACGGCACGGTGAAAAAGGATTTTCTCGACCGTCTCGACCCCGATTGCATCGAAGCCCTCAATTTCAATCTTTCAGCCGGACGTCACAAGCCCTTTGTTTTTGATCCCGGTGAACATCGCCCGCCTTCTGAGATCATCAGGGAATTGCAGACCATCCACGAAGAAGTGCAAATGCGTCTCGGGAAACTGTTAGAAATGGTTGGTGGTCCGAGATGAACGGCAAAAATTCTTTAACGACCTTCCTGCCTCCAACGTGGCCAATGGTACGACTCAAACATATAGCGTCTATTTGTTATGGGAAGGCTCTACCAAAGGACGATCGTGAGGAGACTGGCAAGGTACCTGTCTTTGGCTCGTCTAAAACGACAGGTTTTCACGATATTGCGTACCATAGCAAACCATCAATTGTGATTGGTCGCAAAGGTTCGGTGGGATCGATCCAATACGTAGATGTTCCATTTTGGCCGATTGATACCGTCTTCTTTCTGGATGATGTATTGCCATGCGTTGAACTCCGGTTTCTAGCAGCTGCCATCAATTATTTCGGTCTTGATCGCTACAAAATTGTTGTAGGTGTTCCAGGTATCAACCGAACGGATCTAGAAAACTTTTGCTTTCCCCTTCCACCCTTGAGTGAACAACAACGGATCGTGGAAATCCTGCATGAGGCCGAGGAAATTCGTCGCCTTCGCGAAATGGCTGAAGCGAAAGCCTCCAAAACCATTCCCAGTATGTTTATTTCGTTTTTTGGTGATCCAGGAGACAATCCCAATAATTGGCCTAAATATCCCCTTTCCTCTCTAGCAGAGAAGTACTCTGATGGTCCGTTTGGTTCAAACTTGAAGTCTTCTCACTATACTGATCGAGGTGTTCGCGTGGTCCGCCTTCAGAACATTGGAGTTGGGTCTTTCCTTGATGATGATCAAGCATTCATCAGCGAAGAACACTTTGAATCACTATCCAAGCATGAGTGTCTACCGGGAGATGTGCTTATCGGAACACTAGGTGATCCCAATCTCAGAGCTTGCCTTCTTCCGCAGCAAATGGAACGGGCACTTAATAAGGCAGACTGTGTTCAATTTCGTGCAGATCGGTCGATAGTAACAGGCGCTTACGTGTGCTGGACGTTGAACATGCCAGGAACGCTTCGAATGGCGGAGAGGCTTCAAGCAGGACAGACTAGTGTCATGTCACGCTTGTAATGTCGTATAAAATATGATATCCTCCTTTTATAAACGACTCTTTTTGGGGAGGATCGATTGTGAAGAAATTCATTG
>JANQDY010000094.1 GCA_028278625.1 Thermodesulfobacteriota bacterium
GTTGTTGTGAATAAGGTTGCTATCGCTGCCGTAAACATAGATTCCCTTGGCGTTGTTATTGTAGATGCTGCAGTTTCGGATTTCATTGCTTCCACCGGAAATAAGGTGAATGCCATATTCATTATGATGAATGCCACAATTCCATATGGTGTTATTGGATCCGTTATTGACGGTGATACCGCTGCTCGCCGCCATAAAGTTCTGGAGAACAAAATTCAGAATCACCACGTTTGAAGCGTTATCGATGATGAATCCATCCGTCCAGAGTTCTGCACCAGTGGCATCTATGTTCGGCATCGGGCTGTCCGAACCGTCAATGGTCACATTGTCCTGGGTGATTTTCAGTTGCGCATCATTTTCGCCGTTTCCAACACTGTAGGTCCCAGAGGCCACGTGCAGGACATAGGTCCCCGCGGTCCCGTTGTTGATCATGGAAAGGGCGTAGTGCAGTGTCTTAAAGGGGCTTCCCGCACTTCCGTCGTTTGAGTCGCTACCGTTTTCAATATCCACATAGTAGGTACCAGGGGAGAGTCTTGTGCCTTCATATTTCAGAACAAAGGCATCCGTGCCCCCGCCCAGGGTTCCCTGGTACGGGTTTTGTGTGGGAAAGTTGCTGGACATGGTGTATCCCGTAACGTAAGCGTTCTCCGCAGTGTCCGTTACAATACCGTATCCGTAATCGTTGCCGGAACCGCCGAAATAGGTGGAATATTCCAGGGTATTTTCAGCCTGGGAAAATTTTGTGATGAAGAGATCTCTACTGCTGTTCAAGTAAGCCTGATAGGGATTCTGGGTCGGAAAATCAAGGGAATTGGTTTGCCCCGTGACGTAGGCATTTCCCGATGCGTCCAAGGCGATTCCGAACCCTTTATCGGTTGCGGAGCCCCCTAGATAAGTGGAGTAGGTAAGGCTGCTTCCGGTGGACGCCAGTTTGGTTATAAAGGCATCGGTAGAGCCACCATATGTTCCCTGATACGGGTTTTGTGTGGGAAAATTGCTGGAGGAGGTTTCTCCGGTGACATATGCGTTTCCCGAACTGTCTACGGCTATGCCCTTTCCAATATCGTTTTGGCTCCCACCTAGATAGGTGGAGTAGGTAAGGGAATTTCCCGTTGAGGAGAGCTCGGTTATGAAGGCATCGGCAAGACGAGCGTGGGTTGCCTGATAGGGGTTTTTGGTGGGAAAGTCGTCGGAGGCGGTATTTCCCGTAACATATGCGTTTCCCGATGAGTCCACTGCTATGCCCTCGCCATAATCGGAACTGCTTCCCCCGAGATAAGTGGAGTAAGCAAGGGAAAGGGTGGGGTCCGAATAAGAAAGTTTGGTTATAAAGGTATCGGCACTACCACCAGGAGAGGTTCCCTGATAGGCGTTTTTCGTGGGAAAGTCGGTGGAAGCGGTCCATCCTGCGACATATGCGTTTCCTGATGAGTCTACCGCTATGCCACGTCCAAAATCGTTCTTGCTTCCCCGGAGATATGTGGAGTAAATAAGGGAGTTTCCGGTTGCGGAAAGCTTGGTTACAAAGGCATCCCAATCGCCACCATGACTTTCCTGATAGGGATTTTTGGTGGGAAAGTCGGTGGAAGTGGTTTTTCCCGTGACATATGCGTTTCCTGAGCTGTCTAACGCTATGCCCTTTCCACTATCGTTTTTGCTCCCTCCCAGATAGGTGGAATAGGAAAGGGCATTCCCCGATGCTGAAAGCTTGGTGACAAACGCATCCGTTGTACCGTTAAGAGCCCCATCGTAAGCGTTTTGCGTCGGGAAGTTACTGGAGCTGGTTTCTCCGACCACATAAGCGTTTCCGTCAGCATCAACGGCGATGCCGTATCCCACATCGTCGTCGCTTCCCCCTAAATAGGTGGAGTAATGAAGGGTGGGGTCGATGATCAAGGGATAGCAAGGGTCGTAGGCGGCCACCTGAAAACCGTAGGCACATTTTCCATTTCCGTGCTCGCAGGCAGCATCTTTGATCAGGAATCTGCCTTCCACGGCCATTTTTTTGCCGCCGATTTCCTGGTACACATACGGTTTTGTTTCTTTCAGTTGACCAAAATGGGTTGAGATGAGGAGTTCGCCATCCTCGTTTGTGCGCAGGCCTTTTATGCCCTCATAATTGAGCGCAATATCTCCGGGATCAGCCCCCGGTTTCAGGATAAACTCATATTTAATGGCTTTTCCGTCGCCGATAACTTTGAAATCCGTCCCTTTATACACCTCTTTGTAGAGGATGCTTTTGAAGGTGGGGACGTTTTTTTGCCATTTGGTTTTATCGCTGCCCAAAAGATAGTTGACTGTTGCCCGTTGCATGTCAAGGCCCATGGGGGAGAGTGCTTTTCGGGTATTTTGGAATGACAGTGAAAATACCAGACGTTCAGCTTTCTTTCCCGGTATCAACCCTTCCTTTTCCCGGTCTTTTTCAGGGTCTTTCAAATTCTCATCAGCATTTCTAAAAAAATCAAAGACGATTCCTTCCTCAGTGAAGTAGAGGGTTTGACCGGAAGTTCTTGTGTAAAATCTCACTTTCGGATCATGCTGTCCCCTGTTTTCAATGAAGTATAGGGGAAGTTTTTGATAGGAATTCAGGATGGCCGTCTTTTGGGGGGGATGCTGGATACCAGCGGTGGTGATCTCCGGACGGAAGAAGGAAAGCAGACACCACAGAAGGCATGCCGCGAAACAAACTGGTGACCGGGAATCCGTGGGGCTTATTTTCATTAGGCCTGAACCCGCTTCGATTATGAAAGCCGCAATTCGAAATTTGTTCCGCAACCAAATAGAACAAGTCCAAATGATCAATAATATTAGTTTTAGGAAACGGTTACTGTCAAGGGAGAATCCGGTTTCGTTGAATCATGCTGTTTTGAGAGCCGTTTTCTGGTTTGAATAACACCAAAGAGTTTGTAGGATGACAAAATGAGAGATCTTAAAGCCATATTCATCCCCCTTCTTTTTTTGATGGTGGCATTTGTTCTGTATGCCAACACGTTCTCATCAACCCTTCATCTGGATGATCCCCATGTCCTCGGGAAATTCAGGTTCAGTCCTTTTGTGTGGAGCGCCCGGCCTCTGAGCGATTTCACTTTTGCCCTCAATTACAAAGTCCACGGCATGAGCGTTGGCGGTTACCATGTGGTTAATACACTGATCCATGCTGCTTGCGCCTATTTGGTCTTTGTTTTCATCCGGATTCTGGGTGTTGATCGCCTGCCCGCCCTGCTTGCGGGTCTTCTCTTTCTGGTTCATCCCCTCTCCACTCAAGCGGTGACCTACATCTGCCAGCGGTATTCTTCCCTGGGGGCCCTGTTTTTTATGGGTTCTTTGATCTGCTATATGAGAGCCAGAAATACGGAAAAGGTGTTCCGGTGGTATGGCGGGGCCATTGTTTTGTCGGTATGTGCCATACTGAGCAAGGAATATACGGCAATCCTTCCGGTGGTTCTTCTGCTGGTGGAATTCTTTTTCATGGATTTGGATAAAGAGCGGAAATCAAGAAAAATGCTCTGGGTTGTACCCTTTTTTATCACCTCTTTTGCGGTTCTCGCAATAGTCGGGCGCCTGCCAGTTCATGAGATTTCTTCCTTGGATTCAATGCTTCCAAGATGGGCGCCCGAAGAAATCTCCCGCATGACCTATTTTGCTTCCGAAATAAGGATCATCTCTACGGTCTATTTGAAACTGATGCTGTTTCCTTTTGGCCAGAATATCGATCACAGCTATTTGATCACTGATAAAATATTCTCATTTGCCGTGCTCCCTTATCTCTGTGTGATGCTGCTGCTGATCGGCCTGGCGATCTGGATTTACAGGAAGGAGAAACTGATCTCCTTTGGCATTTTGTGGACACTGATCGTATTCATTCCCACCTCAAGCCTGATACCGAACACGGAGTTCGTCGCTGAACACCGGGCATACCTGCCGCTGGTGGGGCTTTCATTTGTTGCAGCAGGGATCTGGCGGATGTCACGGCACAAAAAGAGCATTGTTTCTCTTCTGGCAGGGGTGATGGCGCTGTTCGCCATTCTGACGGTCCTGCGCAATCAAGTATGGGAGAACGAATTCACGCTCTGGCAGGATGCCCTTGAAAAATCGCCGGCCAAGGCGAGAGTGTGGGCAACCCTGGGGAAGGCCTATCTCGATAAAGGAGAATACGAAAAAGCGAAGGAGATGTCGGAAAAGGCGGTCCAACTGAAACCGGGACTCTTGCGGGCCAGCAATAATCTGGCAATCTGCTATTTGGACTATTACAGAGATGACCAAAAGGCTGAAGAGATCTTCGAATATATCTTGAGCAGGAGGCCCGGTTCACCCAGTGCGATGATGAACCTTGGCGTGATTCATATGCGCAGAAGACAGCCGGGCCGGGCCGTGGTATTTCTTGAGAAAGCCCTTGAAATGGATGCTGAAAATGAAAAAGCCTATTTCAACCTGGCGGGGGCTTATTTCAATACTGGCGAATATGAAAAGGCATTGGGAACCGTTCAAAAGGGATTGGCTTTCTGGCCTGAGAGCAGAGACTTAAATGTATTGAGAGGGCTAACCCTCTTTCATTTAGAGGAATATGGTGAGGCGGAAAAGGGATTGATGCAGGCGCTCACAAAGGATCCGGGCAACCGGATTATTCGGCAATACCTTGAACGGATTCAAAAATCCAGATGAAATCCGGTAACCCAATGGAATATTGCAGAATTTTCGAGAAGGATGCAATATGGAACTATTCCGGCCTGATCGTGACAATGGCCCCCTCGGGGATCATGACCCCCGGACCCAGGGTATAGGAAGATGCCCCCTGATAAGAACAGTTTTTGTTGGTGGGGAAAGTGATATTCCCTTCCAGCCGGCCATTTACGAATTCTGGACAGCCCTGGCTTTGCGCGACACCGGGCGGCGGCGGCGGTTCCTCCTCGTCACCGGTGGAGCCTCTTTCGATGGAGCGGACCCTGGTGTTCTGGTAGGGGATGATGAGGGTGACGTTCTGGGTTGACAGGACCTTGATGAAATAGGCGGTGCCGCACTGAAGCTCATCGGTGCTCACATCCCGCTTTTCATAGCCGCTGTAGGGGCCGGTTCCCGTAAAATCCCAGACAACTTTCTGTGTCAGGTTGTTCTGGGCGCTGGTGAGGGTATAGACGTTAAGACCGTCGGTGACCAGAATGTTCCCGAGATCGATGTTCCGTCTCACCCAGGGAAGCCCCATGAGATGCCAGCCGGGGGCAAGGGTGAGTTGGTAGTTGATGCTGTCGGGTGCGATTACCCCCTTAAAGGGAATGGTGTCCGTCAACAGGGTGATGATCCAGAACCCCATGCCGGGAATGATGGAAAGGTTCTTAAAGGCCGTTTCATTGAATTCCACATAGGCCCCATCAACCATGGCGAACCCGCGCCATGTGGTATTGTTATAGGTCCCCAGCACCTTTTCCATGTCGGACAGCATCTCGGCACCGGTCATGTAAAAGGGAACCGTGAAGATCCGGTAATCTGTGGTCTGTCCCGTACCCCCGGGCATGGTGTAGGGGTCACTGACGGTCCCCACATATTCATAGGCCCCCATGTCCTTGGCGGTTTCGCCGGGACGGGGCCGGGCAAAGCCCGGGTAGTCAAGGACTACCGGGTCTCCGGCGGTGGATGGAATGGTGTTGATGCAGGGAGAGTATTTCCAGAGGGAGTAGCTGGCGAACTGGGGATCCTTGTTGATGTCATGAGTCCCTTTCTGGCATCCCTCATAATTGCCTGCGGTATTGTTCCACACATCGTTATAATCAATGGTGGGGGTTGCGCCGTCATTTAGAATGCCGTACTGGTCGAAGTTGACGATGATGTTGTACTTGATGTGAGGCGCGCTGGTGCTGCTGTTGTCATTTTCCGTGGTAATGCCGTTTAAGGTGCCGTTGTCCATGGTATTGTGGTAGATCTGGGCATTTATTGTGCTTCCGTTCTGCGCCCGTGTGTAAATGCCGTATCTCATGGCCCCTGCCGCTGTTTGGTAGATCACATTGTTTTCCACGATGGGGGATATTGAGTCACCATTTAACGCTTCCACCAATATGCCGTAATCGTTGTCATAAATGAGGTTTCGGCTGATTTCGGCGCTTGCTTCGGCCCGGATGCCGTACTGGGGATTGTCATAAATTTTGTTGTCAACCACATCCGTTTCAGGGCTTTTAACAACATCAATGCCGTGGGTGGTGTTCAGAAAGACCTCACAATTCCGGATGGTGGTATCGGTGGCCTCAACCACCCTCATGCCGAAATTGTTTCCATAGGCCCTGCAGTGCCGCATTTCGTTTCCATTCCCCTGGGAGATGCGGACCCCCTCTTCGTTATCGTCTGAAAAGCCGGTGAACCACAGATGTTCGATGGTGTTGTTTGAGCCGGTGACTTCCATGCCGATGGTCCAGTTATCCGCGGCCGAACCGTCGATAACCGGGGGGTTGCTCTCATCCCCGGCGATGATCACGTTGCTCTGGGTGAGGGTCATCTGTTCATCCGCTTCGCGCTCCAAAGCCCTGGTTGAGACGCCGTAGGTTCCGGGCGCCAAATAAAGGATATAAATACCGCCGCTTCCGGTATTGATTTGAGAAATGGCATGGTGGAGGGTTTGCCACGGACGGGCTGAGCTGCCGTTGTTAGCGTCGTCTCCCGTCGAGACATTGACGTAGTAGGCGCCGGGAGCCATGGATGTATAAGTAAAGTCGGTGTTGCTTTCCCCTGTCCCCCCCGGTGTTGTAACGCTGATTCTGCCTGTGGCGCCGTTTCCCACAATGGCGGTGATCTGCGTTGAAGAGTCCACTGTGAAGCTCTTGGCGTCAGCCCCTCCGAACTTGACGGCCGAAGCACCGGTAAAG
>JANQDY010000165.1 GCA_028278625.1 Thermodesulfobacteriota bacterium
TCGGTCGAGAAAAGCGGATCATGGAAATGAAACTGGAGGTCAACCACCTGTCAGAGAAACTGGGATACCCAGTGCCATACAGGAGAACGAGGGAAGAAGCGCGGCAAAATGATGAAATCAGCGCGACTGTTGAAGTGCTTGAGGCGTCCGACAAAATTCGTCAGCCGATTGAATCCAAGTCCGAGCCGTCCATCGATACCGAGTCGCCGACATTCGAAGACCTGTTCGATCTGGATGAAATACAGACGATGCAGGACGTGTTTGCCAAGGCTGTCGGAGTCGCCTCCATCATCACGACACCAGATGGTGTGCCAATTACAAATCCCAGCAATTTCTGTCGCCTGTGCAGCGATATCATCCGCAAGACAGAGAAAGGCTTGGTAAACTGCATGTACTCCGATGCGCAGATCGGCCGCTATAACCCGGAGGGACCTATTATACAACCTTGCCTCAGCGGCGGGCTGTGGGACGGAGGTGCCAGTATCACGGTGAACAACCGGCACATCGCAAACTGGCTTGTTGGCCAGGTAAGGAACGAGGAGCTGGACACCATGGAGATGCTGGCGTACGCAAAAGAGATCGGAGCCGATGAGAAGGAATTTGGTGCGGCCTTGGATGAGGTGCAGATCATGTCGCGGGACCAGTTTAGAGCGGTATGCGATGCCCTGTTCCTGGTCGCCAATCAGATGTCAAACGCAGCATATCAGAACCTGCGACAGAAGCACGTTATCACTCAGCGTGAGGAAGCCGAGAAAGAACGCGAACTGCTTCTGGAGAGTCTCGAGGAGCGGATTCGTGAAGGAACGGCTGTAGCTGAAGACGCACGGGTTGCAGCATTGAGCTTGATGGAGGATGCTGAAATTGAGCGTAAGCGCACAGAGGTGGCACTGGAAAAACTCAGACTGTCGGAACAAGAACTGCGCATCGCAATGGCGGCCGCTGAAGAGGCCACGCGGGCCAAATCGGATTTTCTGGCAAATATGTCCCACGAAATCCGCACGCCGATGAACGCCATTATCGGCATGTCTCATCTGGCGCTGCAGACCGAGCTAAATCGCAAACAACGCAACTACATTGAAAAAGTCAACCGCTCCGCGGAGAGCCTGCTGGGCATTATTAACGACATTCTCGATTTCTCCAAGATCGAAGCAGGCAAGCTCGATATAGAGCGTATCGACTTCCGCATCGAGGATGTGTTCGACAATCTGGCCAACCTGGTCGGACTCAAGGCCGAGGAGAAGGGACTTGAGCTGATGTTTGATCTGCCGGAGGAATTGCCCACCGCACTCATCGGTGACCCGTTGCGCCTGGGACAGATCCTGGTGAATCTCGGCAACAACGCGGTGAAGTTCACCGAGCATGGGGAGATCGTTTTCACTGTCGAGGTGGTTGAACAGGATGACACACAGGCGAAGCTGCATTTCTCCGTACGTGACACCGGCATCGGTATGACATCAGAACAACAAAAGAGACTGTTTCAGTCCTTCAGCCAGGCTGATAGCTCCACCACAAGAAAATTCGGCGGCACGGGCCTGGGACTTGCCATCTCGAAGAATCTGACTCAAATGATGGAGGGGAGAATCTGGGCGGAGAGCGAACAAGGTGTCGGAAGTACCTTTCACTTCACAGCCCGTTTGGGCAAACAGCAGGGAACCGTATCCAAGCGCCGATCCGCTGCTACAGAGCTCGGTGTTCTACGCGTATTGGTTGTGGACGACAATGCCTCGGCTCGTGAGATTCTTAGTGGTATGCTGGCCACCTTCGGCCTGCGGGTCGACCAGGCCGGTAGTGGCGCGTCTGCCTTGGCCCTATTGGCGGAGGCCGAGGATTACGATCCCTACAAACTGGTCATCATGGATTGGAAGATGCCGGGGATGGATGGGATCGAGACCACCCGGGCCATTCAATCGGAAAACACGGCAACCGAAGTCCCGACGGTGATCATGGTGACCGCATTCGGCCGGGAAGAGGCGACCGAAGCCGCAAAGGGTGTCAATATCAGCAGCTTCCTCACAAAGCCGGTAACGCCGTCTACCCTTTTCGATGCCATCATGGTGGCGATGGGGCACGAGGCGTCCGGCGAGGCCCGGAAAACCGGTCGACGGGCGGAAGCTGCCGCGGATATCGCCAGGCTGCGTGGTGCCAAAGTGCTGCTGGTGGAGGACAACGACATCAACCGGGAACTGGCACTGGAATTGCTAAGTACCAATGGAATTATCGCCGAGGTGGCCGGCAATGGTGAGGAAGCGCTCAAACTGCTGGCGAAGAAGACCTTCGACGGTGTACTGATGGATTGCCAGATGCCGGTGCTGGACGGCTACGAGGCCACGAGACGGCTGCGCCAGCGGGACGCCTTGAAAGATCTGCCGGTTCTGGCAATGACCGCCAACGCCATGGCTGGAGACCGGGAGAAGGTACTCGAAGCGGGCATGAACGACCACATCCCGAAACCGATCAACGTCAACGAGATGTTCGCCGTCATGGCCAAGTGGATCACCCCGGCCCGGCCAGCCGAGGTGACGGGAACGGTCGATGCAGACGGGGCGGTTATGGAGGAAGGGATACCCCAATTGCCCGGTATCGATGCAATGGCTGGCCTGACCATCGTTCAGGGCAATCGCAAGCTCTATCGGAAGCTCTTGATCATGTTTCGCGACAATTGGGCTGATTTCGTTGAACAGTTCCTTGCGGCACAGGCCAACGACCCGGACGCTGCTACCCGATGCGCCCATACTTTGAAAGGGATGGCTGGAAACATCGGGGCCACGGCCGTCCAAAAGGCCGCCCAGGCTCTCGAATTCGCTTGCAGAGAAAACGCATCTTCAGCGGAGATAGAGGTTCTCCTGGAAACCACGGCAGCTGCACTGAACATCGTGGTGGCGGGTCTGGGAACCCTCCAGCAGGGTGTTGCGGTCAGTCGGTCAATATCCGAGGCCAAGGATCCGGAGGAAGTCTACGCCCTCCTTGAGCGGTTGCGCGCATTGCTGGAGGACGACGACACCGACGCAACCGACTTGCTCCAAGAGCTACAGGAGTTGCCAGGACTGGAGCCGCACGTGGACGTCCTGAGAAGACTGTCCGGGGCTGTTGACGAGTACGACTTCGAAGCTGCGCTTGAAGCGTTGGAGATATTGAAATCGCGCGTACAAAAAGGGTAACATGACCGGAAATGTGAAAACCATCTTGAGGATGAACGATTCGCATCACAATATTCAGTTGCTGAGCAGTGTGATTGGCAACAATCCCACTGAAATTCAGGGTCTGCGCGTTCTATTCATGGTTTCTGTATTTGGAAGCCCGGCTAGTGTCACGTCATGCATGAAATGTCGCAAGATTGCGCCGCAATTTTTTGGGCCTGCAAGGCGCGCTCTTTGTTTCATAGTTTCATTATGAGGCTAAGAGCGTAACGCGGCAGGCGCAGAAAAGGGCAAGCAAGATGCGGCAGAGCAGGCTTGACGGGGCACTAGTAGGGCTTGGGAGAATCAGCGATGTCCATAGTAGAAGAGAAACAAACCGTTCTGGTGGTCGATGACAGACCGGGCAATATCGACGTATTGAGCAATGTGTTACGCCCCCTGTATAAGGTTAAGGCAGCTGTCAATGGCGAGCGTGCCTTGAAAATCGCCGCTGATGATCCGAGACCCGACATAATCCTGCTGGACATCATGATGCCGGGAATGGATGGTTACGAGGTGTGTCGACGCCTGAAAGCCGATGATACCATCAAGGACATTCCGGTAATATTCATCACGGCAAAAATCGAAACCGACGACGAAGTTAAGGGATTTGAGGTCGGTGGCGCTGATTATATCACCAAACCCACTTCCCCACCGGTGGTTTTGGCAAGGGTAAAAGCCCACTTGGCCCTGATGCGAGAAAAAAAACTGCTTTTGGAGATCATGCAATTGCGTGCGGATGTGGAACGGATAACCCGTCACGATCTCAAAACCCCGCTCAACGCCATAATCAGCTACCCACAGTTAATTGGCAAAGACAACCTTACAGAGAAACAGATTGATCAGTTAAGTAAAATTAGCGCCTCAGCCCACAAGCTGTTGAACATGATCAATCTGTCCCTTGATTTATACAAGATGGAGCAAGGCACTTACCAATTCAATCCCACGCCCGTGGATATCCTGCCCGTCCTGGATGATATTGCCCAAGACAACCGCTTTTTCATAAAGTCGAAGCGGATTGATTTAGAAGTGACCGTTAACGGTGTATCATCATCTGACGTTAAATCATTTGAAGTCCCAGGAGAAAAACTGCTTTATTACTCTATGCTGGCCAATCTGATCAAGAACGCTCTGGAGGCGTCGCCCCGCAAAGAAAAAGTCGCTATTCAATTGTCTGATAATGAGGCATTTGAAATTGCCATTCACAATCAGGGAGCAGTGCCCATTGAAATTCGCGAAACCTTTTTTGACAAATACGCCACCTCGGGCAAAATGAGCGGTACCGGCCTGGGGACCTATTCCGCAAAATTGATTGCGGAAACTCAGGGTGGAAGCGTCTCTATGCAAACTTCCGGGCAGGCGGGAACCACCATTACGGTTTCGTTTCCAAAGGGCTAGCCGTAAATGCTTCTTTATACGACCCGCCAACGAACCTTCGGGCTCATCTGGCTAAAAGGTAGCGCTACAAACTTCAAACAAGAAGAGACAGACCCGTTTTCAAGCCTGCCTCTTCTTGTCTTTCGAATGCGTTGGTGTATGGTTTTTTGCCTAATTCACTCCCTGGCATGGATTCGACAATGGATCGACGTCGCCGATATACCTGCCGCCTGATTTTTGGCATTGGGCCTCGCCCAACTGAGCGGCTGCACCATAGAAGCAGCAGGTGGAGAATTTGGCCGGCTCGGTAGGTGGTTCATCCTCAACCGGTTCATCGGGGATACTTTGGATGGACAGGAGGTCAACGGTCTTTTTGAATACGGAGCCGCAAATGTAGATCCAATAAACGCGACCCCTTTCAAAATTCCCGGTAACCAGATCAAGGACCTCTTCACCTTTGTTAACCTGGACGGTGTGGTCACCCGGAGTACTTCCAAGGGGGCCGAGAAAGGCGCCCGCCGCTACTTCACCGGCATGAACCTGCTCAAGATCCTTCTTAACAATCGCACCCAGTGTCGGTCCCGCGGCGACGCTACGGACTTCAACACCCGTTTCCATTCCGTTTTCAAGGGCAGCCAGGGACGTTTTGTTGTTGAAGATCTTGACGGCAACCTGGTCTTCAGCGTCCAAGCCTAGAACCACGTCCAACTCACCGCCTTCCGGAATAACCCCTTCCAACGCCCCCAACACCGTACCCCTGCAAGGGGAAGCGAGCGCCGATTCGTAGAAAACAATCGAGTGGGTACCAGCCGCCATTTCTATGGGACCCGTTTTCGAACCAAAGAGCTTGTATATATGGGTGCATTCCCCGTCAATGGCAATATCGATCGGATTGTATGAGGGGATAACACCCGGCAGGGCCGGAAGGCCGTGGATAATGGTCACGAGTTCGGCACTGGCGGGAGCCGTAAGTGCGAGAATTCCTAAAAAAACCGGAATGAACAGTCGCTTTTTAATCATGATGTCTCTCCTTTCATCACTAAGATAAACCCTATTGGCTTGCTTACTGTACTGTCACTTTCACGGAATCACGCCCCCACCAGGGACCTTTCGGAAATCCGTCCGGATCATCGATGGAGAAATAGAAAATGTATTCGCCCGCTGCCGGCAACGCCGCGTTATATAGCGCCTGATTGGAAATGGTGGTAAGCGCCGCTTGGTCTTCCAGATTAATCCCCGGCCACCATCCACAGGGGGCGATATAAGAATACCAGGTATTCTTGCCGGGAGGAAAAATAGGGGTGTTCACCGTTACCCATAAGTCCGCCAATTGGCCCGCCTTTTGTAGGGGATCGAGGCTGATGGTGATAGAGACGGTATCGGTAAGTGCCACCACAATCGGGCCATCCTGGCCATTGGCCTTGATATCCACATTGATGGTGGGGGCTGTTTCGGACAATAGAATATAGTCGGAATCAACCCGTGGGGTCGTGCTGTTTTTGGCCCGTCCGTAAATCATGCAGATAATGTTCTGGGGAATCAGATCGGTCGTTAACTCCCCTTCATCTGGAAGATCAACGGTCGTGGTTCCCGTGCTATCGGTGAATTGGTAATAATTCCACCAGTCGAATTCCGCTATTTTGTTGCCGATCTGTCCCCTTAAGGAAACATCCTGGTCCACAAAATCATTGTCATTAATACCCTTGGCCGTGGCGTTGGGTTCAACGGCAAGGCTTTCGAGAATCTGCAATCCGTGCACATCGACTTCACCGTCCTCCGCTTCTCCGACAATCCGTACCGTCTTGCCGATGGGAATTGCGCCGGCGGGGACACTGTCACCAAAATTGGCTCGAATGTCAAAATCGCCTCCGTCGCCGAACATGAAAATATTCCATGCGGCGGGCTCCACCTGTTGACCGACTTGCCCTTCAACCACCACAATCTCTTCATCGGCATTGAACGCTTGTTGAATCGTATGGGTTTTCTTCCAGAACCATGTATTGGAACTGTCGGATGATTCGAATGCCATGGACCTACTGCCCGAAACTCCCATAATCGGTAGCACGGCTAGCACAAAAGCCGATACGATAAGCAATGCTGACAAGTTTTTTGTACTTTTCATTCTTTTTCCTCCAATTTATGAATTTAGAAATCTAATCGTCCTAACAGGTATTTAGAGTAACCAGAAACAGCATACCAAAACATGGGCGCTTTCCGCTTTTAAATCCAGGTTGCCCTGAGCTCTGCGCACTGTTTCACTCCGGCCAACCTGGAAATAATTCAATACAATTGAAGCGATTAGAATTTGCAGTTTGCTTTCTCGCAAGAGACATCGCCGATGTAGGTGCCGTTGGACTGTTGGCAAGTGGCTGCACTCATCTGACTGCAGACACCATAAAGACAACACGCGGAATACGTTGGCTCGGGTGCTGTGTCAGCATTACACTCCTGGTCGCAGTCCGTGTTGTTGGGCCGAGACGGCCACACGCAAAGATCGATGTTGGCTGAATCTCCCGGTCCACCGGCGTTTAGAAAAAGATAGCGTCCTCCTTTGGTTGCTTCCAGCTTGGCACCACCACCCCATTCCGTGCAACCGCTGTTCAGGATCGTTGCGCTCCAGCCATTTGCAGTGAGCACATCTTTATAAGCCGCGACCACCTCACAACCTGATATGGTATGGGTGAAGTACTTGTGGGTGCCTCCATTACATGAATTTTCTCCTTCTTTTGTCGACCCAGCGGGATCCGGAGCCCCTTCAAATAAGTCTGTTTCACCGTCACCATCCCCGCTGCCGGTCAAATAGTTCTGGTTGTCTCCAAAAAGTTTGGTTAACGTCACCACCTGATCAGCTTGCCACATGCAGTTGGTGCTGCAAGAAATGACATTCACCACTGCCTGTGTGTCGCTGTTAAAGTGCCAGGTGGCGCTCATATCGGAGTTTGAATTCAGAGGATTAAGAAGAAATGTGCTCCCCTCGGATCCGGAAGTTGGTCCCCAATACATTTGGGCTGCGGTTTGTGCTCCCGGCTGAATAACCGTCATGACCAAATAGTTCTGGCTGTTGACGAGATCTTCTTCGATAATGAATAAGGACGCGGGTGTTGTATCGGTTGCCCAAACGCCGTCCCCTTCAGCCATGACGCCCGTGGGCAGCACCCATAGTGCTGCAAGACACAGCAGTGCAAGATAAAGAACTCTATTAGTGAAATTAATTTTCATTAGAAACTCCTTTCAATTTTCAGATCATCATCTAAAGATATCTTTACTTTTCGCCTTTTCGGCGCTGCTCTTTAACCTCCTTTCCATTGTAGCCAATCCCTCCCGTCAATAGTCAATATGGAGAGCAATTTTAATGCCAAAACCAAAGAATACTTGGGCGCACAAAAAAAATACGGACCGATTTCCTGGATTACCAGACTTAAGACTCGTTCAGATGTCTGATTCCAACCAAAACCGGAGACGGTTATTGTTGCTGTGTGTCCCAGAATCAAAACATCAGGATGACACAACCGACCTATCGATATATTCGGTGGCGAAGTTCCAAAACTGGCTGCTGGCCTTTTTGCAGCCTGAAAAGTCGCAGTAGAAACGCTAACAAAAACTGTCTCATGTTAAAATCGATACACTGATGTCTTATGACACATCCTTTACTTCACAAGTATACACCGGAAACGTAGAAGGGGTCACAGATTAAACAAAAAAACGCAGAAACGACCAAGAAACGTTATAACCATTAAACCGTCCTTTAAAATACAATGGCCAAGCGTTCACTTGAATTTCGGGAACAGGTCGCCCGTATACAGTTTTGGCCCGCCCTTGCTGAAAGCATAGGCTACTCGGAATACGGTTTCGGTATCATTCGGTTTGCCGATGATCTGCATTCCGATGGGGACACCCTCAGAACTGATGCCTGCCGGAACACTGACCACCGGACACCAGTTCAGGAGGTTGAACGGCAGGGTATACTGTCCGCCTACCATCTTCGGGAAAGTGATGCCGTCCTCGGACAAAGGTGGATCCTTGGTAAAATCGTGATTGGCTGGCACATGACTGGTCGGCAGGGTTGGAGCCAGTACAAGGTCGTATCCTTTTGCGTAAACCTGATCCGCCAAGGCTCCCCAGTAATTCTGAATCATCGATTCAACCTTGGCCAGCGTCTTGGGGCCGTAGCTGCCGCTTGCGGCTTTCTCAACAAAGTACTTTCCGTAATGCGTCATTTGATTCATTTTATCGCTATACCCCGCGAGAATACCGCCCAGCGAACCGGCGAGGGCCATATTGCCGATACTCTCGGTCAATGGTTCTTCCAAAACAAAGTCAAATTCAATGACGTCCACAATGGCTCCCTGTTTCCGAAGTACCTCGATTCCATTCGCCATGGCCGCTTTCACGTCTTTAGAAGGCTCTGTAATCCCCATGCCCCCCAGGTAGGCGATTCTCATGCCTTTTATCGGTTGATAGGTCAGGGGGTATACGGGCGACTCAGTGACATTGATCGATTTAGGGCTTGGCCCGGCGATAATATTGTACATCATTACCATATCACCGAACGTTCGTGCCATTGGCCCCGTGCCGGAGAAATAGGATAATGGCATTTCGGTATGGACCCAGCCAAACGGTGGCTTAAAGCCATAGCACCCGTTGAAAGCGGAGGGAATGCGGACGGAACCGCCCATGTCGGATCCCGTTGCAAGCGTCACGTATCCGGCGGCCAACGCGGCACCTGAACCCCCTGATGAACCGCCAACGGCGTACTTAAGGTTCCAGGGATTCCGTGACAGACCCCAAGCGCGGGTATCCTGTGTGAAGTTGAGATAGAACTCCGGAACTGTTGTCTGCAGCACGGGGATTGCGCCAGCGGCCTTCAGTTTGGCGACAATCGGACCGGCATGGTCCTTTGGCGGATCGTTCTTATGTATCAGGGAACCCTGGGTAACCACCCATCCCTTGTCGTAATGCTCGTCCTTGATGCCGACCGTTATGCCTTCCAGTGGGCGGTAACTTCCTTCCACATAGCGTTTGGCAGAGTCTTCGGCCATTTTCATAGCATTGTCCCAATAGGCAACAGTTACGGCGTTGACCTCTATTTCAGTACGGTCATACTCAGCTTTTTGGGCCTTGAGTACATCCACCGGCGATACGATGCCGCGTTTGAAAAGCGCTATCTGCAAAGTCGCCGGCATATACGCCAATTCCCTTTGTGTAAACTCCGCCGCCAATACAGGAACAACGGGAATCATCACAAATATTGCCCACAAAACCATCGTCCATCTGGCTTTTCTGCTTCGCCTCATCTTCCGTTCCTCTTCATGTCATCTTGCTCCAAAACGATTTTGAAGCTTTTCCCGCATTTCCTCCATATCCGGCGACTTTTCAAGGTACGCACGGATACTGTCTGTAAGAATTGTTCCCGCACCCGCAAGGACCGCCATGCTTTTAGATTCGAGGTGGGCCTGGGCCGATTCACGGTCTTCCCACTCCTCAATCATAAGTAGTTCCCAGTCGTTGTCCACGCTCCGAAAAACCTGACATCCCTTACATCCGGGCTCCATCGTGACTGTTTGACAAAGGGATGCGAGTGCCTGTTCAAGTTCCAGATTTTTGCCTCTGCTTGCCTTGAAATGCATTCGGATAGTTAGCATATGAATTCCGTTTTGATGTCCTCACGTCATGTCCGACGAAGAGCAAAAAAGCAAAGTTTGTGCCAACGTTTACCAGGCATCGCCAAAGCCATTTTCACCCGAAAACACAGAAGTCTATTTTGCAAGGCGGGCATTCTATAATCCCCGATGGCTCGCTTTTCTGAGCGGCCCGAACAGGGATCGAAGCTCCACTGTGGCCGCCTACGAATATTTGTGGGGCCACGAATATTTGTGGGGCTTTTTGTGGGATGATGGAAAACGCGGGACCGTTCAATGGGGGCGGCGGATGCCGTGCTTTTTCATCCTGTAGCGTAGCGTGTTGGGGTGAAGCTTGAGGATACGCGCCGCGCCTTTGGGACCTTCGACCACCCAGCGGGTCTGTTCCAATACCCGCAAAATGTGATTACGTTCCATTTCCGCATGGGAAGCCACTTTGGTGGAAGATGAGTGGTCTGATTCAGGGACCAACGGTTCATAGAGAGAGAGGCTCTCGCCCTCCGAAATAATGATCGAGCGCTCCAGAACGTGTTTGAGCTCGCGCACATTGCCGGGCCAGTGGTACTCTGTCAGCTCGACCATGACGCTTGCAGGGATCCTCCGGATTTCCTTACCGATCCTTTTTCCGATTCTCTGGACAAAATGATTGACCAGCAAGGGGATGTCGGTCTTGCGTTCACGGAGGGGGGGCAACGTAATGGGAAACACCTTCAGCCGGTACCAGAGATCATCCCTGAATTGCCCTCCCTTCACCAGGGCTTCCAAGTCCCGGTTGGTTGCCGTGATGATACGTGCATCGGTCTTGAGGGTCCGGTTGTCGCCAAGACGCTCGAACTGGCCGTCCTGCAGCACCCGCAGCAGTTTGGTCTGCAACGGCAAGGGCAGTTCCCCGATTTCGTCCAGAAAGATGGTCCCATTGTTCGCAAGTTCGAAGCGTCCCTGGCGTGACCGATCCGCGCCGGTGAAGGCGCCTTTGACGTGCCCAAACAGCTCGCTCTCGATCAGGTTTTCGGACAGTGTGGCACAGTCCATTTTGATCAACGGCCGATTGGATCGGGAGCTGGCGCCGTGAAGCGCCCTTGCAAACAGTTCCTTGCCGGTGCCTGTTTCGCCAAGGAAGATCACCGTCGAATCGGTTTGAGCCACCTGCTCCAATCGGAAGAGGACGTACTGGATCGCATCGCTGTTCCCGACAATATGTTCGAAATCGTGTTCCAGTTTGATTTCTTCCATCAGGTATGCGTTGTCTGTTTCGAGTTGCCTTTTCAGAACAGAAATTTCCTGATAGGCGGCTTCCAGCCTATACTGGGCGTTTTTGCTGTCAGTGATGTCGCTCAACAGGGCGATCGTGCCCTGGAATTGACCGTCGTTGCCCATAATCGGGGCCGCGGAGATCCGAACCCATCGATTTTGACCATCCGCTCGAACGATTCGGCCCTCGTATTGGTGGCTGGTGCCGGTTTTGCGTTCTTCAAACATGGTACGGATGCGATCGCGGTCCTCCTCGGGTATAAAATCGAGGCCATTTCGTCCTTCGATTTCTTCCACAGAACGGCCCATCATAAGGGCCATAGTAGGGTTGGCATAGACGATTCGTAAAGTTTCATCTGTGGTGACGATGCCTTCGTTTGTGGTTGTGACAATGAGGCGGTATTTTTTTTCGCTTTCCTTAAGTTCTTCGGTACGTTTCCGAATTCGATTCTCCAGATCCGCGTTCAATAGCTTCAGGCGGTGCTTCGCCTTCCTAAGAGAGAGGTGCGTCTTGACCCTGGACAGCACTTCATCGGCCTGAAACGGTTTGGTGATGTAATCCACCGCTCCTTCCGAAAAGGCCTGAACCTTGTCTTCGATTTCGTCGGAAGCGCTCAAAAAGAGAACCGGGACGTCCCGAAGCGTCGCGTCGTTTTTCAGAAGGCGACATACCTCGAACCCGTCCATATGGGGCATTCTAACGTCCAGAAGGATCAGATCCGGTAGTTCGGCCGCAGCGGATTTGAGCGCCTGGGGCCCGGACGGAAAGAACCGCAGACCGTAGCCCTCCCCTTTGAGCATCGTACCGAGAACCCGAAGATTCTCCAGATCGTCATCGACGATCATGATGTTGTAGTTGGCGGCGTCAGGATGCATCTCCCCTGTTCTCCACTTCATTGTCGCTTGAGTCCGGCATGATGATCTGTCGAATGGTATCAAAATCAAAGTTCATGGCACTTTGCAGCAGTCGCTTCCCCAGTTCCGGATCGATATGGGAGACCTCGGCTGCCAGCTCTGACACACGATCCATGTATCCGCCCTTCGCGGCGGCACGGATTGCCTCGGAAAGGTCCTTGGGAAGACCGTTGAAACGCTGCCTCAGAAGACGGTTGTCAATATGAATCGGCGCAGTCTCTTTTTCAAATGGTGAATCTGTTTCGTAGACTGGCTCAATGCCCAACAGATCACAGATCTTTCCAAAGAGCTTTTCAGCGTTTATGGGCTTGGGAAGGAAATCGTCCGCACCGCTTTTCAGGACCCCTTGGCGTTCTTCCTCAAAAACGCTCGCACTCACCCCCACGATGGACACATCCTGACCCTTGTTCATGACTCTGATGGCTTGAATCGCCTGAGTCCCGTCCATATCCGGCATACGGATATCCATCAGTATGAGGTCCGGAGACCAGGATTCGAATAGTGCGATCGCCTCCCGACCACCCTTTGCCTCCTGAATCTGGAAGCCTTCCGGCGCAAGCATTTGGGCAAGCACATCACGGTTGGAGGCCTCATCATCGACCACCAGAACGCGATAGGATCGCGCCGAAGCGCCAATTCCGGCAATCCTTCGCGTATCCTGAAAAGACGAATCCGTCTCGACAATGGGCATCTTGAAGCGAAAGACGGAACCCTTTCCCAGGCGGCTTTCAACGGTCAAGTCACCGCCCATCAATCCCGCATACTGTCGCGAGATAGACAACCCCAGGCCCGTGCCGGTCCGGTTTTTGCTGTTCCCGCTGATCTGCACGAATGGATCAAAGATCTTCTCTTGGTTCTCGGGGGCAATCCCTTCCCCGGTGTCTTCCACCTCCACGACCAGATTCCGCTTATGGCCGGGGTCACCCAAAACCAGCAATCGCAATATGATGACACCATTTTTGGTATGACGTATCCCGTTGCTTAACAGGTTAATGAGGATCTGGCGGATCTTGACCCGATCCGCTATAATGGTCGGCATCGCGGACGGATGCCTCTCGATAACCCAGTGTAACCCCTTTTCATTCATTTTTCCTGAAAAAAGGAGGTCCACATCCTTCACAAGTTCATCAATGGAGAAGGGCACAGGATTGAGGCTCACACGACCGGATTCGATTTTGGACATTTCCAAGACGCTGTTGATCAGCATCAGCAAGTGGTCGCCGCTACGATGTACGGCGTCGATGCTGTGCTGCTGCTCTGAGCTTAAGGATCCTCCCTTGGACATGATCTGGGTGTGCCCCAGAATCGCGTTCAGGGGGGTCCGCAATTCGTGGCTCATATTGGCCAGAAAGACGCTCTTGGCGCGGTTGGCGGCTTCTGCCGACTCCTTGGCATTGGTCAACGCCAATTGCAGGGTCTTCATTCTGTCTATGTCTATAAGGACACCATAGGCAACAAGGGGATTGCCCGAATCATCCCATTTGACGATCTTCCCATAATCCCGGATCCATTTCCATCGCCCGTCAGCGGTGCGAAGCCTGTATTCCACCTCAAATGTCTCCTGGCCATTGATCATTTTCCCAAGGCTTTCCGCATACCTTTCTTTGTCATCGGGGTTCAGTAACCGGGCGGCCAAAGACTGGTGCCCCAATTGGTAGCCTCTCCATTTCCCGTCCGATTCCACCAATATCTCATGGGGTTTGTATCCCAGCAAATAGGGAAACATATCCGTGGTCGTTGTTTCACGCGTCATTAAATCGTACTCCCAGACCGCCAGGCCCGCGGATTTAAGCACATAGTCCAAACGGGCCTCGCTCTCCTCAAATTCCTCCAAGGCGGCTTCCGCTGATTTTTTGGTCTGTGCCAGCTCTTTGTGGGCCAATGTCAGTTCTGCTGTACGGTCCTCGACCCGTTGACCGAGCGCCAGGTTAAGGTTCGCAAGCTCCTTTTCCCTGGAAATGACCGCATTGGAAAGCCTCAGGCTCATGACAATGATGACGACCACAAACCCTTGCCCCAAGTAGAAAAGATAGTCGCCCATCCGGCCGTCGCTGGCAGCCTGGTGAAAAATGAGTTCGCAGAGGTTCCAGGAACTGAACGCCAGAGCAGCCAGTGCAAGGAAAAGGTGAATGCGATCCAACGGCCGTCGCCGCACGCCCACTATCAGATGATAGCATCCGGCATAAAGGCAGATGCCGAAAGAAACGGACCGTATGATTTCAAGAATGCGCATGGGAATCTTATGCAAAAAGGGCGTCAGGTTGTCAATCGGATACTGGCGCACATAATGACCCAAAGGAAGCCACGCCGACCCTGGGCATTCGCCCGGTTTCAGAAGGCTGCGCAAAAAAAGGTCTATGGTCAAGTCGTTTACCGGTTGCAGCCATTATTCCTTGCCTGTATTTCAGGTTTCACAAATGACAGTACCGACCGAAAAGAACAGGCTACAAGAGACAACTCATTTTTCCAGGATCGTCACACCGCAGGCATACTCTTCCACCGATATGACCCCGCCCCCGTTTTCAATCAGGCCGATCCCGGCATCTTTGATTTGGCGTGGTCCGGCCTCACCCCGCAGTTGAGTGACGATCTCATACATCATGGACAGACCCGTGGCCCCAATGGGGTGGCCTTTGGAAACCAGCCCCCCTGAAGTATTGATGGGGATTTTGCCATCGAGGTCGGTCCCCCCTGAACCGACCAACTCGCCCCCCTTTCCGATGGGGCAAAAGCCCATCATCTCGGATTGATAGATCTCACAGAAACTGGTGGCATCATGCACCTCGGCCACGTCAATGTCCTCCGGACCAATCCAGGCCATTTTTTAAGTCTGGTGCTGTAAGCGCCAATAATGTAGACGTCTCTCATTATGAATATCTCCAAAGCAGAACCAATGAAAAACGTCTGAAGTATCGCAGCCAGCACTACCGTGAAAGTGGCCTTTCCTCACTTTTCCATATCTGTTTGAACCGGCTCTTAAACCACAATCACCGATCTCTTAAAACAGTGTTTACGATTGGTTTCCCATAAGCAATCGACTGGATGTGGTTCCCATGATAAATAGCGTGCAGAAAAAATGCCACAGAAAACCCGCTGCCGGGAAATGGAAAAAGAGGAATTTCAAATTCCAGAATTCCGCTTTTCTGCCCCTAAGTCACTGATCGTAATGGATTTGTTGAATTGAGTTGTCCTGTGAACCCGTATGAAATCGACAAAACAAGGCTCAGGATTCCTTGATTTTTCAAAGTGCATTTTTGGACCGATATCTGTATGATGCATTCTCTTTTGACTTAGGAACAGGAGAGACTATGAAAAAAACCCTCGCAATCCTTGAAGGTGACGGCATCGGCCCTGAAATCATGAGGGAAGCCATAAAGGTTCTGAAAGCCGTTGAAAGCAAGTATGGACATACGTTCAAACTGATTCACGCGCCCTTTGGCGCATCCGCATATTTCACCGAAGGGTCCCCATTTCCTGACAAGACCAAACACATCTGTGACGAAGCTGATTTCATGGTGAAGGGCCCCGTGGGCCTGCCGGTGGAGGAAATGCACCGGATACCCCAGGAACACAGGCCGGAACATGCCGCCATTCTGCCCCTGCGGCAACGATACGATACCTTTGCCAATTTCAGGCCGGTGCGGCTCCCATCCGGGTTGAAATCCTTCTCTCCGCTGAAGGAGGAAGTCATTGGTGACGGCATCGATATTCTCATGATTCGTGAGCTGGTGGGCGGCATTTATTTCGGAGACAAACTTGAGGGTCCATCAACGGGAATGAAATTTGCCCGTGATGACTGCATCTATCGGGACCAGGATGTACGGCGGGTGGCCATTGTGGCATTTGAAGAGGCGCGAAAAAGAAAGGTGCCTCTCACCAACATTCACAAGGCCAATGTTCTGGCCACCTCTCGCTTCTGGCGTGAGATTGTGGAGGATGTGGCCGGGGATTATCCGGATGTGCCCCATTCCTCCGTATTGGTGGACAATGCCGCCTTCCAGCTGGTGGTCAATCCAACACAGTTTAACGGGGTGATGCTCCTGGAAAACATGCAGGGGGACATCCTTACCGACCAGGCAGGCGGCATTATCGGTTCTCTGGGTCTCATGCCATCCGCCTGCATCGGGCCTCAAAAGGGGTACGTGGAGCCGGCCCACGGGTCCGCGCCGGATATCGCCGGAAAGAACATGGCCAACCCCTATTCCATGATCGGCAGCATGGCCATGCTCTTTGAGGAATGCCTGTCACTGCCTCAAGAGGCGGCGGACATCTGGAAAGGCATTTTCGATGTTTTCGAGGAAGGTTTCATCACCCGTGACCTCATGGGACCCTGGCATACCCGAGGCACGGTCATCAGCACATCCGACTTTGGGGACCGCGTGGTGCGAAACATATCGCAGAAGCGGAATTAATGCCTAATGGCGCGCATCTCCCTTGTGGCGCTGCATTAAGCGATAAATCCCGTAGGGAATCGCGGTAACGGTCAAAATACCGGCGATAAGGAAGCCCACGAAAACATTCGGGCGAATGGCCTGGCTCACAAGTTGGGTGGGCGGAAAAAAACCGATGGCAATGCAGGAAATCGCCCCCATTATCCCTACACCCGAAACGACCCACACACCGCCATTGCCAAAAGGGATGCGAAAGGGGCGTTCTACGTGTGGGTGCGAATAACGAAGCCGAATGGCCGCCAGGAACATGGCCACATACATGATGAGATAGAGTTGAATGGTGAGGTCGCTCAGCATGAAGTAGGCATCGGCCACGGTGGGCTGAAGGGTGAAAGTGAGACAGAGGATTGAGACAATCACCGCCTGAATGAGGAGCACCCGGGTGGGGATGCCCCTGTCATTGGTTCTGCTGAACCATGCCGGCAGCATTCCCTCCCTGGCCGCCGTCAGCAGCCCCTTGCTGGGTCCGATGACCCAGGAGTTTACACTTCCGATCACCCCCACGGCCATCATGGCCGCGAGTACTCGCCCCAGATACGACATTGAAAAACCGGCCAGCATGGTATCAAGGGCACTGGTCACCCCTGTCTGAAGGGTATACTGGTCGGGAGAAAGGGCAACGGAAATGGCGAGGGCTCCCAGGATGAAGGCCAGAAGAATGATACCTGCGGCAATGGCGATGGCAATGGGATAAGTGCGATTGGGGTTCCGGGTCTCACGAACGTGCACCGCCGTCATCTCCATGCCGGCAAATGCCAGCAGAACGCTGGCCGCAAATGTAATGTTGCCGGGCCTGGCCATGTCCGGGAAAAAACCCTCCGCACCCGTGTTCAAATGGGAGGGGTTCCCCGCCAGAAGGTGGAGAAGGGCCAAAAGGATCAGTGCCGACCCGGGGATAATAACACCTGAAAAGGCCCCTATCACGCTCAGTTTGGCGGATGCTTTCAACCCCCGGAAGTTCCAGAGGGTAGTGCCCCAATAGGTCGTCAGAATAACCGCGCAGATGTAGAGTTTATTCTCCGCCAGCCGCTCGGCACCCTGCTGCGGATCAATGGCAAAACCGAGGGAGGCCGCCGCAAATGTAAGCACCACAGGATACCAGCAAAGGTTCTGAAACCATTGAATAAAGACGGTTGCGAACCCGTGCTGCCCGCCAAAGGCCGCTTTGACCCACACGTAAACCCCGCCTCGCTGGGGCCATCCGGTTGCCAGTTCTGCCGCCACCAGGGAGACGGGGAAAAAAAAGACGAGGCCCGCCAAAAGGTAAAAGAAGATGCAGCCCACACCGTATTTGGCCATCTGAGGCAGATCCCTCAGACTGGCAATGGCCGCCACATTGATCATGGCCAGCGCAAAGGGACCTAGCAAAGAAGAGGATTGGGCTTTTGTCATTTCACGATTTTGAGGAGTGTCCCTGCCTTTACCGTTTCATCCAGGGATTTGCCGTTCATAACGGCCCATTCTTTAAGCTTTCTGCTGGGGGCACCAATGGACACGAGGGCTTGTTTCACGGTTTCGGTGCGGGGTGCGGGGACCACTTTGATGCGAAAGGGCTTGCGGTTCAGCATCCGCTTGTCGGTGAGCTTTTTGAAACCATTCATGGTGTGCTGAAACGTGGGATTGTAGGATCTCACGAGACTCTGGGGCGCCAACCCGTGGAATTCATAGACGCGCCCGCTCATCTTTACATAACCGGAGACGATTTCGAGAGTTCCCTGGTTGGTCATGACCCTTGACACGGTCCGCACGGCGGGCAAACCGCCTATTTTTTTCCGGTCGGAAGCAACGAGTCTTGCCTGGTTCTTCTGAACGAAATTCCTTGCGGCCTGCTCGAGCGTTTTGGCGGATGAAAGCATGAACATGATGGCGGCATCTTTTTTGGGGCTTGTCATCTGGACCATGCTGCGGGTGTTTTGAAGGGACCATTTTGCGGGAACCGGAAACTGAAACCGCAGAAGCGGATGATAAAAGATATCGTTTAGAACAAAGCCTTCCCTGGGATCTTCGCCGTAGACCATACCGTCGATGTGCCCCAGATATTCATTGCGGTTCACCTTGAAATCCTTCAGTCCAAGCTGTTTTTGCCATTTGATGGCTTCCCGCTGAACAGCGCCGATGCGGTCATCGGGATTGGGGTGGGTGGAGAACCATTCGGGCAGGCCGCTCTTGTCCGATTGTGGATGCATCCGTTCGAGGGTCTCAAAAAAGAGGGCCATATGGGTGGCGTCATATCCCGCCTGGCTGGAATAGGCAACGCCCAGGTCATCGGCTTCCCGTTCATTGTCCCGGCTGTAACTCAAAAACAACAGGCCCACGCCCATCTGGGCCAGGGGCTCAAGTGCCCGCGCCGTTTGGGAGAAAATCATGGCACCCCCTATGGCCAATTGGGCCATCTGGGCCCGGCTGTACTGCTGGGCCGAGTGACGGGCGGTGATGTGACCCAGTTCATGCCCCATGACACCGGCCAGTTCCGCTTCACTGTTCAGGTTGGCCAGAATGCCGCGGGTAAAATAGACGTATCCCCCTGGCACGGCAAACGCATTGACGACGGGACTATCCAATACCTTGAATTCATAGGGAAGACCCGGACGATGGGAAATCTTGGACAGTCTCTTTCCCATGTCATTCAGGTAGGCCGTCAGTTTCTTGTCCTTATAGATGCCGTACTCGCTCACAACCTGGGAATCGGTCTGCCGTCCAAGCCGGATCTCATCCTGCTCGCTCAAGAGCATCAACTGGTGCTCCCCGGTCACCGGGTTAACCGCACATGCACCCAGAAGATATAGGAGACCCGCCATCAATACGCCAATCAGCACATTTCCATATCGTTTCCCCAACATTTCTGATCTCCCGGGAAATCCGCTTTTCCCTTTGAAAGAAGTCTACTGAACGTCCATGTCAAATGTTGAAAAAGACTTGGCCTTGACGGCGGTGGGTTTGGGAGTATACTGCCTCGGTTGGGTCCCCTCCTTGAACGCCTGGAACACCGTTTTTTTGGAATATCGGCTCGCCAGGCGACCCGTTTCCCCATCAATCTTGGCAAATACGACCCCTTTGGGGGCCTGGAAATCCCTCACCGGCTTCCCATCCAGGGCCTTCTGCATGAATTCGAGCCAGATGGGACTTGCCGCTCTGGAACCGGTTTCCCCCTTTCCCATCTCCCGGGAATCATCATAACCAACCCAGACCCCGGTTGCCAGACCCGGCGTGTATCCCATAAACCACGCATCCCGAAGATCGTTGGTGGTGCCGGTCTTCCCCGCGACCGGGCGTTTCAGGGCCCTGATGCGCCAACCGGTTCCTTCCGAAACCACCGCCTTCATGAGATCGGTCATGACAAAGGCCGTTTCCCTCGAAAGAACCATTGCCGTCTCCGGCTGATTCTCCTCAATGACATGACCGCTACGATCCAGAACCCGTTTCACGAAAAAAGGCTTTACCAGAAGTCCGCCATTGGCGAAGGCTGCATAGGCCCGGGTCAACTCCATGAGCGATACGCCAGAAGATCCCAGGGCCAGAGAGAGATTCCGGTCAAGATCCGACTCAATCCCCATTTTTCTGGCATAGTCGATGGCATACTTTATGCCGATTTTGTTGAGAATTTTGACGGTAATCACATTCCGGCTTTTGGCCAGTCCCGTTCGTATCAGAGTGGGGCCATAGAACTTCTTCTTGTAGTTCTTGGGTTTCCAGACTTCCCCGGCCTCATTGGGAGCAGACACAAATGGCGAGTCCATGATGATGCTGACCGGCGTCATGCCCCGATCCAGGGCCGCGGAGTATATGATCGGCTTGAAGGCGGATCCCGGCTGACGGCGGGACTGTATGGCCCGGTTGAACTGGCTCTTGTCAAAGCTGCGCCCCCCCAGCATCGCTTTTACGGCTCCGGTCTCCGACTCCAGGCAGACCAGGGCTCCTTGAGCCGCTGGGCTCTGCTCCAGTGCCACCAGGTAATCAAAGCCCTTTGGAAGTTTCGTCTCCTTCTTTTTCTTCTTGTTCTGCTTTTTCTTGGATGGGGGGTCCCCTTTCTTCCTCAAAACACGGACCAGAACCACGTCTCCAGGCTTTAGCACCGTCGAGGGTTTCCTGACCCGGGCCTCGTAATAGGCCACCTCCTTGTCAGGTTTTCGGGCCCATTTCATCTCTTTTATTGGGAGAAACGCCAAATCCTTGCCAAGGCGCACTGAAACCGCCTTTTTTTTGTCGTCCACCCTGACCACCACACCTTCCACCACCGAATCCGCCTTCAGGTTTGAAAGGGAAAGATCCCCGGCGGCCCGAACTTCATAGGCCCTTGCCTCAGCAGCTGAAAGATGTTTTATGGGTCCCCGGTACCCTTCCCGTTTGTCCAGATCCGCAAGTCCCCGGTTCAGGGCGTCGCGGCCGATCATCTGCATCTTGAGATCCAGCGTGGTGTAAACTTTGAGCCCCCCCCGGTACAGAAGATCCCTTCCGTATCTCTTGAGCAGATAGCGTCGCACATGCTCCGAAAAATAGGGAGCCCGCTCAAAAGTGTTGATCCCTTTCCCATAAATGACAAGGGTGGCCGCCAAAGCCTTATCCCGCTCCGCTTCCGTGATGAACCCTTCTTCAGCCATTCTTGAAAGGACATATTTTTGCCGGGCTTTGGCACGATCAAACCGGGAAACGGGTGAATACCTGGCCGGGGCCTGGGGAAGGCCCGCCAGGAGGGACGCCTCCGCAAGGGTCAGCTCCTTGGCCGGCTTATGATAATATGTCTGGCTCGCCGCCTCCACGCCATAAGCCCCGTGCCCCAGGTAAATCTGATTCAAATAGAGAAAAAGAATATGTTCCTTGGGGAACGTATTCTCAAGCTGCACGGAGAGAATCGCCTCACGGACTTTGCGCCGATAGGTTTTCTTTACATTCTTGAGGATCAGCGATTTGGTGACCTGCTGCGTGATGGTACTTCCCCCCTGCTCCACTTTTCCGGCCTGAAGATTTTTCAGAAAAGCCCGCACAATACCTTGCACGTCGACCCCCTGGTGTTCAAAAAACCGCGCGTCCTCGGCAGCGATAAAAGCATTGATCAAATGCTCAGGGAGTTCCGAGATGGGCACCACTGTCCGCTTCTCTTCCCAAAGCCTGCCGATAATGTGACCGTCCTCACTGTAGATCCGGGTAATCACCGGAGGTCTGTAATCCTTGACTGAACCCACATAGGGAAGGTTGCTGGACCAAAGGTAGGCAAAATAGCCGCCGATACAGAGGCTGAAAACAACCACTATGCAAAACAGGAAGAGCAGGATCTTTAAGAGGAGTTTCATTGGTGATTGCCTTTTCGCGCCCGAACAGACGGCACCGAGTGCCGTTTGGGGTTAATGTTGTCCTGGTATCATTTTATCCGAATGATGCACCATCAAAACCGTGGCCATGGGAAATTATACTATACAGGGACCTCAAGTCAACCGCGGGCAAGCGTCACCGGTTAATCTCTTTCCCTGGCCTTCCCCTTTGACTTCATAAGAAAGAGGGTGACAACGGATCCGGCCAGAATCATCAGGGCCAGCCCCTGGACGGCACCCATGGAACCTCCCTGAAAAAGAGGACGTATGTCGCCCCGGTATTTTTCAACGAAAAGGGAGACCGTGCTGTGAAAAATCAGATACCATAGAACCACTTGACCGGGGAATTTCCTTTTCATAAGAATCATGAGCAGTATGGCGGTGACACAAAATCCGCCGGTTGCCGCAAACAGCTGTGTGGGGTATAGGGGTATTTTCAAAGGTGCTGCTGAATGGGGGTTTGTAAAGACAATCCCCACGGGAGAATCGGTGGGCCTGCCGTAACCGCAACCGTCAAGAAAGCAGCCAATCCATCCCACCGCCTGCCCCAGGGCCGCTCCCGGTGCCCAGACATCCCCCATCTCCCAGAAAGAAAGTCCGTGCTTTTTAACATACCATAGAAGCGTTGCCATAACGGCCAGTATCCCCCCTTGAAACGTAAGCCCACCCTGCCACACCTTCAGGACATCCAAAAGTTTGTCACTGAAATCACCCAGGTGGACCGCCACATACATAAGCCGTGAACCCACAACGGCCGCAAGGATCAAATACACCCCCAAACCGATGAGCAAATGAACGTCGACCCCCCTTTGACGGGCGATTTTTAGGGTTAAAAGAAGGCCGGCCACAAACCCCATGGCCACGAAAAGGCCATAGGTATGGATCGTAACCGGTCCGATGGAAAGAAGATCAGGGAACATGAAACGGGTATGAGGTCATATCTGTCGGTTTCAAGAAGCGGTTTTTTTCCGGGGCTCTGAAATGAAGAGGCTCAGCCCCACCACGAAAGCGCCCACTGTTATGGATGCGTCCGCAACATTGAAGGCGGGCCAGTGCCACGTACCCACATGGAAGTCCAGAAAATCGATCACCTCGCGGAGTCTTATTCTGTCAATAAGGTTGCCGAGCGCACCTCCCAGGATAAGGGAAAGGCCAAAGGTCGTCCAATTGCTCTCATCCTTCATGCGGTAGAACCAGAACAGGAGAAGGACGATGGCAAGAATCGTTGCGGAAACCAGGAGCCAGAAACCGATATCCATATTGGGACGGTTCATGAACCCAAAGGCCATGCCCCGGTTTCGCACATGTACCATATTGAAGAACCCGGCGATAACAGGCACGCTCTCATGAACCCGCAGCCAACTGACGAGAGCAATCTTGGTCCCCTGATCAAGGCAGACGACCAGGAGGGCCGGCCATATCATCAAAGGGTAATTGTGTCCAGAACGTCTCGGCATCGTCCACAGATGGTTGGATGTTCAAGGTCTTCTCCCACGGAGGGATCATGGATCCAGCATCTTTCACACTTGTCGTCCCTAGAAGGCTTAACAGACACTTTGAGCCCCGGGACCGTCTCGCTTTCCATCACCCCGTCCAGCTCCTCAATGTCCACCAGCGTTACCGACGAAACGATGAAGATGGTTTTCAGCTGATCCGCATAAGTCCTCAACCTCTCTTTAAGCTCTGCTGAAACCCCAAGAGTTACCGCCGCATTCAGAGGATGTCCAATCCTCTTTTCCTTCCGGGCCTTCTCGAGGGTTTTCGTCACCTCTTTTCGCACGGAAATGATGTCTTCCCAGCGTTCGGCGAGATCGGTGTTAACAAACCCATTTTTGGGCCGCAGGAAGAGGTCTGCGTGGACACTGGCAGCACGGTCCTTCCCTCCCATGTATTGCCAGATTTCATCGGCCGTGAAAGAGAGTACCGGTGCCATAAGGCGAA
Source organism: Thermodesulfobacteriota bacterium (assembly GCA_028278625.1). Next base: position 24,057 of record JANQDY010000165.1, read on the forward strand.
CCAGGGTCTCCAGTATTTCATTCATGGCAAACTGGGCCGAGCGCCTTTTGATGTCCCTCTGGGGGGAGGTGTAAAGCCGGTCTTTGATGATGTCCAGATAGAATGCGGAGAGATCCAGGACACAGAAATTGTGAAGATGATGGTATACCAGATGAAATTCAAAACTCTCATAGGCACTGAGAACACGCTCCGTCAACCCCTGGAGTTGGTGGAGTGCCCACTGGTCCAGCTCCTCCATCTCTTCGTAGGGAACCGCGTCTGTTTCGGGGTTGTAATCCTTGAGATTTCCTAGGAGATACCGACAGGTATTGCGTATCCGGCGGTAGGCATCCGTCAGGCGCTGAAGAATCTCCTTTGAGAGCCGGATGTTGTCCCGATAGTCCTCACCCGCCACCCAGAGCCTCAGAATCTCCGCGCCGTAGCTCTTGATGAGTGACTCCGGGGGAATCACGTTTCCCGCGGACTTGTGCATGGCTTTTCCCTTGCCGTCCACCACAAACCCGTGGGTGAGCACACTCCCGTAGGGGGCCTGATTCCGGGTGCCCACCGAACAGAGCAGGGAACTGTGAAACCATCCCCGGTGCTGGTCACTCCCCTCAAGATAGAGGTCCGCCGGACTGTCCAGATAGGGACGATACTCCATCACCGCGGCGTAACTCACACCGGAATCAAACCACACATCCAGAATGTCCGTTTCCTTCTCAAAATCATTCTCCCCGCAGGAGGGGCAGGTGGTGTCAGGCGGCAGCAGTTCCTTTTCAGATGCGGTAAACCAGATGTCCGCACCCGATACCTCAACCATCCGGGCCACATGATCGATGATCTCCTGGGAAATGACCACTTCCCCGCATTTTCGACAGAAAAAAACGGTAATGGGGACCCCCCAGGATCGCTGCCTGGAAATACACCAGTCCGGCCGATTGGCGATCATGCTGTAGATTCGATCCCGGCCCCAGGACGGGATCCAGTTCACTTCGTTGATGGCCTTAAGGGCAGCATCCCGGAGGCCCGTTTTGTCCATGGAGATAAACCACTGCTCGGTGGAGCGGAATATCACCGGTTTCTTGCAACGCCAGCAGTGGGGGTATTCATGGGTGATCTTCTGCTCCTTTACCAGAAGATCCAGTTCCATGAGTTTGTCGATGACCGAGCGGTTGGATTCAAATACCTCCATGCCTGAAAAATGATCCACGTCCAGGGTGAACCGGCCCACATCATCCACCGGCGAGTACACGTCGAGTCCGTATTTAAGGCCAGTTTCATAGTCCTCCCGGCCGTGGCCGGGTGCGGTGTGCACACACCCCGTACCGCTTTCAAGGGTCACATAAGGGGCCAGAACAATGACACTGGGCCGATCATAAATAGGGTGCCTTGCGGAGAGGTTTTCAAGCTCATCCGCCTGAAAGGTTCTAAGAATTTTGAAGGACTGGATGCCGAAGTTCTCCATACAGTCGTTCAAAAGCCCTTCGGCCAGAATCAAGACTTCATTTTCACCGGTCTCCACCGCCACGTAGGGAAGATCGGGATGAAGGGCAATGGCCAGGTTGGCGGGAAGGGTCCAGGGAGTTGTGGTCCAGATGACCACGAAAACCGCTTTCCCTTTAAAGACGGGATCGATTTCCGCCAAATCGGAGATCATGGGGAATTTGACGAAAATGGATGGGGACGTGTGCTCGTCATACTCCACTTCCGCTTCCGCCAAAGCGGTTCGGCAGGAAGTACACCAGTAAATGGGCTTCTTGCTCCGCACCAGGCTGCCGTTTAAGGCAAATTTGCCGAACTCTCTAACGATGGTGGCCTCATAGGGATAGTTCATGGTGAGATAGGGCCGATCCCACTCCCCAAAAACACCCAGGCGTTTGAATTCGTTGCGCTGAATGTCAATATATTTTTCCGCGTACCGGCGGCAGTGCCGTCTGATATCCACCTGGGTCATCTCCCGCTTTTTGTCCCCCAGCTCTCCGTCCACCTTGTGCTCAATGGGGAGGCCATGGCAGTCCCATCCGGGAACATATGGGACGTCGAAACCGGCCATCTGTTTCGATTTGATGATAATATCCTTCAAAACCTTGTTAAAGGCGGTCCCCATATGAATATTGCCGTTGGCATAAGGTGGGCCGTCGTGAAACATGTAACGGGGTCTTCCCTTTGAAGCTTCTCGGATGGTTTCGTACAGATTCTCTGTCTCCCACCGCTCCAGTATTTCAGGTTCCTTTTTGACCAGATTTCCTTTCATGGGAAACGCGGTTTTCGGTAGATTGAGGGTCTTCTTATAGTCCATGATGCCTGGGCCTCCAAGTTCAAGAATAAACGCATCCATTATCAGAAGTGAGAATTCAAGTCAATTCCATAAATCTCATTGAACAGGGGCTTCCCTTTCCGATTCCGGCGATAAAAAACAAAATGAGGAGAATTGAGGGCGGGCTTTCCTCAGGTGCCGATGTCCAGCTGATTCAGCATCCGGTCCGCAAACTTGATAATGTACTCCCTTTGTGAGTCGGTGGCGTACGCGGTACAGTTGCACCGCATTGTCTCCATGGAACGTACGAGAAATTCCAGTTTGACCCAGTCGGAACCCACTTCCACGGCAAAGCAGTAGGGCTGACAACCGGTGTGTCTGAACTGAACGGGACTCAAAAGATCGTCCGGAATTCGAACCCAGAAGATCTCTTCCATACTGGATCGTGCGGCATTTTCCTTTATAAAGGTGACGATTTTTTGAATGTTGAGGGGCGTTATTTCGTCCAGAAAATAGGCTCTCATGAGACGGCATCTCCGGTTTCCGAACGGTCCATGCGTCTACCGCCCGCATGGGCATCCACCACCGCGTAAATCCAGATAACGGCAAATGCCAACCCCAGAACCCACAGCAGGGTGGTATCCTGGGCTCCCAGCCTTGCCATGAGCGTCTCGGAATCGAGGCCATTCACCTGCCCCGACCTGAAGACATTCCGCACGATTTGTAGCAGTCGAACAATACCGGCCACAAAAAGAGCAAAGACCGCGCAAAGGATGATAATCCCCTTTTTGATATCCTGATTAACAATCTGTCCAAGCCCCGGAATCACGAGACCGGAGCAAATAGGGCTTAAAATGGCTTTTTGCATAACTTAAACTGATTTTAGATTAAACAGCAAAAGATAACTTGACAATTGAGAAATACGCTTATATCTCAACCGAAACATATTGTCAATTGGACGAAAGTCCTTTTAAGTGGAGCCCTTCATATGATCGATTCTTTAATCACAAAGGTTCAGGTAAACATCCCCTACCGGATGCTCAAAGAGGGATATCTGGAGAAGTTTCTCGAGCTAGGGCTCAATCCGGAGATCGGTTTTGATGCTGAAACCCTGGATCACATCTCGCCTGCTCGGGCCGAAGCGGTTGCCAGGCAGTTTCTGCAGAAGGGTCGCACCATTACCCTTCACGGGCCCTTTACGGACCTCTCCCCCGGTTCACCGGACAAGGCCATTCAAAGTATTTCCCGAAGACGGTTTGAACAGTTGGCCGCCCTGGTCCCCATATTTAAACCCAAATGCGTGGTCTGCCACACGGGCTATGATCAGAAGCGGTACTGGCCCATGAGGGAATCGTGGTTGGAAAATAGCCTTCAAGTCTGGCGCCCGCTGGCCAAAACATTTAAAAAAGACGGCACATGCCTGATGCTGGAAAATGTTTATGAAAAAGATCCTTCCGAGATATTGCCGCTCATTTTAGGCCTCAAGGACCATGTGGTCGGTTTCTGTCTCGATATCGGGCATCAGGCGGCATTTGGCGAGGCTTCCATCTCTAAATGGGTTCAATCCATGTCCAGTCATATTCAACAGCTCCACCTTCACGACAACAACGGGGCCCGGGACGACCATTTGGCTCTGGGCACCGGAAACATCAACATCAAAGGTGTTTTTCAGGAGCTCCATACGTTGGATATTCAACCCGCTGCAATAACCCTGGAACCTCACAGAGCTCAGGATCTCATGCCCAGTCTGAAATACCTGGCAGACATCTGGCCCTGGTAGCGGACACCGTTCTTTTGCATTGTATCTTTAATGCCCATGAGATATTGTCAGGCGGTGCCCCGGGCCGGGCCAGGAGAAAGACAGAATGGAACAACTCGCAAAACAAGGGTTGATGGAGCATCCTTTTTCGAAATCGACCAGCCAGACCGAGAAGTCCCAGAAACTCCTTGAAATTGTTTCATCGGATGACAGGTTGGGGATCATCATCAACGCCGATCCCGATGCCATGGCCAGCGCCCTGGCGTTGAAACGCATATTCTGGCGGAAGGTCAAGAAGGTGGAGATCCTTCATGTCAACGCCATCGACCGGCCCGATAATCTGGCGATGATCCGGTTGCTCAACATCAAAATGCGCCGGATCCGTTCCATGCGGGGTCGAAAGATATCCAGGTGGGCCATGGTCGATTCCCAACCCGGCCACTACCCGCCTTTCAAGAACCACCCCTTTGACATCATTATCGACCACCATCCCATCAACCCCGCATCCCGGGCCGCTTTCATGGATATTCGGGAAAGCTACGGTGCCAACGCCACCATCATGACGGAGTATCTAAAAAGTCTCAAGATCGTTCCCTCCGCCAGGCTTGCGACGGCCCTCTTTTACGGCATAAAAACCGACACCGACAATTTTGTCAGGGATACACTCCGTAACGATATCAATGCCTTCAAATACCTCTACCGCTACACCAACATGAACACCATTAAAAAAATCGAGTCTTCCGAGTTGAGCCGGCATGCCCTGGAGGACTTCCGAACCGCCATGGAGCGGCTGGTCTTTGTGGACAATATGGCCTACGTTAACATGGGAAAAGTGGACAATCCCGATATACTGGTCATCATGGCCGATTTTTTCATGAAGTTGGCGGAGACCGAATGGAGCATTGTGGCGGGTCTCTATGAAAAGAAACTCATCGTGATCTTGAGAAACGCCGGCTTCCGGGGTAACGCCGGCAATGCGGCCAAGAAGCTCTTTGAACCCTGGGGCGGTTCCGCCGGCGGACACCGGTCCGCCGCCAGAGCGGAAATACCCTTGAAGGAGATCACCTCTCGCGTCGACAGCTGCGAGGTGCTGGACAATTTGATAATTGAAAAACTGAAAAGCTTGCACAACAACCATCCGTCCGCCCAAAGAGGAAATTCCAAAAGGAGCAAACCTTGACAGCTTTCAAAACTCGGGCCATCGAAGCCAGGCTTGTTGAAGAAGTAAAAACACTCATTGAACAGGAAAGACTCGACACCCTCAAAAACCTGATCGTGGAAATGCGGCCCGCCGATGTGGCGGACCTCATCGAGCATCTGGGGGCCGATGAAAGAATCATCATCTTTCAGCTGTTGGAACCCGAGGGTGCCGGAGACGTACTGGTGGAGATCGAACCGCCGGTACAGGAACGAATCCTCAAGGGCCTCGACAACAAGGCCATCTCCGAAATCGTCTCGGAGCTGGACTCCGACGATGCCGCCGACCTGGTGGGCGACTTGCCGGCGGAACGGGCCAGGGAAGTCATCAAAGCCGTTGACGAGGAGGTCTCCCAGGAGCTTGAAAAGCTCCTTCCCTTTCCCGATGACACGGCCGGCGGCCTCATGGCCCTGGAATACCTGGCAGTAAAGGATGATGACACCGTGGGGGACGCCATTAAGATCATCCGGGAAGAGGGAAGAGAGATTGAGAATCTCTATTATATCTGGGTCACCGATGAATTTCAGCGGCTGGTGGGCGTTATTTCCATCAAGGATCTGGTGCTTGAACCGGATAACCGGCGGGTCAGCGAAATCATGAATCCGGATGTCATATCCGTCAGCGTGGACACGGATCAAGAAGAAGTGGCCAATATCGTGAAACGTTACGATCTGGTGAACATACCCGTTGTGGACGACCACTCCCGCCTGGTGGGCCGCATCACCCACGACGACATCATCGATGTCATCGAAGAGGAGATTGATGAAGACATGACCCTCATGGCCGGGGCCGGGGATCAGGAAATCACCGAGGAATCACCCATCAAGATCTCCAGGGCCAGACTTCCCTGGCTCATTGCGGCGCTGTTTGGTGGGGTTTTTGCCGCCGTGGTCATCAATCAATTTGAAGCCTCCATCCAAGCCATGGTCTCCCTCGCCTTCTTTTTCCCAGTGGTCATGGCCATGGGAGGGAATACGGGAACCCAGGCGGCCACAGTGGTGGTAAGAGGGCTTGCAACCGGGGATATCGGCCTGCTCAACATCGGAAAGCGATTGTGGATGGAATTGCGGGTGGCCCTCATCAACGGGATTATCTGCGGCACCATCCTGGGACTGATTGTGGGATTCTGGGTGGGAGACTACCGACTGGGACTCATTGTGGATGCGGCCCTGTTCCTCATCATCATCATGTCGGGTATCATCGGCGCGGCGGTCCCTCTGGCCTTAAAACGCCTCAACA
>JANQDY010000124.1 GCA_028278625.1 Thermodesulfobacteriota bacterium
TACCGACCTGCAAGCCGGTAAGAAGATACCATGAGTCATCTGATCGAGCTATGGGGGACGAAAGAAGTTAATCTGCCGCGAAGCGGCTTACTTGAACAAATCGCTCAACCTGACCGGAAAAACTTTGCGGTTTTACGTGAAGGCCTGTGCAGGCTCGAAATTATGATGGCCGGCAGGTTAGCTCACCGTTAGCAGGCAATACAGGAGCCAATAATGGCAGGAAAAGAAATACCTATAGCGGCCATTGAACGAAATAGGGCTTGGATCAAGGCGGTCACCAATTCCTTGGGTAAAAGAAATGACTTGGAACTTTTAAACCTTACTATGAGAGATACAGGTAAGAAATGCGCAACTCAGCTTGTTGAGAAAACCATTGATTATTTTGGACGTAGACCCAAAACAGTCGATGAACTGATTGAAGCTATGAATAAGCGAAGGCGTGATATCTTAAAAGCTTCCACCTTTTTTGTTAGAGAAGGCAATAAGGTACATTTCAAGTTGGAAAAGTGTAGTTGCGATTTGGTAGAGTCCGGTTTGGCTGAGCCAAATCAGAATTTTTGTCTTTGTTCAGCCGGTATGCTTGAAGGTCTTTTTATGCCTCTTTGTAACGGATCGGTCAAAACAGAGATAATTAAAGCAATAGGCTTAGGGGATGATTGTTGCGAATTCATTATTCATCTCAATGAATGGTGAGATTTGTTAATTTCGTATGTCGGATGTTTCGGATGGCGGTGCGGATGGGGCAGATGGGGTCGGGCTGACCTTGTTACTATAAGATAACATGCTTCCCAATGAAGTCGGTATCGAACTCGAAAACTGATTGGAGATTTTCAGTTTGAAATCATTGAATTTCTTTATTAATCACTTGCAGACAGGTCATCCGTCGATTCCCCAAAGGGTGTGCATCATTCTTGTCATGTTATGTTTTGTTGCGGTGGGTTGCAGTTTGATAAAGCTGGAAAAAGAAGTAAATAAAGCTTTGGAGGGCACGTGCATCGTCGGACGTATTCAAGCAAAATGCACTGGAAACGGGCCTGTTATTGTCGCTGCCTACTCCGTGGGTGAAGAAAAAAAGATCGCAAATTATACGGTTTTGCACGATTCCGGTGAGTATGAAATCGGGCTTGATAAAGGAGAGTATTACGTCTTTGCGTATAGGGATGAAAACAGCAATTTGGTTTATGATGAAGGTGAAGCCGCCGGACATTATGGTGAACCAAAATTGGTTGACGCCCGGAAAGTTTATGTCGTTTATGATATTGATATTGTTATTGCTGAAGAGGGGAGAACCATCGAAATACCCCCGGGGTTTGAAATTTCATCGGTCAAGCCGAAAAAACTCCGCAGCCGGCAGGCGGGTGCCATAACGGATTTGGATGATGAACGTTTTTCCAGGGAAAATGGCGTAAAAGGGTTTTGGGAGCCCGCCTCATTTTTTCAAGAGCTTGGTGGAAACATCGTTTTTCTCGAGGAATATGACCCTGAAAAAACACCTGTTCTTTTCATACACGGCGCCGGCGGAACTCCCAAATCCTGGAAATATTTTGCTGACAATATGGATAGAACCCGTTTTCAACCATGGTTCTTTTATTATCCGACCGGACTACGCATCGAGAGTATGTCACACTTGTTGTTTTGGAAATTGGTCAACCTTCAAACCAAATATCAGTTTAACAAAATCTATATTACGGCGCACAGCATGGGCGGACTGCTCGCGAAGTCTTTTATCGTAAATAGTGGTCGGCAATTCCCCTATGTGAGGCTTTTTATTTCATTGGCAACACCGTGGGGCGGCGACAGGATGGCGGAATTCGGTGTCCGGCAATCCCCGGCGGTAATACCGAGTTGGATAGATATGCAACCGGAAAGTGACTTTATCACATCTTTATACAGAATAGAAATGCCGGAAGGTGTTAACTTTTATATGTTTTCCGGCCATAGAGGAAGCCGAAACCCCTTCAAATCGAACAATGACGGAACAATCGAGCTGGCCAGTATCCAGGATTTAAGAGCGCAATCCGAGGCCAAAATGAATTATACCTTTAACGAGGACCACGCAAGTATCCTTAGCAGTAAGGAGGTGTTGGCGCAATACAATACCATTCTCAATGAGTTTGATGAAAAACAAAACGCGTCGCTTGATCGATCCGGAGGACACATCAAGGTTAACTTTTCATATGCTTTTGATTATGGCGGCGTAAGGCCCAGACCTGCGTTCATACTTCTTCACGCCGACACAAAGGAAGCGAAAAGCACCACCTTTTTAAATGACGACGACAATGGCAGGATTCTCGGCCCTTTTCCTCCCGGGGATTATATCGCAGGCATGGTTACAGCGGCCGCGAAGACAAAGAAAAATTCCGTTTCCGTCTCTGTTGAAAGGGGTAAAACAAGAGAACTTGAATTCGTCTTTATACCTGATGGAGAGATTCGCGGGGGGGTGACGGCTCCCGTCGATCCGGAAGAGATTGTTGTTGGCTTGCCGGAAATCAGATATCGATCGGCCGATAGCGATATCAACATCCAATCGATTACATTGGAAGGCAACGGAATCCATCGGACACTCCGGCAGATCAAGGGTGACGATTTCAAAAATCACCATCCCCTTGTGCCCTTTTTATTGCGCGACGATCTCTGTTACAACACATTCTTTGCCTTCTTTGGGTTGCCTGCCGGGGATTACAGACTCGATATTAAAACCGAAGGCTATAAAACCGTCGTAAAACACTATTCAGTCATGCCCGGAATACCAAAAGATTTTAGGATTACTGAATTGACGCCTGAGTGAATCTTTTTGAATGATGATAGTTCTGGGGAATTCTGGGGAAATAATACTCAATTCTAAGCTTCCTCCTTAACTCTGACCGGCGTTTCGCTGCCGCTCCACGCCGGCAAATGAGGCGCCCGTTAAAAGAAAAAAACATCACTAGAGGGAAGAGGGGGGTGGAAAGTTACAATCGTCTTGAATTGAAGCAGATCCGGGGCTTAGTTCGAAGGAATAAACCACTGGCATGCCAGTGGTTTATTCCTTCGAATTAGGGAGTCAACAAAGCCGCCGATCGCTGGCCGGTTTAAACGACCGTGAAACTTTTGAAGTTTCATAAGAGAAGAAAGAAGGAGTGAACATTGAATCTGATCATGTTCGACATAGATGGTACTTTGGTTGATTCCTATGGATTTGATGAAGAGTGTTACTTGAAAGCAGCGGAGATTGTCCTTGGCTTCAAAATGCCCAAAGATTGGGGGGCGTACAAACATTCTACTGATGCCGGCATTCTTGAGGAAGCGATTGAGAAATACAACGTTCCGGGAGATAAAGTCGAAATTCAGAAAAGGTTTAAGGAGGTGTTCATAGGCCTGATCTCGGAATTCATCGAAAGTAATCCAGACAGAGTAAAGGAAATTGAAGGTGCAAACTGCTTTATCCAATATCTGATCAAGCAAGATAACTGCAGATTGGCTATTGCTACCGGTGGATGGGAAGAGACTGCTAAACTCAAGCTTAGTGCCGCGGGAATCGATGTTAACGGATGTTCCTTTTCATCTTCATCCGAGTTCCGCTCCAGAGTCGAAATAATGGCGTCAGCGGAGTCCAAGACAGGCTCCAATGTCCCATTTGAATCAAGAATATATTTCGGGGATGGGCCATGGGACAGGGAGGCCGCAAAACGTTTAAATTACGAATTCATTCTGGTTGGCGATAGATTCGAGCATGAAAACCAGATTTTGAATTTTAGGGACATCAGGTCTATTTCAAAGATAATAGCCTTTTGAAGGCGTGGCGCCCTTGCAACGGTTGAGTTCTTCGAATAATGTACATTCGTCGTAATGCAAAGCTCCGCGTGGCCGCACCTGGACCAGTGTTGCGCAACTATGAGGAGGATATGACTATGCGTTCATTGCCGACGATTCAGGGATTCAGAGTACGCGCTGTTCGGGTGCCGATGACCGAACCGCATCAGACATCAAGCGGTGTTATAACCGAATCACCCCTGGTATTGACGGACATACTCACTGATGCCGGAATCCACGGACATAGTATTGTTTTTACTTACACGCCGACGGCACATTGGCTCGAATATGCTGACTGGTGGAATCCTATCCTGGCTGAGCCGTTGCTTGTGGAAAATGGTATGGCGATCATTAGCGATACCTTGGGCACGGGTGTGGAATGGAACGAAGATGCCGTGACTCAATTCTCGGCTTAAATCTTGTTCGCTAAAAATCCTTCGAATGAAGACATTTATTCGCCAAAGGGCCAACAACAGTCCAAAGTGAAATAATAGAAAACGGAGAATATGGAGAATGGGAAATAGACACAAACAATGGAAATGGATGATGCTTCTGCTGGCTCTTGCGGTATGGTGTGCGGGCTGTTCCGACGATGATGATGGTTCCGGTTCCAATATCTTTTCGAATTTGTTGCCCAGTTTCCACAAAACCCCCGCCAATTCGTTAGAGGCCAGGATAGAGGAACTCAAGCGTCTGTTCCCCGAAAAGACCTATGATGAGATTACCAAGGGATCGCGAAACCATCCGGGTTGCGTGGAAGCTGATAACGGGTTGGAATTGGGTCTTCCCGAAGAAAACGGCCAATTGATCCCGAACGGGCAATGGTATTATACCTACGAGAATTTGATCCGGGGAATGGCGGAGTGGAAGGAGTTTGCCCAAGAAGGGGATGAAAACACCCGAAAACTTGAAATCGCGGCGTTTCTGGCAAACATCGCCCAGGAAACCGGTGCAAAAACCGATGAATATGGCGGTCCCGGTTGTTATATACAGGAAGGGCACGGGGGGTATTGGCGTTCCTGTGAATATGGCGGGTGTAACAATGATCCGGACTGTAGAGGCCTGTGCCCGGGTGGGGCGGGATACTGTGGCAGGGGGCCCCATCAGCTTTCCTGGAACGTCAATTATAAGGCGTTTGGTGAAGCCATGGGCCTGGGGGATGCGTATCTGAATGATCCCGACGAACTGACCCGGAATCCCGAGATCGGTATCGCCGGATCCATCTGGTTCTGGGGCCACGCCGCCGGCGATAATCCGGAGAAACCGTTCAAGCCGTCGGCCCATAACGTGTTGGTCGGGAGGTGGGAGCCCACCGACGCAGACGTGGCATGTGGACGGACAACGGCCAACTTCGGCGTCATCATCAATATCATCAACGGCGGGATCGAATGCGGACCGAACGCCACAAATCCGGAAGCAGCCCAAAACCGCGTGGACTATTTGTTGGCGATTGCCGATGCCATGGGAGTGGTTGTACCCGATTCCTTCCCGAACAACTGCTCAGAACAGCGAAATTTCGCTCAATGTGTTTCCTACCCGGATCCGACGAAGCGCTGTGGGGTGAGCTGGGGAGATGCCAACAGCCGTTGCGGGCGGTGTTGCACTTCAAATGACGATTGTACGGATGGTGAGCAGTGTTATCAAACCAACAAACCCGAGGAGGGCGGGTTGACATGTTCCTGCGTGGAGTAGCCTCCTCTAAAGAAGTAGAAACCGTTCTTTTCCATGTAGCGAACTAAATCACGTCCTTTGACCGACATGCTCTACACCGTCGCTAGCCACTGATGGGGAACACCGAACCACCCCTTTACCAATATTTGGACGCAGAAAGTACTTCGATCCCCAGTGAAAAACAAAACAAGTGCCACCGAACGCGAGAAAAGCGCTTGACGCTTTCCCTTATTAGGGAATACATTTCCGGGCGATTAGGGCGCCAGGTTTGATCGAGGAGAAGTGTCCGAATACTGAAAAGGAACGTTGACAGAATGGAAAACAGCGAATATTTGCGCAAACTGGCTGATACTGCCTTGGGAAAGCATCCCGCGGATCTCGTGGTCAAAAACGGCCTTTTAATGGATGTTTACACGGGACGCATGGTGCCGCACCGGAGTGTGGCCATGGTTGATGAGTGGATCGTCTATGTGGGACCCGATGCCCAATACTTGGTGGGCCCGAATACCAGAGTGGTCGATGCGGATGGGCTTGTGATCTGCCCCGGGTACATTGACGCCCACACGCATTTGACCAGTTTTTTTAATATCTCCGATTTTCTTTCATATGCCATTCCATCGGGACTTACAACGGTTTTGACGGAGACCGAGAGTTACGGCTTTGCCTTGGGGGCCGACGGGGTGAAGGCCTTTCTAATGCAAACCGAACCGTGTCCCATCAAAATATATACCGTTGTGCCGCCCATGATTTCCCTGAGCCCCGCTCTAAAAGATCGAATGATCACCAGGGAACAGTTGGCATCTCTATATGAGGACCCGCGCGTTCTGGGGTTGGGCGAACCCTTTTGGCAGGGGGTCATTTTGAGCCATAATGAACGGGTGATGGGGCTCATGGCTGAAACACGAAGAAGGGGAAGGTCCCTTCAGGGCCACGCCGCCGGCGCCTTTGACAGAAAACTTGCGGCCTATGTGTCCACGGGCGTTGAGTCATGTCACGAAGCCATTTCACCGGAGGATGTGCTGAACCGTCTGGAAATGGGGCTCTACGCCATGATTCGGGAAGGAGACATTCGCCGTGATCTGGAGATTATTCTGCCGCTCAAAGACAAAATCGATTTTCGCCGACTGATTTTGGTGACCGACGGCACAAATCCCGATCTTCTGTTGAAAAACGGGTATCTCCAGGACGTGGTTCAAAAGGCGGTGGATTTGGGCATCGATCCAATGGATGCCATACGGATGGTAACCCTTAATCCGGCGGAGCACCTGGGATTGGATACCTTGACGGGCGGGATTGCGCCGGGTCACCATGGGGATCTTCTGCTGCTGAGGGACGTGAAGACCATGAAACCTGACATGGTGATTTCAAAAGGTCGGATCGTTGCTGAAAATGGGCATATGAGTGTTTCCCTCCCGGATGGGACCGTTCCCGAACAGCTTCTTAATACCATCAATGCAAAACCGGTTTCCCCCGTTGATTTGAGAGTTTCCGGATCCCTCGCCAATGAAAAAGGGGAGGTAAGGACCCTCCATATCCAGCCGGGAGGGTTGGTTTCACGTGAAGGACGCGGAGTTCCGCGGGTTCTAAATGAGGATCTGGCCTCAGATGCGGAAACGGATCTTTTGAAAATCGTTTTCGTGGAGCGGGTCAGCGGCCGGGGTGAGAGCTTTGTGGGGTTTGTTCGCGGTTGGGGACAGAAACGGGGCGCCGTGGCCACCAGCTTTTGCTGGGATACCGGCGGCATTGTGGGTATTGGTGAAAATGACGAGGACCTGGCCAAGGCCATTAACCGAGTCATTGAAACCCAGGGAGGAACCGTCCTGTATGAGGGCGGGAGCCTCAAATCGGAAATTCCTTTTCGGATCGGTGGGTATGTTTCGGAATTGAAAATACCCCGGATTGCCAAACAGCTTGAAGGTTTCCAGAAAGCCGCTGCCTCGCTGGGCGTATTGCACGAATTTGCCCAGTTGAGCCTGAGCGTGCTCACCACGCCGGCCATCCCCTTTATTCGAATGACGGAAAAAGGGTATTACCGATTCAGGGAAAACGATTATGTTGGACTTACACCTTGAAAGGCCCAATAGGATGCTTTAACTTTATTCATTTGTGAATCGAAGATTCATCTAGAATTGTCTCTGATAATTAAGACCGTTTTTTTATGACAGAACGTTTACTGGAAGGGAAGAGAATTCTCGTCGTGGATGATGAGGTGGATGTGCTTGAAACCCTTAAGGATCTTTTGAGTATGTGCAACCTTGTGGCAGTGTCTCATTTTGAGGATGCTCGCGACCTCCTTGAACGGGAACACCTTGATATGGCGATTCTGGACATCATGGGGGTTGACGGTTACAAACTTCTCGAAATAGCCAAGGACAAAAATGTGCCGGCCGTCATGCTGACCGCCGATGCTTTAAGCGTCGGCCACACCATCAGGTCTTTCAAAAACGGTGCCGCATATTACATTCCAAAAGAAGAAATCATCCATATTGAGACCTTTTTGGGGGACATTCTGTTGTCACGGGAAAAAGGGAAAAACCTGCGGAACAAGTGGCTTGAACGCATGGGATCTTATTACGAAAGGAAGTTCGGACCGGACTGGCAAAGCGAGGACCCGGAATTCTGGGACAATTTTACGTCCATGACATGAAGCTATGGAGAAATCTCTTGATGACATATTTTCTTAGATGGCTGGATTTCTGTCTGCTGCTGCTGTTGCTCTCATTCGTGATGGCCGGATGCCAGGGATCGGAGAGCCAGGCCGAACCGGGTAAGACACAGGAACCCGCCAAAGTGGTGAAGGTGGATGTGATTGAAGTGACGCCCGGCCCCATTCACGATGTCCTGGTGCTGCCGGGAGAAACAGAGGCGTGGCAGGATGTGACGGTGGCGGCCGATAAAGACGGCCGTGTGGAGTGGATCGGTCCCCGGGAAGGTGAGAAGGTCAAGAAGGGAGAACTCCTGGCCCGAATAGATGTGTCCGCCCTCAAAACCGTCATTTCACGGGCCGAGGCATCGGCGGATTTGGCCAATGACCTCTATAATCGGCGAAAGACCCTCTTTGACCGCGGTATCGTGCACAAGGAGGCCCTTGAGAAGGCCCAAACCGACAAGGCCCTTGCGGAAAGCGATCTTTTAAAAGCAAAGGTGGAATATGATCGCGGGTTCCCCCACGCCCCCATCGGCGGCATGGTCAATTACCTGCACGTGGATGAGGGAGAATTCGTTAGACGTGGCCAATCCATGATCGAACTGGTCAATGTGGATAAGATCAAGATTTATGTGAATGTGCCGGAACTGGACGTGCGATATCTGACCAAAGGCCAGGAAGTGATGGTCACGGTGGACGCCTTCCCCGGTCTGAAGTTGAAAGGAACCGTCGATTTTGTGGCTTACAAGGCGGATCCCGCCACCAAGACCTTTCGGGTGAGGGTGTTGATTGACAATGCCAATCACGATATCAGACCCGGCATGATCGCTCGTGTCGCTTTTCTGAGACGCATGATCCCCGACGCGGTTTCGGCGCCGCTGTTTGCCATTCTGGACAAAGGGGGAGAACGGCTTCTTTTTGTGGAAGAGGCAGGCGTTGCCAAAGCGCGGACCATATCCATCGGCGTTATCGAAGGAGATCGGGTTCAGATCACCAAGGGATTGAACCCGGGCGACCATCTGATCGTCACCGGTCAGCGGGATGTTGAGGAAGGGATGAAGGTTCAAATCCAATGATCCTCAACGAGATTGCGCTAAAACGGCAGGTCACGGTGCTGACCCTGATGGTCTTTATCCTGCTGGCGGGGATATACTGCTATATCACGCTTCCCCGGGAGAATTTTCCCGATATCACCATCCCTTACGTCTTTGTCACCACCACCTATGAGGGCGTTGCGCCGGAGGACATGGAGGAGCTTATCTCCATTCCCATCGAACGCAAACTCAAGGGTATTTCCGACGTGGAAGAGATTCGCTCCACTTCCGCCGAAGGTATTTCCACGGTGGCGGTCAAGTTCCTGCCGTCGGTGGATATCGAGGATGCCCTTCAGAAAGTCCGGGACAAGGTGGACCAGGCCAAAAAAGACCTGCCAGGAGATCTTCCCGATGATCCGGTGATCCAGGAAGTGAACTTTTCGGATCTGCCGGTGATCCGCGTGGTATTGTCGGGACCTTTCAGCCTAAGGCGGTTGCAGCAATTTGCCGAAGATATGGAAGACCGCCTGGAATCCATTCCCGGGGTCCTGGATGCCCGTTTGAGCGGCGGACTGGAAAGGGAAATTCACGTGGAGTTTGATCTGGACCGGGTGGGAGCCTACCGGGTCCCCTTTTCGAGCCTCATCAACGCCGTCAACAGAAGCAACGTGAACATGCCCGGCGGCAGTATGGATATCGGTCAGGCCAAGTATCTGGTGCGGGTGCCCGAGGATTTCGACAATCCGGCGGAAATTTTCTCCATTGTGGCCTTCGTAAAAGACGGCAAGCCGGTCTATTTGAGAGACGTTGCCTTTATTCGGGACAGCCACAAGGACCCCATCACGAGGAGCCGCATCAACGGTGAAAAAAGCGTTACCCTTGCCATTCAGAAACGGAGCGGCGAGAACATCGTCGAGGTGACGGATCAGGTAAAATCCGTGGTAAGGGAGATGAAACCCCTGCTGCCGCCCAATCTAAGAATCGATCTCACGTCGGATATGAGCAATGATGTGCGGTTGATGGTGGCGGATCTGGAAAACAACATCCTTTCCGGTCTGATTCTGGTGGTGGCGGTGATTCTGCTCTTCATCGGCGGCCGTTCGGCGGTATTCGTGGCATTGGCCATCCCTTATTCCATGCTCATTACTTTCATCCTGCTGGCGGCTTTTGATGTGACCCTTAATATGGTGGTGCTTTTTTCCCTGATTCTGGCCCTGGGGATGCTGGTGGACAATGGCATTGTCATCGTCGAGAACATCTACCGGCACATTCAGGAAGGGATGGGCCGGAAAGAGGCGGCCCTGGTCGGTACCAACCAAGTGGCCTGGCCGGTCATAACATCCACCATCACCACGCTTGGGGCGTTCATGCCCATGCTGTTCTGGCCGGATATTATGGGAGAATTCATGGGTTATCTTCCACAGACACTGATCATGGCCCTTTCAGCCTCTCTCTTTGTGGCCCTGGTGATCAATCCCGTCCTCTCGGCCCGGTATCAGAAGATCAGACGTCATAAGGCCGAAAAAAAGGAAGCACCCTCCAAAGAACCGTTCGTCAAACGGGTTTACCTGGTTTTATTGAAATGGTCCCTTCGTCACCGGCTGCTGGTGGTATTTACCGCCTTTGTGTTGTTGGTGGTATCGGCGCTCTTGTATGGGGCTTTTGGGAAGGGGACCGAGTTCTTGCCGGACACGGAACCGCGCAGAGCCTATGTGCATATCAAGGCCCCCGAGGGCACCAACCTGGATGCTTCCGACAAACTGGTTCAGCTGGTGGAGAACATCGTTTCCAAATATGAAGACATCAAATACGTGATTTCCAACATCGGTGCGGAGGGCGGCGACCCCTTTTCACAGGGCGGAACCGGGACCCATATCAATCGTGTGGCCCTGGACTTCAAGGATTTCCACGACCGAAAGACCTTGTCATCGGTGGTGGTGAAGGAGGTTCGTGAAAAGACCCTGGGGACCGTCAAAGGGGCTGAGGTGCAGGTTGAAAAGGAAAAGGAAGGGCCCCCCACCGGAGCCCCGGTGAACCTGGAAATTTCGGGAAAAGACATTCATGTGCTGGGGGATCTGGCCGGCGCCATCAGAAAGGAGATAAAAGATATTCCGGGTCTGGTGGATTTGAAGGACAATTTCGTCAAGGGAAAGCCAGAGATTCGCGTACGCGTTGACAAGGAAAAGGCCGCCCTCATGGGGCTCGATACCTACACCATTGCCTATACGGTGAAGACCGCCATTAACGGTGCCAAAGTGGGTGTCTATCGGGAAGGAAAGGATGAATACGATATCATTGCGCGCCTTCCGGACAAGGACCGCCGTTCACTTGAGAGTCTCAAACGGATTACCGTTTCAGGCCCCCAAGGAGAGCCGATCCCTCTTACCTCCCTGGCCAATGTGACCTTGAGCAGCGGGCTTGGCGCCATCATGCGCCTGGACCAGAAGCGGGTGGTGACCATATCGGGGGATGTTTCCGGAAGGCTGGCCAACGATATTATCAGAGATATTGACGACCGTCTCAAAACCCGTATCGACTGGCCGCGCGGATATGCCTATCGGTTCTCAGGTGAGCAGGAGGAGCAGGCGAAATCGGCCGCTTTCCTGACGAAAGCCTTTATTGCCGCGCTCTTTATCATCTTTCTGGTTCTGATAACCCAGTTTAATTCCTTCATGACCCCCTTCATCATCCTGACGTCGGTGCTTCTCTCTTTGATCGGCGTATTCCTGGGGCTGCTGGTAACCGACATGCCCTTCGGTGTGATCATGACCGGGATCGGTGTGATCAGCCTGGCGGGGGTCGTGGTCAATAACGCCATCGTTCTAATTGACTATTTCAACCAGTTGAAGGAACGAGGAATGGCGGCCGGTGACGCCCTGATCAAGGCGGGCCTCGTGCGGTTTCGGCCGGTGATGCTGACCGCCATCACCACCATTTTAGGCCTCTTGCCCATGGCCACCGGGATCAGTTTTGATTTCAGGAAGTTTGCGTGGGATATCGGCAATGAGTCCAGCCAGTGGTGGGGCCCCATGGCTGTGGCGGTTATTTTCGGCCTGGCCGTTGCAACCCTTTTGACCCTGGTGGTGGTGCCGGTTCTCTGTTCCCTTTTAAACAGCGTTCAGGAGAAATTCGGAAAACGCCCGGTATAATGGTTCGTTCCTATGCACTAGTCCTGAACAGTCATTTTGATAATCTTGACCGGTTCCACCGGTACGTCGCTCATCATCCCTTTCTTTGTGGTTTTGACCGCTGAAATGGCATCCACCACATCCATTCCTTTGACCACTTTCCCGAAAACCGCATATCCCCACCCCTGAGGAGTCGCGCTTTTGTGGTTTAAAAAGCCGTTGTTCTTCGTATTGATGAAGAACTGGTTGGTGGCACTATGGGGATCCTGGGTGCGTGCCATGGCAATGGTACCGCGATTGTTCTTTAGGCCGTTATCGGCCTCGTTCTGGATGGGAAGTTCGGTGGACCGCTTTTTCATTTTATCGGTAAAACCTCCCCCTTGAATCATAAAATCGGGAATGACCCGGTGAAAGATGGTCCCGTCATAGTGCCCCCAACGCACATACCTCAGAAAATTCTTGACCGACTCCGGTGCCTCATCGGGAAACAGTTCGAGTACGATGGTCCCTTTGGACGTCTCCATGACGACCTTAGGGTTGTCCGACAGCCCGCCCAAGGCCGCCAAAGGGTTTAGCAGCGCAAAAAACAACACCAAAACGATTCCGTATTTCATTTCCCAAATTCCTCCTTTTCTGTTATCCGTCATGTTTCATGGTTGAATCATCCTCCATATACACAATCTCACCCGATTTTGAAAAGAAGAATTTGAAGCACTGTTGCCACGCTTTTGTGGGCCTCGGCGGTCTTCCTGAATCTTGGTTTTTTTATCATATCTTCTTGTGCTTTTTTTCAGCAGATGCAATTATTGCCGGTAGATGTAAGGGAGGACCTTTTGTCCCGCAGAAAACCCGTTAACGGATGGAACCCATGGAACAGGCCATTCGATCCGAAGCCCTGGAAGTCAATCTGGAAGAAACCAGAAAGATCAAAGTCCACGTGCCGAAACGATATCGAGCGTTTATCGCCCTTTCGGCATCCCACTACGGTATTCATGAGCGTGCGCAAAAATGCATGACCGAATACCACCATCCCTATGCCAACCATGCCTTTGTTGTCGGTGAACTCCGAAGAATCGTTTTGAACGATTTCTGGTTTTATATTGCCCTTGAAGACGCAACCGAAGCCTTTCAGGTGATGATTGAGACCCTGAGCCAATTGCTCACCTCCTCTGAGGTTGATGAAAAACTGAAAGAGAACATTATCAGAACCCTCATTGAATTCATTGATCGCCTGGCCGGTTTTCCGGAAAAACAAAAACAGACCATTCACGCCTGCACAACCCTTTTGAAAGAAAATCTCGCGGAAAACCGAGATATTTATATCTCTTGCTCTGCGTTTTTTAAAAAACACTTGCGAAAAACGGCATATTTGCCCGAATTTGAAACTGAAATCTTTCTATTAACAAAGGAGGTGCTGGCGGCGAGTCTCTATTTCTGGCAGGAAAGCACCAGAATCGAAGAATGGTACCGGGAAAACCGAAGCGTTTTTCACCGTGAATACCAATCGGTCATCAATCAGCTGGGAAGGGAATATTTTCAGGATCTCAAGGAGAAACTGAAAAAGTCCGATTCATTTGACGACCTGGTTGAGAGTGTTCCGTCTTACGGAGATATTGCAAATAAATTCAGACAATTGAGCGATAAATTCGATAGATTCATTGAGAAATTCTATTATACCTTTTATCTGCTCTATCTGCCGGGAATGTCCGGTTTGAAAGACCGACTGATTCGGGACATCAACTTCCTGTTGGCAAGGGTGGTCAGTGAAATTGATCTCAAGGAGATTTTTGAATTTCTGAATAAGATCTTCGATATGTTCAGTGTCTTTCGGCAGGACCATACCTCTCCCATCCTCAATTGCATCGCCACCCTCGGGAAAAAGATCATCGATATCGATGATTCAGAAGATCGATTCCGGGTCAATTATTTTGAAAAGAAACTGATCGATTTCGGGTTTGAGTTCCCGGGAATTGTCTATGTGGACAAAGACTGGAAGACCCATGTTAACAAGAACCATTTGAAAAACATTCGGGTCTGGCTCGAAATTCTGAAACACGGCTCTGCCATACTCGAGAAGCTCCTTTCCGCCTTGATTGTGAATTTGAGGCTGGGGGGTGTTTACATTTCGGATACGGATCTTTTTCAAAGGGACATCACCAATATTTTAAACTCCAATATTTCACCCTTTTACAAGAAAATCAAACAGCTTTCCCATATTTTCCCCGTCTATTTCAATGAAATCGGTGCCGAGGGTGAAATCCGCCATGTGACAACGTCCATGGATGAATTGTCCCACAGAAACGATCGATTGATTCACTTTTTGAGAAAGCAGGTTCACATCGAGGGGAACAACACCCTTATCGACCTGACCCGGAAGGTCTTTTATTTCTGGTACGACGGGGATTTGGAGGCCCTCAAGCGGGGATTTCCAGCCGATGTCTACGATTCCATTGATCTTAAGGGGAGGTGGTTCAAGCCGATTCATAACCTGCTAAAGGCACTGTGCCGAAAAGGGAAATGCGACCCCGAGAGATTTCTCCGCATGGATCAGGAAGAATTGAAGGGACTGGTGGATTCAGTTCCTGGGAAAAATGACGTTGATGGCATGAGATTGCTCTATATCTGCCGCCTCTATGCACTGCTCTGTGAAAAGTACTCCTTTGATACGGTCAACATTGTTTCAATGCTTGAACGGTACAGCTTTCTCAAAAATGAGGATATCAGAGGCTTCAAACTGTGTATGGAAAGGGGGAACCATTCAGGGGCCTTGAAAATGGTATTTGACCTCATGGGGCAGCTTAAGGAGATCATTCTGGACCCTCAAAAGAGCGAAGCATGGGAAAGCATTTATTACAAGCGCCATGTGGCCTTCGGCATTCCGTCCATGTACGGCGTTTACCGCGAGAAGAAATTCGAAGCCATGGGTCTCATCTTCAGGCTTGAAAGGGTGGCGGCCAACCTGATGGACAGCATCATCAACCATATCAATCTCAGGTATATTTCAGCAACCACGCTGAAACGCATTTACAGGGTGCTCGAGTTTTTTAAAAAGGGGATGGAACTGGACGGTATCATCAACGAAGGCTTCAACAGCAATCTTCAGATGCTGAGATACTCTCTCACATCCTCCACGTTCAGTCTGGGACAATACACCAACATCTTTGAATTCATGTCCGAACGGATTCGTGAAATCATCAATGAATATTTCATCAGGTCCTATGAGTACCCCCTAAATGTCGTTGTGCGGCAGCTTTTCATGAAAGATCCCAGCCATACAAAAGAGGATCGCAAGAGAATTCTGCTGCAGAAAACAGAGGAATTCAACCGGGAAATGATTTCCAGTTGCTTTCTCCTTCAGAAATTCGACGGCTTCATCTCCCGCATTCTGAAAACCCTTCACAATATGGTGGACAATTTCAGCCCGGAGATCATCAATAGCATTATGCGGTATAATCCGGATCTGATCGTCAGCCCCTTCAACAGAAAATCCCCAAAAATGGACAACAAGGTATTTGTGGGGGAGAAGGCGTATTTTTTGAAAAAACTCTACAGGGCCGGCATTCCCGTTCCGCCAGCCTTTGTTCTGACCACCGAGGTGTTTCGTGAGCGCCATGCCATCTTCAGCCATCCGCAGCTGAAAGCTGAGCTGGACAAGAATATCATTCTGCAAGTAAAGGAGCTGGAAAGACTGTGCGGCAGGGCGTATGGAAATCCGAAAAATCCCCTGTTGTTGTCTGTCCGGTCCGGAGCGGCGGTGTCCATGCCCGGCGCCATGATGACATTTATCAATGTGGGCATGAACGACGAGATCGCCCTTCATTTGAGCCGGGAACCGGGGTTCGGATGGGCCGCATGGGATTCCTACCGCCGTTTGCTGCAGAATTGGGGGATGGCGCACGGCATACGAAGGGACGTTTTTGACAAAGTCATTTCAGATCATAAAAAGAAATACGGTGTCAGGTCCAAAACGGGTCTCTTGGCCGAACAGATGAAAGCGCTGGCCTTTAAATACAAAGATGTGCTGGAGGCCCACAACCACGCTTTTGAGCAGCACCCGTTGCGTCAACTGGAAAAGGCCATTTCCATTGTGTTTGATTCGTGGTCGTCGGAGCAGGCAAAGGTCTATCGCGAGTACCTTAAGGTATCTGAAGATTGGGGTACTTCGGTGATTGTGCAGCAGATGGTCTTTGGGAACCGCAATGAAAAATCCGGTTCAGGGGTGGCTTTCACCCATAACCCTTCAAGGGGCCGGCCCGGGGTCCATCTTTACGGCGATTTCAACTTGAGCAGCCAGGGTGAAGACATCGTTTCGGGTCTGGTGCACTCACTGCCGGTGGGCAAAACCCAACGAAAGCAGTTGAAACTGGAAGGGACCTCACTTCAGGAGTCTTTTCCGGAGGTTTACAGAAAAATACATGCCGTTGCCAGAGAGCTGCTGGGAAACCTGGGCTTTACACATCAGGAGATTGAATTCACTTTCGAATCGGAGAAGCCGGAGGATTTATACATCCTTCAGGTTCGCAATCAGAATATTCGGTGCGATACCCACGTAAAAGTATTTGAAACCCCCTTGGAAGAGATGATGCTGGTGGGGAGGGGCATCGGCATCGGCGGCGGCGCGCTCTCCGGCATACTGGCATTCGGAGATGATGATCTGGTTCTTTTTGCGGAAAAATACCCGGACCGAAAAACCATTCTTGTGAGGCCCGACACGGTTCCGGATGACATCGGCATGGTATTCAAATGTGACGGGCTCCTTACGGCCAGGGGAGGGGTTACGAGCCATGCGGCGGTAACGGCCACAAAAATCGGAAAAATCTGTATTGTCAATTGTGCTGAATTATATGTGGATGAAGAAAAAAAGGAATGTACCATCGGGGGGCATCATTTCAGAGTGGGTGATGATATCTCCATTGATGGTCATCGCGGAAACATCTATCGCGGCAGCTATCCCATAAAGACGACGGAGATTGTTTTGGACACGCGGAACAAGTATTCGTCGGATGTGTGTGAAGGAGACTTTTGATGAATGAGAATCTGAACCTGCTGGGAATCAACGGTCTGGGTCGAATTGCAAAACTGATGCTCTGGGAACAGATTCGACGAAAACATTTTGACGGTTTTGTGGTGAACATCGGGCGGGAAGTGGGAACCGGGCTTGAAGCCGTGGCGCACACCATTGGTAGGGATTCCACCTATGGGAGCCTCAAGAAGTTCCTATATGGTTATGGGGAAACCGATTTCGACATTAGAATTTTGGACCGTGAAAAAGGACGCATCGAGGTGGATAAAATGCCGGTGACCATTTTGAGATCGGCCCGGAATCCGGAGGATATCAACTGGCGCCAGTACGGTGTGCGGCTTGTGGTGGACTGCACAGGGGCTCACAAAGATCCCACGGTGCCTTCAGGGGAGGGCAAACCGAGCATCAGGGGTCATCTGGCGGCGGGCGCGGAAAAGGTGATCATCAGCGCGCCCACGAAAATCGCCGACAAGGCGGCTGGGACACCCGATGATTTCGGTATGTTCATATACGGCATCAACCACCTTGACTTCGACCCCGCCAGGCACCATGTGATTTCCGGGGCCAGTTGCACCACCACCGGGTTGAGTCACATGATAAAGCCGCTTTTGGAGAACAGTGAAACCAGCAAGATCCTCACCGCTTCCATGTCAACCATTCACGCGGCAACGGGAAGCCAGAGCATCCTCGATTCCTCTCCCAAGAAAGGGGCCGGAGATCTCCGGAAAAACCGTTCCATCTTCAACAATATCATTCTCACCTCCACCGGGGCGGCAAAGGCCCTGGAGCAGGTCCTGCCCGAGATTCAGCGGTTCGGTTTCATGGCGGATTCCGTGCGGATTCCAACGAACACGGCATCCCTGATTGTTTTAAATGTCACCTTCTCATCCCCCATGACTGATTCCGGCGGACCGGTGGTGAACCGCGAGTTTTTGAACAACATCTACAGGGAAGCCGCGGCCGGGTCTCAGAAAGGGCTGCTGGTTTTCAGTGAAAAGCAGAATGTTTCAGCGGATATCATCGGTTATCAGGCCTCGGTGGTGCTGGAAGGGCATGACACCCATACGCGGACCGGCTTTCTGGATATCCCTTCGGAGATGTTGAGCCAATGCGGGGTGAAGGAGGCCTACGACGTCAGGTTGCCGGTGACCCATGCCAAGATCTTCGGCTGGTACGACAATGAGTACGGCAGCTATGTCTACAGTCTGGGAAAGCTGACCATTTATATTGACAAGCACATGTAAGAAAAGAGCACTCATCATCATTCTGGAAGGAAAAGGATAGGATGCCTGAACCAAATTCCATCAAGAATCGGATCAGAAGTCTGGAACATCATTTGGAGGAAGAGAACCCCGTACTGACGGACGTGGTGAACAGTTTCACGGAGCTCGATCTGGTAAGCCGGCAAATGGGCTTTTTTTCCAAAGAACAGAGCCATGCATTCAGCGTGCCCTGGTGGCCCCTCATATCGGTGCTGGGTGTTTACTCATCCGGAAAATCGACCTTTATCAACCATTACCTGGATTACAGACTACAGGATACCGGAAATCAGGCGGTGGATGATAAATTCACCGTGATCTGCTACAGCGGAGAGGACAGGGTGAGACAGCTTCCGGGACTGGCCCTGGATGCGGACCCCCGGTTTCCTCTGTACAAAATTACCGAAGCGATCAACGAAGCGACCCCCGGAGAGGGTCGGCGGGTCGATGCATATCTCCAGCTCAAGACCTGCCCCAGTGAAAAGCTGCGGGGCAAGATTATCATTGATTCTCCCGGATTCGATGCGGACGCCCAGCGGACGGCGACCCTCAGAATTACAAATCATATTATAGATTTATCGGATCTGGTGCTGGTCTTCTTCGACGCTCGTCATCCGGAGTCCGGTTCCATGACCGATACCCTCGAAACGCTGGTTAAGGGAACCATCCACAGAAACGATTCCAACAAGTTCCTGTATATCCTCAATCAGATCGATATGACTGCCCGTGAGGATAATCCCGAACAGGTGTTTGCCGCCTGGCAGAGGGCCCTGGCCCAAAAAGGGATGACGGCGGGGCAGTGTTTCACCATCTATGATACGGAAGCGGGCATGCCCATTCCCGACGAGGGGCTTAAAGAACGCTTTCTGCGTAAGCGGAATGAGGACGTGGCAAGGATTCAGGCGCGCATTGAGGAGGTCCGCGTGGCAAGGGCCTACCGGATTGTGGGCATGCTGGGACAGAAAGCCGAATCGCTGGAGACGGATGTGATGCCCCGGCTGCAGATATACCTGAAAAGCTGGCGCCGGTGGGTGTGCTGGCTGAACACCGCCCTTTCGGGCTTTTTCGCGGCCTGTTTTCTAGGGATCACCTTTTGGGCGGGCTACTGGCAAGACTTTTCCCTGCAATTGCCCTACATGGACAAGGTGATGGGGAATCCCTGGGGAAAATGGACCCTGATAGGGCTGCTGGGAGCATTGGTGGTCTATATCCACTACCGGGTCAGACGATTTAGCGGAAAACAAGTGATGCGAAAGATTCTGGCCGGAATTGACGTGAAAGAAGGTCACGAAAACTATATTCGAGCCTTTCATAAAAACAGCCGCTGGTGGCGCAGTATTTTCAGGCGGAAACCCGCGGGGTGGGGACGCCGGAACAGGGCCCGTCTGGCCAAACTGGTATCGGATGCCAATGGGTACGTCCAGAAACTCAATGATGTTTATGCCAATCCAGAGGGAAAAAGAGTTCCTGAAATGACGCCAATTGAAACCCACGACACGAATTTGGAAAGCCTTTTCGAGTCACCAAAGGAGTCATCAAATGCGGGGCCATAGGGCTTGCCTGACAAGTGCCCTGGAGTGTGGGGGAGTTTTGGAGAGTCCTTAGCCGGGCATACGCTCTAAGTGGTATGCATGGCCGGTAACGGGTGAATGAGTGATCGCCAGAAAATCTTCGGAGCGGTTTTTGTCCGAAGACTTTTCATCCCTCTTTAGATCAGCAATGAGCTGTTCCAGTTGCTGATCATTTTCCCGCATGCTATCCAGCACATCCTGTACATCCAAAAGTTTTTCCATAACATTCGCCTCTTTTTAACGCCATTCAAGAATAAATTGATGCAAAAACCGTGCAAAAAGGCATCAAAGTACCAAGGTTTTATGTATTGTTTGAATAATCAAATAGATAAACGATTCACGGTCTTCCGGGTTGCCTTCATGGCGGCGGGAAATTTTTTTCAGGTAGGCACATTTTGACACATGTGTCCTTTTAATGCATCATCCGAATTTCAAAAAGAGGGAGGACAAATCATCCTTATTGGCCCATGTTGGGAGTGCCGGAGCTTCGGTTTGCACCAATTATTTCTTTACGGTTTAAACGTTAATTGAATATAATAAGCGTATGGAAAAAGAGACCCAGACAATCTACCTGTTGGACGGAAGCTCGTATATTCACAGGGCCTACCACGCCATTCGAAACCTGCAAAACGCCCGTGGATTCCCCACAAATGCGGTTTTCGGTTTTACCCAGATGATCCTGAAGCTTCTCTCGGAGAAAAAGCCTGAATACCTGGCCGTCGTCTTCGATACCAAGGGACCCACTTTCAGGCATGATATTTACGAACACTATAAGGCCAACCGGCCCCCCATGCCCGATGACATGGCGGTTCAGTTGCCGTTCATCAGAAAGGTGGTCATCAATCTTGGGATTGCGCTACTGGAGAAGCCGGGTTATGAAGCGGATGACATTATTGGAACCTTGGCCCGGGTTGGTGAAGCTGAGAGGTTTAACGTTGTTGTGGTGTCCGGGGACAAGGACTTCAGACAGTTGATCCGCCCACGCATCTCCATGTGGGACACCATGAAAGACAAGATAACGGATTATGATTCCCTCAAGGAGGCCTATGGTTTTGAGCCGGACAAATTTATCGATGTGATGGGTCTCTCAGGCGACAGTTCCGACAATATCCCGGGCGTTCAGGGTGTTGGGGAGAAGACGGCCATCTCCCTGATTAAGGAGTACGGCACCATGGAAGGCGTTTTCAAAAACCTGGAGGGGATCAAGAAGAAAAAACTCAAGGAAAGATTGGGCGCCGGTAAAGATGTGGCCTTATTGAGCCGAAAGCTGGTGGCCATTGAGTGTTACGTGCCCATTATAACGGATCTTGGCAGCCTTAGAGTAAAAGAACCCTCAAAAGATGATCTGGCCGACATTTTCAGGGAGCTGGAATTCAAGGATTTGTGGGAAAGGTTCGCTTCCCGAAAAGAGAGGGTGCCGGCGGAATACAGATTGTGCATGACCCATGGGGATTTGAAGGGACTTGTGGGCAGAATCAGGTCATCGGTGCTGTTGGCCATCGATACGGAGACCACCGGCACGGATCCCATGCGGGCCGAACTGGTGGGGATCTCCTTTTCCCTGGAGGAGGGGAAAGCATTTTATCTTCCTCTGGGGCATCACTACATCGGTGTTCCCGAACAGATCCCTTGGGCGGACGCGCGGGATATTCTGCGGGAAGTTCTGGAAGATGACACCATTTTGAAAGTGGGGCAGAATATCAAATATGACGCCTGCGTTTTGAAGCGGCACGGAATAGCGCTTAAAGGGATCTCCTTTGATACCATGATCGCCTCCTATGTGATCAATCCGGGATTTCGCCAGCACAATCTCGATTCCTTGGCCCAGCGCTACCTGAACCACAAAATGATCGCATATAAGGATGTGGTGGGAAAAGGGAAGAACGCTCTCGGCTTTAGGGCGGTCTCACTGGAGAACGCCTGCGAATATTCCTGTGAAGATGCGGACATGACCCTTCGACTGAGAAAGATTCTTTGGGAAAAGATCAAGGGAGAAAAAAACGAAAACCTTTTTAGCGACCTGGAGATGAAGCTGTTGCCGGTGCTCCTGGATATGGAAATGACGGGTATCAAGATTGATGCTTCCCTGTTTGGGTCCATGTCCCGGGATTTTGCAGAAGAGATGAAAGCGTGCGAGAAGGCGATCCAGCACGAGGCCGGTATGGAATTCAACATCAATTCGCCACAGCAGTTGGGAAAGGTGCTGTTTGAGGTTTTGAAACTTCCGGGCGGCAAAAAGACCGCCAAAACCAGGCAGTACTCAACCGATGTAAAAGTCCTTCAGAAACTCTCCGAATCCCACGCCATCATAAGGGATATCCTTCGATACAGGTCCCTTGCCAAATTAAAATCCACCTACCTGGATGCACTGGTTAAAATGGTCAATCCTGAGACCGGAAGGGTCCATACCTCTTTTAATCAGACAGTGGCCGCCACGGGCCGGCTGAGCAGCAGCAACCCCAATTTGCAGAATATCCCGGTCCGGGGAAAGGAAGGACGGGAGATCCGAAAAGGTTTTGTGGCGGAAAGGGGCAGCTTTCTGGTGGCGGCGGATTACAGCCAGATCGAGTTGCGGGTGTTCGCCCACTATTCCGAAGATCCGGTATTCATGGCGGCATTCAGGGAGGACCAGGATATTCATACGAGAACCGCCCTTCAGTTGTTTGGGGATGACGGAAAAGAGGTGACACCGGAAATGCGCCGCATTGCCAAGGCCATCAATTTTGGTATCATCTACGGTATGGGGGCGCAAAAACTGAGCCAGGAATTGGGGATTTCCAAACAGGTGGCTGAAGCGTACATCAACGCCTATTACGACCGGTACAAGGGTGTCAGGCGGTTTAAGGAAGAGGCCATTCAAATGGCCCGCGAGAACGGGTATGTCACCACGCTTTTTAACCGCAGGCGCTACCTGCCGGACATTTCCCACAAAAACAACCGAATAAGATCGGAAGCGGAACGGATGGCGGTCAACACACCCATACAGGGAACGGCCGCGGATCTCATCAAAAAGGCCATGATCGAAATATACGACCGCCTGGTGCAAGAAAACCTGCGGTCGAAAATGCTCTTGCAGGTCCATGATGAACTGGTCCTGGAAGTACCCGAAAAAGAGGCGGATCACCTGATTTCCCTGGTGCGTGAAGTGATGGAAGGGGTATATCCGTTGCGGGTTCCGTTGAAAGTGGATATCAGTAAAGGCTTCAATTGGGACGAGGCCCACTAGATTTTTGAGGCGTTAACCATGTCGTACATTTTTGGCCCGGTTCCGTCCAGACGCTTGGGCTTTTCATTGGGAATTGATCTGGTCCCCTACAAGACCTGTACCTTTGATTGTCTTTACTGCGAGGTGGGTCGCACAACCAACAAGACGATTACGGGCCATGTTTATGTGCCGGTCCATGAATTGTTAAATGAACTGAAGGAAAGGCTATCGGAGTGTTCCCCTGAAGTGATCACCCTTGCGGGTTCGGGCGAGCCCACTCTTCATGCCGAAATCGATCATATCATAGGGGGTATCGGAGAATTGACCGATATTCCGGTGGTTGTTCTGACCAACGGGTCTCTTTTCTGGAATGAGGCCGTCAGAAGACGTGTTATGGGTGCCCATGTGATCATGCCCACCCTCAGTAGCTTCGATTCAGGTACATTTCGTACCATCCATAACCCCCATGAGTATCTGGACCTGGAACGTATCATAGAAGGCCTGTTACGATTACGGCAGGAATTTAGGGGACTTTTGTACCTGGAGATTGTTCTGCTCGCCGGGATCAACGATACCGAAGCGGAAATGTCAAAACTGAGGCCGGTGATTGACAGGATCGGACCGGACAAGATCCAATTGAACACCGTGGCGCGTCCTCCGGCCCATCCAAGCGCCAAAGCACTTGACAGGGAGCGATTGGAGGCGATAAAGCTTCTCTTGGGGGAGCGGGCGGAAATTGTTTTGGACACAGGGCCTCTTAAGGATGCCATCCTGCGCCACAAGGAAAGTGAAGCGCTGCTGGAGACGCTTAAGAGACGGCCGCTTCGCATAAAGGACATGGCCGACGCCACGGGCCTGCCTTCGGACCAGGTGGAGCGTGTGGTGAAAGGACTTCTGCTCAAAGGCTATCTGCGCAGACAGGATCACCAAGGAGATATCTTCTATATGGGCAGCGACCCGGTGGAAGGTTGAGAGAGAGGGAAGGTGGACAAAGGGTATTTCTTTGCAGGTATTGATGTCGGTTCCGTCAGCTTGAACGCTGTCGTGATCAACCAGAAGAGGGAGATCGTCTATGAAGCCCCCTACGAACGGCATCTGGGAAAAGTGAATGAGCGGGTTCTGGCGCTCATGGAGGATATTTACGGGCGGTTCGGCAAAAACGCGGTCAGATCCATATCATTTACCGGGAATCACGGAAAGAAACTGAGTGAGGGCCTCTGTACGCCCTATGAATTTGAAACCATCAGCCAGGTATTGGGGACGTTGTATGTGAAACCTGATGTAAGAACCATCATCAGTATGGGCGGACAGGAGACGGCCCTTTTTCAGATCAACCATCTAACAGAAGATCCGCAATCCCATGATCCCAATGCGCAATCGGAGTGGGAACTGGCTTATTTCAATACCAATGGCCCTTGCGCTTCCGGTACCGGATCTTTTATTGATCAGCAGGCACAGCGGCTGGCCACCTCCCTGTATTCAAAAGAAGTGGACACCAGCCAGGCCCAGTTGGACCGAATTCTTACGGATTTTATTCTACTCGGGAAGAAGAGTGCCAGGGCCGCCAACGTGGCTTGCCGATGTACGGTGTTCACCAAGTCGGACATGATTCATCTTCAAAACCGCGGCGAAAAACTGGAGGATATCATTTATGGTCTTCATGTGGGAAACGCCCGCAATTACATGAGTACCATCGTCAGTAATCGCCAGGTGGAAGGGCCCATGGTTTTTGTGGGGGGACTTTCCCTGAATGAACTGCAGGTAAAAGCCTTAAGGGAGTACCTTCCGGATCTGCGTGTTCCCCCCCACAGTACGTCGGTGGGCGCACTTGGGGTAGCCCTTTCGACGCTCACATTGGCAATGGAGAGGGGGAACGTAAAAGGGACGGCACCCGACCTTTCATTGCTCAAAGAACTGACGGCAGGCCGGGAAAAAAGGGTGCCCGTGACCAAGAAGCTGACCATTCGAAAGACCGAATTTCCGGAAAACAACCATGTGGTCGGCGGGGCTGCTCATGGCCGGGAAAGGGTGGTCCTGGGTATTGACATCGGTAGCACCACCACCAAATACGCCCTCATCAATGAAGCCCACCAAATCGTGGGGAAAAGCTACGTTCCCACCAAGGGGAAGCCGATTGAAGTAACACAGGCCCTTTTCAGGGACCTGCTGACGAAATGCGGGGACCGGATGGAGATCATGGGTACGGCCACAACCGGCTCCGGCCGGAACGTGGTGGGCGATTTCTTGAACGCGGATCTGATCATTGATGAAATCACTGCTCACGCCCGGGGGGCTGTTGAAATAGATCCAACAGTGGATACCCTCTTTGAGATTGGCGGCCAGGATTCCAAATATGTCTCCATTCATAACACCTACCCCCTCGATTTTGACATGAATAAGGTGTGTGCGGCCGGCACCGGAAGTTTCTTGCACGAATTGGCCAACAAGTATGGTATCAGCATCGTTGAGGAGTTTCAAAATGTTGCCCTCTCATCGGACTTTCCCGTCAAGCTTGCCGAAAGATGCACGGTCTTCATGGAATCGGATCTGGTGAGTTATCACCAGAAGGGCGTCGCCACCAAAGACCTGATAGCGGGCCTCTGCTATGCCATTGTGTACAACTATCTGAACCGTGTGGTTGAAAAAAGAAAAGTGGGTGATCGCGTGATGTTTTTGGGCGGGCCGTCCCTGAACAAGGGTGTGGTGGCCGCTTTTGAAAATGTGCTGGAGAAAGCGCTGATTGTGCCTCCGCACCGGGAAGTGCTGGGAGCCTATGGCGCCGCCATCAGTGTCCACGAACGGATGCGCATAAAGCGGCAGCACACAACCGGTTTCAGAGGCATAAAAAGTGCGGTGGAGGATCGCATGGCACACGGTGAAAAAGTCTGCCGGGTGGACCCCCTTTGCCACAATCAGTGCAAACTGAAAATCTATGATTTTGATGGGCGGAAAAGCATCTGGGGGGGAGAATGCGGTCGATATGAACTGACGCGAAATAGAGGTGCCAAGGAGACGAATTTTTTCGCGGTGCTAAAGGAGATATGGGAAACCTATATGAGAGGGGTTTATGAGACCTTGAGGGACAGGCCCCTCTTGAAAGTGGACGGCCGACCCACCGTGGGGATGCAGCGGTCTCTTTACGGTCAGCAGGATTCCATTCTTTGGGCCCATTTTTTCGACCGCCTGGGATACCGGCTTGTTCTGACACCCCCCACCAATACCCATTTGTCCAGTATCGGCATTGAGGCCATGACCGCCGAAACCTGCTATCCGGTGAAAGTGTCACACGGCCACGTAAAAGAGCTGATAAACAAGACGGCATTCCTGTTTCTGCCAAGCGTCGTGAACATGGGAAAGAGCAGCGACAAAGAAAAGGGCTTCTATTGTCCCATGGTGCAAAGCAACTCCTATATGGTGCGAATGGCCTTAAATCCCGACATGAATCGGGTGCTTAATCCAGTGGTTCATCTGAAGTATGATGTTGAAACCCTGACCATCGAACTGGCGGAACAGCTGCGACCGAAACTAGCGGTTTCCGTTGGCCGGATAAGGGATGCCCTCTATTATGCCATTGGAAGAGAAAAACAGTTTCAGCGGGCGGTTTTGTCCAAGGGAGAAGAGATCCTGAAATCACACACCGCCGGAGAACCGCTGGTTGTTGTGACGGGAAGGCCCTATAACCTTTATGACGAACGGTTGAACCTGAGACTGGGTCACAACCTGGCAAAAATCGGTGTCAGGGCAATCCCCATGGATTTCCTGAATGCGTCCGCGGTTGACCTCTCGGATTTTCCATCCATGTATTGGGGGTTGGGTGCGAGAATTCTTCGTACGGTCAAAATCGTGGCCGCCAACCCTGATTTCTTCGGCCTCCATTTAACCAACTTCGGTTGCGGTGCCGATTCATTTCTGGAACACTTCTACCGGCATATTATGGGAGATAAAGCCTATATGATTCTGGAACTGGATGAGCACAGTGCTGTTGCAGGCGTCATGACCCGGCTGGAGGCGTACAAAAATGTGATTTTCAACAGTATTCAGAAGAGAGGTCAAGAAACAGAAGACCCGCGAAAGCTCGCCAACTGATTATGCAAACCAATAACGTCATTAATTTTGGATCTTTCGAAGAAAAAGTTGGGCGTTTCAGTCTTAAAGAGCGGACCTGCCTGATTCCGGAAATGAACCGGCTGGGCAGCCATCTGCTGGCGGCCAATTTCAGAAGCTTCGACATACGGGCCAAGGTGCTGGAGACCTTTGCGGGTATGGACCTGGGCATGGCCCATACCTCAGGCAAGGAGTGTTTCCCCTGCCAGATTACCATGGGGGACATTCTCCATTTTCTCAAGCAGGAGTCTGAGCGCCTGGGACCGGCATTCGATGCTGAATCTTATGTCTATTTCATGCCCGAAGCGGATGGCCCGTGCCGTTTCGGCATGTACAACAAATATCAACGGATCGTTCTGGATTCCTTCCCGGGGTTCAGCGGACTCAGGATCGGAGCGCTTACCACGGCCAACGGTTATTCCCTGGACGGAATCATCGAGAAGAAAAGGGTGAGGGATCTCAGAAAGACCTCTTATGTAGCCCTTGTCATAGGGGATATCCTGGATCGTCTGTTATGGCGCGTGAGACCCTATGAAAAGGATCCTGGCCTTACGGACCTGGTGCTGGAAAGATGCCTTCTCTTTATGGTGGAAGCCTTTGAACGCTACGGGCGGCATCTCCGGTTTGATCAGATTCTTTCCAGGCTGGAAGCCGTCATCAACGAGGTAAAGGCGGTCATGGATCCTGAGATTCCGCGAAAACCACTGATCGGCATGGTGGGGGAGATCTATCTGCGAACCCATGTGAAGTCCAATCAGGATGTTATTCGAATGCTGGAAAAACACGGTGGGGAAGTGGTGAATGCCTCTGTATCGGAATGGATCAATTTTACCAGTTATGAACGATTCAGGTCCGCCAAAAAGGCGCTCCGTTTCAGCCTGAAGCAACTGAAGTTGGACCTGTTGAAAGAGCATTTAATGGAACTTGTGACTTACGGCGGCGATCTCTTCTATCAGGAACACCGGCAACGGCAAATCTATAAAAGGGTCACGAAACTGGTTGATTTGGCGAAAGATCACAGGGTCGGCCACCTGGAAAACGTGCTCAATGAGCAGGATTTGTACAGTTTTGATCTGGGAACGGAGGCATGCCTGAGCATCGCGGGTATGGTGGAATATGTGAAAGAAGGGTACAATGGCCTGGTAAATGTCTATCCGTTCACATGCATGCCGAGCATCACCACCAGCTCCATTGTGCGCCCCCTCATGAACCGGCTCAGGGTTCCCTATCTGGACACCCCCTATGATGCCAGTACGCAGCCCGGTCGGGAATCCGCTTTGCGGACTTTCATGTACCAGGCGGAACAGCATTTCAAGCGTCACGGAAGAGCGGATTTCTGATATGGAAAAAAAGCCCAAAAGAGGATCTCAAGCAGTGAAATCTAAAATGTTGATTAATGCCGTGGAAGCGGAAGAATTTCGAATCGCGGTGATCAAAGAGGGGCGGCTGGATGGGTTCTATATCGAGACCGCCGCGACGGAGCAGAAGACCGGGAATATTTACAAGGGGGTCGTGGAAAGAATCGAACCGAGCCTGCAGGCATGTTTTGTCAACTATGGCAGTGACAAAAACGGCTTCTTGTCCGTAACGGATGTTCATCCGGAATACCATGGGCCCGAATCCGGTACCAGGAAGGAGGGGACCACACCCCGCATCGAAAAGACGCTGAAAAAAGGCCAGGAACTCCTGGTGCAGGTGACCCGGGAAATGCAGGGGCGTAAAGGCGCGCAATTGACCACGTATCTTTCTCTGGCGAGCCGGTATCTGGTTCTGATGCCCGGAAGCAAAGGCGGCATTTCAAAGAAGATTGAAGACGAAGAAGAGCGGCAGCGACTCAAATCCATAATGGGCAAGTTCAACCTTCCGGAAGGGGTCGGTTATATCGTTAGAACCGCGGCTCTCAAGCAAAGCAAAAGAGATCTGTCAAGGGATCTTAACCGGCTGCTCAGAATGTGGAAAAATATCAAAAAGAACGTTCAGGGGGCGGCACCGCTCACCCTGGTCCACAAGGAACAGGATGTTTGCTTAAGAACATTGAGGGACTATTTCACCAGTGAGATTTCCGAAGTGCTGGTGGATGACAAAGAGACGCTGAACAAGGTGAGGGATTACATGAAGGTCATATCCCCCAGACATCAGGGTCGTGTTAAGCTGTTCAAGGAGAAACGTCCCATTTTTGCCCAATATGAGATCGAAAAACAGATCGAAACCATTTACCGGAATCGTGTCCCCCTCAAGTCCGGCGGATCCATCGTGATCGATCCCACTGAGGCCCTGATCGCCATAGATGTCAATTCAGGCCGGTGGCGAACCGGCACCGATGTGGAGAATACGGCCTTCAAAACCAACATTGAAGCCGCCGAGGAGATTGCCCGTCAACTTCGTCTTCGGGATATGGGCGGGCTGGTTGTGATCGATTTCATTGATATGCGAGAGAAAAAGCATAATCGGGAAGTGGAGAAGGTGTTGCGGGATAAAACCAGGGAGGACAGGGCCAAAATCAGCATGTCCACCATCAGCAAATTCGGATTGATGGAGCTTTCCCGACAGCGACTCAGGCCTTCCATCGAATCGGTCAGTTATCAAACCTGCGAACATTGCAAGGGCCGGGGTCTGTTGCCTTCCGTTGAAACCGCCGCCATTTCATTTTTGCGACGCATCCGCATGGGGTTGAGCAAAAAGGGAATTCTGAAAGTGAAAGGGGTCCTTTCAGATGATGTGGTCGAGTACCTACAGAACCGTAAACGAAAAGATCTTGCGGATATGGAGTCGCGCTATGGCCTTGAAATCACCCTTCAGGGGGATTCGACACTGCCGCCGGACGGGGGGATTTTGGAATTCGTAAAAGAGGAACAGTCCTGAGATATCGAGGCCCCGACCTTTGTTCAATAATATCATTTATTTCATCGTTGTTCTTCTGATTTTCAATGTCAGTTATGCGGAAACCTCCCCAGACGATTCTTTGCTTTACGCCATTGCCGGCATGGCGGTCTGCTGGCTTCTTTTTGCTGTCTACTGCCGTCGATGCTTCAGGGACCTGGAACGGCGGAGAGCCGCCGGCCGGTACCCCGAGGGCGCATTGGCGGAGCGATACGAGCGCCTGAATCTACGGTTGTCCATCCTGGCCATCCTGCTCTTTACCATTGACATCTATTTTTTCAGTTTCAAACAGTGGCTTCTGATGATCCCCGGCCTTGCCCGCTTTTCAGTGATTCAGGGGCTTGTGGCCGTTTCGTTGTTTCTCTTCTTTTTGAGCACCGTCTGGTATGTTGCCTGGCCCGCTTACCGGGCGCTTTTCAGGATGAATGTGCAACGGCAAAGTTTCGTGCTGAGCAATTTACGGTTCAATCTCCCCGTCCTTTTTCCCTGGTTCGTTCTGACATCCCTCTATGATCTTCTGTCGCTGAGCCCTTGGACATCCACCAGTGCTTTTTTAAACAGCCTGTACGGCCAGATGCTCTTTTTTGCGGTTTTTCTCTCCCTGCTGGTTCTGATCATGCCCAAATTCATTCAATACTGGTGGGGCTGCAGACCCATTGAGGCATCGGAAAAAGGGAGACATCTTGCGGCGTTCTTGAAAGGACAGGGATTCCGATATCGCCAGCTGCTCAGCTGGCCCATTTTCGAGGGCCGCATGATGACGGCCGGCATTATGGGGATCGTTCCCAGGTACCGGTACATCCTGGTAACAGAGGCGTTGATGTCAGCCCTGACAACGGAAGAACTGGAGTCGGTCCTGGCCCACGAGATGGGGCACGCACGCTATTTTCACCTGCTTTTCTACATTCTCTTCTTTGTGGGTTTCATGGTGATTTCCTTCGGGTTGTCGGATGTCTACATCTATTTGGCCTATGTCTGGTCACCCCTTGCGGATCTGATTTCGGAAGATGATGCCCGCTCCATGACCCTTTTCTATCTTTCCGTGGCAATCCCCATGCTGCTGACCCTTTTGATCTATTTCCGCTACATCATGGGATTCTTCATGCGGCATTTTGAACGGCAGGCCGATCTTTATGCGGCGAAGGTTATGGGGACCCCCGCTTTCATCGTCAGTGCCCTTGAAAAGATCGCATATTTGAGTGGAAAAGCCCGCGATTTACCCAACTGGCACCATTTCAGTATCGGACAACGGGTCGCGTTTCTGTTGAGAACGCTTCAGTTTCCCGGGCTGTTCAAGAAGCAGAACCGTTTGGTGCTGATATCTTTCCTGGTTTATCTGGCGGGTGTGGGATTTTTGGGGTACATCCTCAATTTCGGGGACATGAAAACCCATATGGCTTATGATATGGTCAGCAGGGAACTGAGCCGCAAGCTGGAAAAACACCCCCAGAATGTCAGTCTTGCCATGAACCTGGCCATGGTATACCAGCGAATGGGAAAAGAGGCGGCCACCATGGATCTTTATGAGCAGATCATTCGGTGGAACCCCTACCAGGCGGTGGCGCTGAACAACCTGGCATGGATAATGCTGACCGCTAAAGATCCCGGTTTGCGGAACAAGCGCCGGGCCCTGGCGCTGGCGAGAGAAGCGGTGGCACTGGATCCGCAACCCCAGTTCCTGGACACCCTTGCGGAAGCCTGTTACCAGAACGATCAGATTGATGAGGCCCTTCGGATCATC
Source organism: Thermodesulfobacteriota bacterium (assembly GCA_028278625.1). The sequence goes on from JANQDY010000124.1 coordinate 32,056, forward strand.
CAGGAAGCCATCAAGCGGGCCAGGGAAAACAGGGCGTATTACGAATCACAGTTAATGAGGTTCCGTTCCGAAAGGAGGCCATCCAAATGACCGTAAGAATGTCCCTCAAAGGTTGTTTTCCTCCCATTCCCACACCCTTTGACAAAAAGGGGAGGATAGACCATGAGCACCTGGCAGCCAATCTTCAAAAATGGCGGAAAACACCCCTAAAGGGATTTGCCGTGCTGGGCTCCAATGGAGAGTCAGTCCTCCTCACTTCGGAAGAAAAGGTCAAGACCTGGCGGACCGCCGGAAAAGCCATTGGGAGAGACCGGCTTTTTATTGCTGGCTGCGGCTGTGAATCCACAACGGAAACCCTTGATTTGATCGAAAAGGCGGCGATGGTCGGTGCCCATGCCGCAATGATTGTGACCCCCCACTACTATAAACCGCGCATGGATCACAAAGCCCTCTGTGCCCACTATACTTTTTTGGCGGACAGATCCCCCATCCCCATTATCCTTTACAATGTGCCAGGGTTCACGGGGATCGATCTGGAGGTTCGAACCATCGCAGAACTGGGCCAACACGACAATATCATCGGCCTCAAGGAGAGCTCGGGGAATGTGGTCAAAATGGCGCAGGTGGTTGACCGGGTAGGGGACCGCTTTCAAGTCCTTGCGGGCTCGGGGAGTTTTTTGCTGCCGGCCCTTTCCATCGGTGCCGTTGGAGGCGTCATGGCCTTGGCCGCCGTGGCGCCCCATGCCTTGAATAACATTGTGGCGGCTTTTGGTGAGGGAGAGTTGGAGAAAGCAAAGGAAATTCAGCTCCGGCTCATTCCCGCAAATGCAGCCGTTACCACCGGCTTCGGGATTGCGGGGTTAAAGGCCGCCCTGGACATCTTGGGAATGTACGGCGGTCCGGTACGGGCACCGCTACGGCCCTTGGGAAAAGATCAAAAAGCCGAGATCAACCAAACACTCAAACGAGCGGGTGTGTTGAAAGTGGAAGAAGACTAAGGCAAAGCATTCAAGAAGGTTTCGATTCGTTTGCACCCCTCCTTGATATTCGGCAGATGTGTGTCCATATATGCTTCGGTCACGCGATCAGCCCCAGGCCAGGTTTCCAGCACCCTGGCACCGTCAAAGTCCACGGCCGCGACACGGTAACCATTTCGACCAGCTCACCAGTGATCTTCTCTTCTAGGGCCGGCTTCGGTTTGAATTTCTTCAATTCGGTGATCAACTTCGTGCTTGAATCCTGGCTTCCACCTTCCGCAAGTATTTCCTTCAGAATATCCTCTGGGCGCCTTTGTTTTCCTTTTTCTTGTCTCCACAAGAGCCAAAAGGCCCGACAAACTCAAATATGGACACAACCCTTCGAAACACAAAATTTTGTTATCTATTTTGATTGGATTTCTGGGGAATGTAGTTTGTGGCGGGGACAGTCAACCGACCCAGATCCCAAGCCATCCTTTATGCCGTTTTTTACAAAATCCTGTTCAAAGCTCTTTTTCCCGATATTCAAATGCTCTGATTGAATCGTTGTATGTATGCTACCCAGATCCTTTTCAAGGTTTTTATTGATATGATCAGATTTCTTCATGAGCGATCTCATCCGAAAGAATAAACGCGCCAAGGAAATGGATCATATCCTTGTTTGCCAGAGGCTTTAGTGCAATGCCGCTCGCAACGCATTCTTCCAATGCCTTGAAACCAGTGTGGTCTATTATGATGGAAAGTTCTAGAGGATGGAGGTTAATGGAACCAGACGCTATTTCTCCCGAACTCTGTGTCTGCATTAAGTTGCTCATTGCCATTTCTTCCTCCAAATGCGTATGCGTTATACGGCAAAGCATGCGCTCCAATGACCTTTGTTGAATTCTTTCAGCGTGGGTTCCTCATTTTCACAGATATCCTTTTTGATGCTGCAGAAGGCATAATAGGGACAGCCTAGTAAAGGTTCTTTTTCCATGGTGGAAAGAAGTGACGGTTTTGAGCGTCTAGCCCGTTCTTGATCGGGATCAGTGGTAAGAAGTGAAGATATAAGCGTTTTCGTATAAGGATGGGCAGGGTGATCAGACACTTTTTCGGAAGGGCCGCATTCTACCACGCTTCCGCGATACATCACAAGAAGATAGGAACTCATCATGGTGACTATTTCCAGGTCATGAGAGATCATCACCAGGGCCATCCCCTGCTTCTGTCTGTTTCTGAACAAGCCCAGAATCCGTGATCGGATATGAGGATCCACGGCGCTTACCGGTTCATCCGCAAAAAGAAGCGCGGGGTTCAATAGAAGTGCTTTTGCAATAGCGACGCGTTGTTTCTGTCCATGGCTCAATTCTCCTGGAAATCGGTTCAGCAAATGAGGTTCAAGGTCAAGTTGCGCCATGAGATCAGCCGTTGCCCTTTCAATGCCCATCATATCCGGGTAAGACTTATGCAGTTTTACAGGCTCCAGCAGAATGTCTCTGATGCGCATTTTTGGGTTCAGGCTTGCATCGGGATTTTGAAACAGCATCTGCATTCTTGCCCGGTATTTTCTTAATTTGCCGTATTTCATAAGGGTCAAATCGATTCCCTCAAAGGTTACGGTGCCTTTTTGAAGAGGGATGAGGCGGGTTGCAGCCTTCATGGCCGTGGTCTTCCCCGCACTGCTTTCACCTACAATACCCATGCATTGGCCCGGAAGAACATCAAAAGAGAGATGATTTACGGCGTTCTTCTTGTTCGATTTGAAGAGCAGGCTCCGGAACGTAAGATCGGATTCGTAACGCACCGACAGATCCCGGACGGTTATTATGGGGGCCTCATGTCCGGACAAAAACGACACTTGGTTTCCTGATGGGTTAGGCTTTGGGAGGGGAGGCCTTTCTTTCACAAGGCATCTGACGTAAACTCCGTTTGACGCCCAGATCGGTTTCGGCAGTCTTTCTCTGCAGAGCTTTTCCACATAACCGCATCTGTTCATAAACGGACATCCTCGTTCGGACTTGTTTGTTTCGGGTCGATGGGCGACGAGCTTGTCGTCGACCCTGTAAAGTGAGGCTAAAAGGTCGGCCGTATAGGGGTGAAGTGGTTGCTTAAGCACATTTTTCACATTCCCGGATTCCATGACAACGCCTGAAAGAAGCACCGTCATGAAATCGGCGATTCTGGCGGCCACGGTCATGTCATGGGTGATTACGAGCGCACCCATTCTCCGCTCGTCGCAAACGGATCGGATCAAATCCAATACCGTTACCTGGTTGGTTCGGTCAACCGCGGTCGTGGGTTCATCCGCAACAAGCAGATCCGGCTCGTTCAGCAGTGCCATTGCCACCAGGGTTCTTTGCCGCATGCCCCCGGACAACTGGTGCGGATAGGCTTTAAGGATGAAATCGGGATCGGGAAAACGAAGCAGAGAAAGGAGCATGTGAAAACGCTCCATTGCTTTGCCAGGGGAAATCCCTCCCCTTGCGGCGATGTCAAGGGCTTGCCTGCGTATACTAAGAAAAGGGTTTAGGGTGGAATAAGCGGATTGGGGGATAAAGGTGATCCGCCTGCCCATAACGCGCCGGAGTTCATTGTCAGACATGGTGAAAATGTTATTTCCCTGAAAGAAAACCCGCCCTTTTATTTTCACTCCGGGAATCTGAAAACCGAGAAGTCCCAGTACGGCTAGAGCGGTTGTTGTTTTTCCGCTTCCGCTCTGACCAACAATAGCCGTTATTTCTCCTTTTTCAACTTCAAGAGACAGATCCCGCAAGAGGAAGGTGTGAATACGGTCTTTTTCAATGCTTACGGCAAGGTTTTTGACGGATAGGAGATCAGACATCTGAAGTGACGATGAAATTCAGCAGTTTCGGCAGGTTAACACCGATAATTTCGCTCATCCTGGCGTTCAAAAAGGTTTCTCTTGGTCCGTTAAAACTTCCACTATCTGATGTTTTTATTACCCGGTCTATTGTCGATTCAAAACCATCAAGAAGTGCTTTTTTCATGTCCGATCCCTCTTTTTCATCAATGCTAAAATCCCTGGCGAACCTTTTGATCTGCTCCTCGGTTTGACTGTAAAAACCGCGCAACCGGCTCTCCATACGCGATTTCATGTCGTTGTTTCCTTCCTTTTGCCTTGCCTTTACGGTGGTTTCAATTATCGCTTCGATGTCGAGTCCTTTGGTTTCTACGCTCGGTTGTTTATCTGAATTTTTCTTTGACGCCTCGGCAAAATGTTCGGCCTGCCTTTCTGCCAACGCCAGCGCATCAACGATACCCACGAACAATCTTGTGGTTATCTTTTTGACAAGATTTTTTCTTATTTCGGAAAACCGGGCCTCCGAAAAGTCCATCATTGCCATGGTGTTTTGGATATACTTATCCACTGTATCAAAAAGGTTTCCAAAAAATCTCCGTCTCAGATCATCATCAGGGTGTTTCACATCGCCGGCCTTTTCATTGAGGATAGAAAGCATGATGGAGATAAACTCCATGCGGTTCGCAGCCCGTTCCGTGCGGTTCTTGTTTTCGTAGAGTAAGTAATCGGTCACCGAGGATGGGTATACCGGGGGGAACAAGGCCAAACGGCTCAAAAGATCGGGTCTGAAGCCCTTGGGTGTGTCGCTGTCCATTGTGGCTCGGTATTGTTTTACCTTTGCCCTCAGGTCTTTGTGGGTCGCCGCCACGATCCTGATGTTTGAAACATCCTCTTCAATGGATTCCCACCCCAGCCTGGCGACTTTTTTTTCTTCAAGGGGGCCCAGTAGATTGTCCTGTATCTTGATTGGGCAGTCGCCTATCTCATCCAGAAAGATGGTGCCGGCCATATAGCTTGCCGTCTGAAAAAGACCCGGTAAAGGTGTTTCAACGTTTTCAGCGGTGCCGAAGAGCCTTCTCATGGAGGAGATGAATTCCGGCCCCTGACTTGCCAGAACACCGCACAGAACCTGAATGTAATTCGATTTGTCTTTGGGTTTCGGGTTGTTTCCAAGCCCGTAAACCTCATAAAGCAATCTCGCCAGATAATGGGCCATGAATTGAATGGATAAGCGGATGGATTTCGTATTGTGGATGAGATTCAGCGGTTTGAATTTCGGACGAAGAATTTCCACGTAGTTTCTTAGCGGGCATGATTCGCATGGCTCGTATTCAAGCTCACCGTCAAGAATATTGGCAAAATCCGAAGGGACGCGAGTGCACAGGCCGTCACTCCGACAATCCCAGGGAGACGCTCCGTGAACCGAATTTTTTTCTGGCATGCCCCAGTTCCACCACATGGTTCCCTGAAGCTGAGCCTTGACAAATCCAAGCAACTTTTCAGCCCTTTGCCCTTCTTGGCTCACCGGGGCCGAAATAATTCCCTGAGCCTCGGGAAGCATGAAGATGGAAATGAGTTTATCCGCAACGGCTTCAACGGTCTCCTGCAATAGGCTATCGTCTTTCCTGATTTCTTCTATGGAAAGAGAATGAAAACGTTTAGAGGTAATGCCTTTTCCCCCGCCCGGTTCTCCAAGAAGGAGCACTTTTCCGGTCATGGGATTAAGACGCACGTGCCGCAAAAGGTCGGCCTTGAGGGCCACCGACTTGCTGCCTTCTATTTTGACTACTCCTTTTACGTCCAGCGCCGAATTGATGGTTTGAGCGGATTCTTCAAGAAAATCGCGGATAAATTTGAGCCGTGCCAGGGACCTGTCAAACCGGGCCACTCGAACGTCTTTCTTGCCAAGGATTTTCGTCCATATTTCTTCTTTTCTTGGATCCGAATCCGCCACCTTGCTGAGGGCCGGCGAGACCATAAGGGGATTGTTATTGTCACCATGAATCTCATAGTCCAAAAATGTCTCGGCTTTATTTTCAGGGTCGTTCGCCTCTTCGGGAGACGTTTCCACAAAGGCAAGGACCCGAGCCATCCATTCCAGGGATTCCCGGGCATAGATGGCCCGCAATTTCTTCAAAGCCGCATCGGGGGATTTATTGAATTGAATCTGGCAGTCAGCATATGGCGTTTTTAGATGGGTGTATTTTTGGAAAAATTCAAAGTCTTCTACTTCTTCCATCTTCATAACGGTGTCGGCCAGCCTTCCCACCCAATCAAAAAGAGACGCCTTGCGTGCCTCTTTCATCGCGTAGGTAAGACCGATAAGGTGCCGAGCAGGTTCGGGGTTACAACTGGGATCGATCACGAAGGCAGTGATAAGGTCGGGAATTTCATCATAATAGAATGATATCTGTACCAGATTGATAAGAGCATTATTTGCTTTTGGGGGGACCATGTTCCCTTCCGTAAGAATGTCCAGACCAAATTTGCCCCACCAGATTTCATTTGCCCGAAAGATATGCTCCCCGGCCATCCACAAAATCGATCTTTTGTCCCAGTTTCCAGGATCAAAAGATTTTTTGTGTGTGTAAATATTGTTCCCTTCGTGATATCGGAAACCAGCGGGCTGCCTCTTGTTTCTCAACATATCAGTTAAAAAAATACTCATCACAAGCACTCTGTTTTCAAACGGCTGAGGGAGCAGGGTGTACAGTACTCTAATACACTGGCCGCAATTGCTGACAGGTTGCCCACAACTTTTAGGGAGCCACTCGAACCTATGTTCAAGTTCATCTATGGCAGTTTGAATAAATTTTGCAGAAATATAGGAGAAGAAACGACATGGGACCAAATTGGCGCTTTCAAATGGGAAAGGCGGAGACTGGAGAAAAAACCGTCTGAAGCAGGCAAAATGAGAACTGTAATCGGTGAAATGGCTTTGCAGAAGAGGGAGCGAATTTCCTGTAAATCGGCTTGGGTTTACCTCTTTATCTCCTAATATCCCAGCAACTGAAACAGCCTCATTCAGAATTGAGCGAAAAGGCATAAGGGGCCAAAACGCAGTAAAATAGAACTCCTGTGCTATTCTTCCCGTTGTCATTAAGGATGGTGTCCTTTGCCGTTGACTCTATTTTCTGCAAATTCTATCAGGCTTTTCAAGATGCTTTTGGGTAATTTCTTTACCGCCAGTTCCAGGATTGGATTCATCAGCCACTAATGTACTGGGCCTTAGATCCGTAAATCGTATATTTCTGATAATACTGGCTGTAAGACTGCTTGGTACCATTCCACCTTTACTGCCTGCAACAGATGGCATATGAATTTCTCCTCATAAGAAAAGATTAGCGCTAGTTAGGTCCACTTCAATGAGTCTTTCTCTGCATTTTCAAGCAATATTTTATAGGCTCTCTTTAGTACGCTGTACTCAATACCGAGATTCGCAGCATCATCAACATTCAATCCACCGGACTCAAGTTTCTGTTTGAGGTTATCGCGTCGCTCACCGATTTTGGCAAGGTTTCTTGCGGTTTCTGCAATTGCTTGAAGTCTCTTTTTTTCCTCTTCTGCAATTCCTTCAGGTGTCTTTGTTGGCCCATTGCTCATTTTAATCCCTCCATCTGTAGTCAAGTGTTTTTGAAAAAACCTGATAAAAAAGGCCCTAATCTCAGAAAAAATAGAGCGATCCATCGACTGTTCTTCACTTCCACCAACTCAGCAGCCTGAAAAACCCCGCATTCAGCGCTACCAGACCCAATGCCAACACCAAACAGGGCGTCAGGAAAAGCCAGGGGTAGGTTGCCATGTAGGGGCCTCCATTAAAGATTTCCGCCCCGATGGATGGGGCCGGCGGCCGGGAAAGCCCCACAAATCCCAACAAGGATTCGAACGCCACAAGACCCACGAAATCAAGGAGTGCGTAGCGCATGATCCTTGGACCCGCAATCCTGCCTACATGTCTCATGAGAATCATATAGTAGGGTACTCCGACCCCCTTGGCACCCTCTATGTGGGCCATATGAAGCCCCGCGTTGATCTCCTCTTCCACAACAGCCGTTTCAAAAGGAAAAGAAATAAAAGCAAGGGCGATCACCATGCCCCATTGAGTGGCCCCCAGCATGGCGGCAAGAGCAAGACCCGTAAGAAAGGGGGGAACGGTCCTGAGGGCTTGCACGGGCAGGGCAACCAGGGCCTTGATTCGCATTCTTGCCAGAATCAGGAAAAGGAAATTCACGCTCATGGCCGCGCCCAGGGCCAGCAGTTCGGCCATGCCTGCAAGGCAAAGGCTTGCCCTGAAACCGGAGGAAGCCCGCGCGAGAACATCACGTCCCAGCCTGTCAGTGCCGCCCGGAAAAGTCATTGAAGGCGGAGTGAGGCTTTTTTCCGGATTGATGGTCATTGGATCGTGAAATACCATAAAGCAGAGACATATCCCCACCATAAACCAGGCTGCGGCAGGACCAAATCGTTTGATTGGAGAATTAACCGTCATGTCACCCTCTGTCTCGGGTCGAGGGCCCACACCACCATCTTGTTCGCGAGGTCCAGCAAAACCACGCCCACGGCAAGAAGGATGGAAACCACAAACAATACCGGAAGATCCAGCCGCAGGGCCGAGCGCAGGAACCAATGCCCCATACCGGGAATGCCGAACACTTCCTCAACCACTGGGAGCCCCGCAATCAGGAAGAAAATCAATGAATTGCTCAAAATAACGAATGAGGGGGACAGTTCATGCACCATCCGCCTGAGCATGACGGTTTTTCCGAGCCCGTAGCCCCTGGCAATCAGGGCGTAGGGGGCGCGTCTTGCTTCATGAAGTCGCAAGACGATATTACTGCTCAGAAGGATCGCCGGAAAAACGGAAAGGGCCATCCCAGCGCAGGCCTCTTTTGGCAGGTCCCAGGAAGTCGATAATAAGAGCAGCAATATAGAGGAGATAAACACCGGAACAACCGCCGCCGTATTGGAGATGGTCTCCACCCACTTTCTGAGCCGGGGGGCCACGGATTGGCCCGCAACCAGAAGACCTCCCAAAAAAAATATGAAGATCAACCCCCAGCCGCCGACCAGCAGACTGATCTTGAGCTTTTCAACGGCAAGATCCAAAACGGGTCGGTCCGTGTAAAAGCTCTTCAATCTTCCGGCTGCCACGTCGGACACCAGTGTGAAAAACCGTTTGAAAACGGGCTGATCAAGATTGAGGTTTTTTCGAATGGATGTAACGGCCGTCTTATCCGCAAAACCCCCGGCGATTCTGTAGGCTGGATCGGGCAGAACATAAAACAGCCCAAAGGAGAAAAAGACTCCGAGTATAATTACAAACAGAGATCTGACAATGTGGGACGTCATCAATTTCTAACCATCCGTTTTTGTGGAAAAAACATACGGCTTTCTCAACAGCCCGTTAATCGGGCATGAAATGTCCTTTCTCTCCAGAAAATGATAGGTCTTGTGCAAAAGAGGAATGGCGGCGGCGTCCCGTATCAATATATCTTCAAGCAGTTGAACCCCTTGCCGACGTTTTTCATCATCGAGGGTCCCCATGACCTCGTCGTATTTTCTGGGAAATATTTTTGATTCATAAAAAGAAAGGTTGAATCCCCCCGGCGGGTCCTGGCCCGGGAAATAGAAGAGGAAATAGATGAATTCTCCAGGCGTAACGATATTCCACCATATGCGGAAGAACTTCCCCTTGCCGCTGAATGCCATCTGGAGCATTGCCGGAAAGGTGATTTTTTTAAGAAAAACCTTTACTTCAGGCACCTCGCTTTCTATTTGCGCCTTTACAAACTGCCCGATGGTCTCGGGTACTTCCCCGGAATCAATGACGAGTTCAAGATCGAGCGAAGAGAGGTTCTTTTCAGCCAAGTACTCCGTTAACAATGCTCTGGCTCCGGCGGGATCGAATCGGAATCCTTCCTCTTTTATCCGTGCGGTGCCCCGATAGGCCGGAGAAAAAGGAGGGATGTAGCCATAGGCAGGTACGCCGAAGTCCCCGAGCAAGCTGGCCAAGACCTCCCGGTTCACCGCCATGTTCAATGCCCGCCGCACCCTTATATCGTTGAAAGGCGGCGCCTGGTCGTTCATGCAGATGTAATCCAGATAATTCCCTTTGGCGGAAACCATCCTGTTTCCGTGAGATACGAGCTTTTTTGCCCTGGGTAGGGTGCTGATTCCGGCTTCCACGATATCCAGTTCGCCCCGCGCAAAAGATTCCATGGCGGCCAAGGGGTCGCTGAAAATGCGTATCACTACCGTTTCAGGAGCTTGGTCATGCGTTGTCCGATAGGAATCAAACCGTGTCAACACGATCCTGTCGTCGGGGATGAATCCCTTAACGGTGTACGGCCCTGTGCCGACCTCGTGGGATGAAAGAAATTCCTCGCCACATGCTTCCACAATGCCCGCCGGATATATCCACGTACCGTTAAAGGTCAGTTTTGAGAGCAGGAAAAAGGGTTTAGTGAGATGAATTTTAAGGGTGTGGTCGTCAATAATTTCGAGCCCTTTTATTTCCTTTGTTTTCCCCGCGGCAAATTCAGCAGCCCCCTCCAAAATATCCGTGAATATCCAGGAAGTGACCGATCCGGGAGCGGCGATGGTTCTTTTGAAGGAATATACGACGTCTTTTGCGGTCACTTCCTCAGGGACCTTGAAATCGCATCCGGTCAAGGGATGGAATTTCACTCCCTTTCGCAGGTGAAAAACCCATGTGCGACCGTCATCGGAGTGTTGCCACGATTCCGCAAGGCCTGGTATGGGCGTGCCTTCCACCGACACATTCACGAGTCCTTCATACACGTTGGCCAGGATGTCAACGCTGAAAGCATCGACAATTTTCACCGGATCGAAACTGGTCATATTGCTCATGGCCGAATCCCTGAGCGTCCACGATTTCGGGGAATCTAACTGCCCGGTGGTTCGGGAAGTCGTCGATTCATTGGTCGGTTCCATGTTTCCGCCTTGGGCCCAAACCAAAAAGACGGGAAATATAAAGGCGCAAGCGGAAATGATGAGGAGTCGTGTCCACATTTTTTTCATGCTCATTTTGGCCCTCCATTTATGAATGCACACCGCAGGTTGTCTCCCCTGCACGCCGGGAAACACCTTTGATCCAGACATTTGGGTTCAACCGCTGCCTCGGTCCTGCCTATTTCATCAAGAATGCCATTCAGGGTGTTGTTCCAATGCGCGGACAAAACCGAACTTTTGGCGGAGCGGAGATAGTCCTCTGATTCCAGGTCTCTTGGCATGATCAGGCGACCCTCGGGCGTGACACGCACCTGATATCGCGCCAGATCACGGATGTTTTCATATCTCACGTAGAGGTTTTCGCCCACGAAGCCCCACAGCATGCCGGTGTCGTCCCTTAAAAGCTCACCTTTTCCCGGAAGATAGTTTTTTTGCACGATTTCTCGAAAACCGGGAACGCTGCCGGAAAAGGCGTCTATGAAAATATCCCCGAATTTGCTTGAAATCCCAAGCAGGATTTCAAGGGCCCGGAGGAATTGATCGTCCGTCAGCCACAACTCTTTGGGAACGTGTCGGTTGGGGTAAAGTGCAAGGACGGCGAGCCGCGGTTCGTCAAAGGTTCTGAGCATCCAGTAGAGAAAGGATTTCAGCGTGTTGGGCTCGCAGTTCCATGCATTCAAGGTAAAGGATATAAAGAACTTCTCTGTCGCTTTCAGCAGCCTTTCGTCTTTTACGGCGGCCAGTACTCTATCGAAGTGCCCTTTCCCTCGAACCTTTTCATCCACTTCCCTGGGGCCTTCGAGTGAAACATCCATGTAGTCCATCATAAGGCCGGAGGAAGAAATTTCTGGCAATGCCCCTTTCAGATAGTACCCATTCGTGACAATTCCGGAGATTTTGCCTCTTTTTCGGGCAGCGTCGACAATCCGAAGGGTTTTTGACCGGGTGGCACCTGGAGTGAGGGGTTCGCGGGCCGAGACCGCCACCAGGCTGATGTCAATTTCGCGGTCCAAGGTTTGTATGACTCCAACCCAGTTTTCGCCGGACAACATCTTTGCCCGGCTTGTGTACTCTCTCGGGATGTCGCAATGGGAGCATTCTAAATTGCAGACTCTGTTTACCATAATGCTGGCGGTGCGAAAGGGGCTGATGTCTCTTTCGTTTTCAGCGTTTCTTTCGATTTTTTCTTTCAGGTCTTCCATGGGGTACGCAAACGGTCGGAGATGCCGCCTTTTAGTATGCCATCTTAATTATCGATAAACGGAAAGGCCTCCTTTTTGGATGCTCAAACTCCTAAAAATATATACTAAATCCAGTGAACAAAAAAAACAACAACAATAAGGCCACAATTTCCACTGCAAGTTTGTTCTACCCGGACGAGGCTTTCTGGCCAAGGCTATCAGTACAAACAGAGATGGCCAAATGGACACGTGTCCGCACAGTGACCGGTGTCAGGCATTCAAAAAACACCTTCCAGGCCATGTCCTCCAATTCCGATGGCGGAACACGCCTTTTTGATAGCCCTGAGCGCGTGATCTTTTTTATCTGGCATGAGGAGGGCAAACGCATCTTTGTCACCCTTAAGAATAAGGCGGTCCGGTACGCGCACCGCTACGGCCCTTGGAAAAAGATCAAAAAACCGAGATCATCCAAATACTCAAACGAGCGGGTCTGTTGAAAGTGGAAGAAGACTAAGCCAAAGGATTTAGGTTGACTTCAGGGTCATTTTTAGTTTACCTTTAAGAAATCTTAAACGCAATTTTAGGTGAACATATGGCTCAATATCTGAGTGCCAAAGAGTTCAGGGCACGGATTCCCAGTATTCAGGGAGATCTCAAACGCTGGAAAGAGATCATTGTTTTGAAAAAATCAAAACCGATTTTCAAAGTCGTGCCGGTTGATGAGATACCCGTTGATCTCCTCGATCGCGCAGAAGCCCTAAGTGATCCGCTTCAGCCCGATCTTCAGGAGATCGCGGGGATCGTTCACCGAATCAGGGACGCGGGTTGAACGTCGTTGTTGACACAAACGTGGCGGTATCCGGTCTGCTTTGGGGCGGTCCGCCCAATCAGATTCTGAAATGGGCGAGAGCCGGCATCATCCGGATCCCATCCTGCGAAAAATCGGTGAACGAACTGAAGATGGTCCTTGAATACCCGAAGCTTAGCGCTCGTATTTCGTCCCTTGATCAAACGCCTATAAAGATCATGGCCTACTTTCTGAACTTGGTGGCGCTGGTGCCTGATCCAGCGGAAGTGCCGGTCGCAATTGAGGCGGATCCATTCGATAATCTGTTTTTGGCACTGGCTGAGGAAAACAGCGCGGCCCTAATTGTTTCCGGAGACAGACATCTCCTGGACATTCAGAGTTTTTCCGGCATTCAGATTGTAACGCCCAGCCAGAGCGTTGAAACGATCGTTTATCTCAAGCGAAACAGCGAATATCACCTCATTTAATAGTCTTTGACATTCAGTAAATGAAGCACTAATATTGGGCTTATTCAGCTTTTCCTCTCGAATCGTCTGACCATACGAAAGCTGTTCACTCTGGCCTCGAGCTCACTATTGTCGTTACCAAATGGGGGGCCTTCATGCCGACGTCTCTAAACCTGAAATCCAACAAACCTTTCATCCCTGTTGTCCGGTGATCAATGGGGGTATTTGAAGAAAGGATGCGCTTTTTTCATGGCAAAACCGACTTACGAACAACTTGAAAAAAGAGTTCAGGAACTTGAGAATGCCCTAGACGCACGCAAAGGCGCCATGAAATGCCTGACCAAAGGTGAAACAGAACCCTCTTTTGAAATTGAGAATCTGCGGCCCTCTCATGTGGATATCGATTCCCTGAAACTGTCTGATGTCATTGATGCCCAGGAAATACAATCCATGATGGATGATTTCCACGCGATCACAAATATGGGGATTGGCATCCTTGATAGCAGCGGGAACATTCTCGTCGCAACGGGCTGGCAGGATATTTGTGTTCAGTTTCACCGCAAGCATTCCGAGACCCTCAAAAACTGCCTCGATAGTGATCTCCAATTGTCAAAGGGCATCAAGCCTGGTAGCTTCCGCCTTTATCGCTGCAAAAACAATATGTGGGACATAGCGACGCCGATTATGGTGGGTGGCAAACGTCTGGGCATCCTATATCTGGGCCAGTTTCTCTTTGAGGATGAAACCCCGGATCTTGAAATCTTTCGGTCACAGGCGCGAAAGTACGGGTTTGATGAAACACGATACCTGGAAGCCTTTGAACGGGTTCCCCGCTGGAAACGGAAAACCGTGGAATCGGTGATGGGATTCTATACCAAACTGGCCCATCTGATTTCAGAACTGAGTTACAGCAACATCCGTCTGACAAAAGCGTTGAAAGACCGGAACCATATCCTGAATGCCTTTGAGGAACGGGAGCGTTTCTTGAACGAGATGGGCCGCATGGGCAAGATCGGAGGCTGGGAACACGATCTTATTACGGGCAAGGCCACGTGGACCAAGGGCATTTATGAGATTTTCGGCCTTCAGGGGGATGTTGAACCGCCCGGCGTGGATGAACACCTGGAATTCTATCCCCTGGAACACCGTAAAGTGATGGAGAAGGCTTACCGGCAGACCGCCGAAGGAGGCGCGCCTTTTGATCTGGAACTGGAGGTCGACACGGCAGACGGTGATCGCCTCTGGTGCAGAATCCATGGAGAAGCGGTGATGGCGGGTGGAAAATGCATAAGAATGCGTGGAACATTCCAGGATATCAGTGTCAGAAAACAGATGGAGCAAGAGCTGGCGAGGGCACGCAGGCTTGAATCCATGGGCATTCTAGCCGGGGGGCTGGCCCACGATTACAACAATCTGCTTTCAATGATACTGGGCAATATTTCCATGGCAAAGGAGGTCATGTCACCCGCCAGGTCTATTGGGGCGTTCCTGGACGACGCTGAAGAAGCCACGCTGAAAGCCAAGGATCTGACCCACCGGCTGATGACCCTTTCCAAAGGGAGTGGCTCCTACAAAAGACTTCGTTCCGTGAAAGACTCACTGGAAGTCTGCGCCAGTGAGATTTCGAGTTTCTTGAATTATGGCTGCAAGTTAAATATTGATAATGATCTCTGGTCCGCTGAACACGATCCGGTTCAGCTGAAATATGCCATACGGAATGTGCTCAAAAATGCGCAGGAAGCAATGCCCGAGGGCGGTACCATCACGCTTAAAGCGGAGAATGTTATCATTCGGAAAGGGCAGGGCTTTCCAAACCTGCCTGTTGGTCCGGGTCCGTATTTAAAGATATCCGTCAGTGACCGGGGTGTGGGAATCCCTCCGTCGAACATTGGCAAAGTCTTCGATCCCTATTTTTCAACCAAGGAGACCGGGTCGCAAAAAGGGATGGGGCTGGGGTTGGCCATTGCCCATGCCATCGTGGACAAGCATGACGGACATGTGGCCATCCATTCAAGGCCGAAAACCGGTACAAGGGTGGAGATTTTTCTCCCGGCCCATCCGCCTGGTGATCTGGCAGCGGTCAAGCCCCGCTTTCCATCCGGAAAGGAGATGGAACCGTCACTCAAAAGGGGTGAATCATCCACCGCAACTGAAGAAGGCGGCAAAAGGATTTTGCTCATGGATGATGAAGAGATGTTGAGGGATCTTGCCCGGCAGATGCTCAAGCGCCTGGGCTATGAGGCGGTTGTGGCAAAAGACGGCAGGGAGGCGATCTTGGCCTACGAAGAAGCCATGGCATCAGGGAATTATTTTAACGCCGTCATCCTTGATCTGACGGTCAAAGGTGGTATGGGGGGGCGTGAGACATTTAAAGCACTCCGCCGGTTGGATCCAGAGGTGAGGGCCATTGTTTCAAGCGGTTACTACAGTGACCCGGTTCTGACCTCCTACGAAAAACACGGGTTTTGCGATGCCATTCCGAAACCGTATCGAAAAGACGACCTGGAAAGGGTTCTGAAAAGGGTCTTGGGTGCCTAGAGCGGTAACGTTTCCTGGGGCTGGGCCAACAGAAGTTCTCCCTTTTCCACCCAATCCTTGAGAATTCCCGCTATTTCCAAGGCCCTTCTGTGGGATGAAAGGGGGACCGAAGGTACGTCCTGCCCATTTACATGAATCACCCCGCTCTTGAGTTCCGCATAGCTGACGCGGCCTAGACTCTTGCTCTCGCCCTTGGGGTAGTCATTGCCATAGTCAATGACTTGCGTGTAGAGGTCTTCATCCGAGACGCCCGCATAACGCGCCATTTCCGCGTCCAGGATGGGGATGGGAACACCGACGCCCACCGCCAGGGAGCAGCCATAACCCAGCATACTGACACCCACCACCCATCTGGGGTCCATCTCTTTCATATTGCCGCTCACCATGAGAGTGCCTGCAGGTGTCAGCGGCACATCGTTTTCATGCCGATTTACTTTCGGATTATGCTGGGTTCCCGGTGCAAAAACATGACCTTTGGCGCCGCCCAGAAAAATCCTGGTTCCGAGCCCGACGGTCCTGTAACAGGGATCATTAAAAAGAGGACTGAGTTCTCCGGCAGTGGAATAATTGGCATTGCCGCCATTGGGCCTTAATACGCCCATGTAGGTATAAACGGTTTTTGAGGCGAAATTAATGGCGCAATTGTAATTTTGATACGCGTTTCTGGGGTTGAGCATCATGGCATAGGGCAGATCTGACAGGGTGACTTTCTTTTTGAACTGGGTCCTGGGATAACAGTCCGTGCCATAGGCGGTCGCGCGAAGCTCGACTTTTTTGCCGGCCACAAGGTCGTGGAGGACATGCCCGCCCCCGTATTTGAACTGTCCCGGATGAACGCCGTTTAAAGGATCATCCTCCCTGGGCTCCGTGACACCCATATAACAGTCCACCGCCGCCAGGCCCGCATAAGCGGGGACATCGTTAAGCCACACGCGACTGGCTTTCATTCCCGGTTTGGTATGCCCGAAATTGATGAAGGCCCCTGAGGAACACATGGGGGCGAAGGTTCCGGTTGTAACAACATCCACATCCCGCGCGGCTTTTTCGGGGCCGCTTTTCTTGACGATGCCGACCATTTCATCAGCCGTAACCACGACGACCTTTCCTTCCTTAATCCTCCTGTTGATGTCTGCCACGGTTTTGACAACTTTTTTCTCCGCCATTGTGGATTAACCTCCCCCTGGATAGACAACCCTGATCAATCATGGGTTTTTTCTGCAAATCAAAAGGTGCCCATGATAAGGTTTCTGATGATGGATGACAAGAAAAAGTTGCTGGTGAATTGGGAATCTTGACTTTCCTGGCACCTTCCTATAACAAGGAAAATATATGGTCCCTAAAGAAATCAACCGTGTGAGTTTCTCCTCTGAAACGACTATTCAGATATTTCGGAATTGAGGCTATGAAAGAGAATTTTAGACCAGGGAATCTGTTTATCAAAAAAGACGGCCCGTTTTTTCTAATCGCGGGTCCCTGCGTCATTGAGAGCGAATCCGCCACCCTCGAAATCGCGGCCCATTTGAAGCAAATGAGTGAAGATTTTGAAATACCGATTATTTTTAAAGCTTCCTATGACAAAGCCAATCGCACTTCTTTGACGTCCTACCGGGGGCCCGGTATCGACAAGGGACTGAACATCCTGCAAAAAGTGAAAAAAGAATTCCAAATGCCGGTTTTGTCGGATGTACACAGCGTGACGGAGGTCGAAAAGGCGGCCCAAGTTCTTGATGTGATACAGATTCCGGCCTTCCTTTGCCGGCAGACGGACCTGGTTGTGGCGGTGGCCAAAAAAGGGGTTTCGGTGAATATCAAGAAAGGCCAGTTTATTTCTCCCCATGAAATGGGTCCGATCACCGAAAAAGTGACCGGATCGGACAACCGGAGAATCCTGATTACCGAGAGAGGATTTTCCTTTGGTTATAACAATCTGGTGGTTGACATGAGGTCCTTGGCCATCATGGCCGACCTGGGCTTTCCCATTGTATTTGATGCCACACACAGTGTGCAGTTGCCGGGTGGTGCGGGAACGCGTTCCGGTGGACAGCGAGAATTCGTGAGCTGTCTGGCAAGGGCGGCTGTTGCGGCGGGTGCAAACGGCGTTTTCATGGAAGTGCACCCTGACCCGGATTGCGCCTTGTGTGATGGACCCAATTCAATGCCTCTTGGTGAGACTAAATCGCTGGTGAAAATCCTTAAACGCATCCACGCCCTGGTTCGTTCGTAGGTCAAAACACCCTAAATAGAATTAGAATAGAAAGAAATGGCTATAAAGAAAACAGAGGAAAGGGCATCTGAATTGAAGCTGCTCTTTCTGGATGTCGACGGGGTGCTGACCGACGGCCGCATCACGCTGAATGAGAAAGGGGAAGAGATCAAATCCTTTGATGTGAGAGACGGTTTCGGTTTGAAACTTCTCATGCGGGACGGAATTGAGGTGGTTATCGTCACGGGCCGGAAATCTCGGGTGGTCGCCCATCGCGCCAGAGAACTGGGGATTTCCGAGGTATATCAGGGGATATCAGACAAGCGCGCGGTCTGCAGGCATTTGGTGAAAATCAGGGGGCACTCGACCATGCAAGTGGGAGCGGTGGGAGATGATTTGCCCGATCTGGCCATGTTTGATGAATCCGGTTTACGGATGACCGTGGCGGACGCAGCGAAGGAAGTGCGCGAGCGGGCGGACTTTGTCAGCGGGAGAAGGGGCGGCAAGGGCGCTGTTAGAGAGATTTGCGAATGGATACTCAAATGCCGTGGCTCCTGGCCTAGAATTGCCTTTACAGAACCGAGACCTGATTGATATACTGCAACTGACGCCATGAAACGTTTCTTGAAAAGACATTGGCCCCTGGTGGGAGTTGGCGTTTTGCTGCTGGCGGTGGGTTTCTACTTCGCAAAAGCGGGAAAAGATTTTATCAAGACCACCGCCCTTATAAGGGACGTTTTGTCAGGTGAAGGTGTTAAGCTCAAAGATATTCACTATCGACAGGATGATCCGGATGAAAAAATCAAATGGGTTCTTGATGCAAAGGAGGTCCGTTTTTCAGAAGATAGAAAGACCGTTCGGTTTTTTGATTTTTATCTTGAAGTGAAAGCAGAAGGGAGACCCCGTTTCTCTTTGAAAGGAAAGAAGGGGGTTTATCAAAAAGAGATTGCCAGGATTGAACTCCGGGAGAATCTGGTGGGTTCATACGGCAAGGAATATCGGTTTCTTACCGAGTATCTGGAGATCAACGAAAAGGAAGGCACGGTAAAAAGCCAAGAGCCGGTGGAAATATTCGGTCCATTTTTTACCGTAAAGGGAAAAGGTATTTTTGCCGATCTTTCAAAGAACAGGATCAAGGTGTTGTCTGACGTCACAACAACCATTCAAAATGAAGCGGAGGTATCGCTAGCAAAATGAAACGGTCTGTCACAACCCTTCTTTTCGGTTTCGCAGGTCTGCTTTTGATATTGGGTTTTTCCCGTACGAACCTGTGGGCCAGTCCCCTGACCAAGTCACAGAAAGAGGGTGAAGGGCCGATGATCATCAAAAGTAAGACCCTGGAGGCCGACGATAAGAAAAAGAAAGTGACTTTTGCCGGTGATGTGGAAGCCAAGCGGGATGACTTCACGGTTTTCTGTCAGGAACTTGTCATATTGTATGAGAATGTTTCAGACCAGGAAAAGGGGGACCAGGTTTCCGCGCAAATCGACAAAATCGTTGCCAGCGGCGGTGTTAAAATCGTTCGTACCGAAGGAGGTGTGGCGACCGGAAAAAAGGCGGTTTTTTATCAAAAGGATGAAAAACTTGTTCTCACCGGGAAGCCCATCGTAAAACAGGGGGAGGATTTTGTTGAAGGTGATGTCATTACCCTTTTCCTGAAAGAAGATCGAAGTGTTGTGGAAAGTGCGGGTGATAAAAAAGTCAGGGCCGTTATTTTTCCAAAAAAGGAGAAGGGACAGAAGCCGTGACAACGGCACCCCAAATCCTGGAGGCCAATGGCCTCGTCAAAACCTATGGCGGTAAACGGGTCGTTGATCGTGTCGATGTGACGGTCAACAGAGAGGAGATTGTGGGTCTTTTGGGACCCAATGGCGCGGGCAAGACAACGACGTTTTACATGGTGGTGGGATTGACGCGGCCCAGTGAAGGACGGGTCTTTTTAGACGGCATGGACATCACTGAAGACCCCATGTTCAGAAGGGCCCGGAAAGGTGTCACCTATCTGGCCCAGGAGCCTTCGGTGTTCCGTAAATTGACCGTCGAGCAAAACCTTAAAGCCATTCTTGAAATGCTGCGCGTCCCGGCGCAGGAGCGAAGAGAGCGGCTTGAAAGAAGCCTCAGGGAATTGGGCATCGGCCATCTGGCCAAGCAGAAAGCGCTCTCTCTTTCCGGCGGGGAACGGCGAAGGTTGGAAATATCGAGGGCCCTTGTAACGGACCCGAGGTTCATGCTTTTGGATGAGCCGTTTGCGGGGATTGACCCCCTGGCAATTAACGATATTCAGCAGATCATACGCCAATTGAAAAACCGGGGATTGGGGGTCATCATTTCGGACCATAATGTGCGCGAGACGTTGAACGTTTGCGACAGGGCCTATATTATCAACCAAGGTAAGATCATTGAGCAGGGCGTCCCAAACGATATTGTAAAAAGTGAGTTGGCCCGGAGCGTTTATCTGGGCGACAATTTCAACCTATGAGCCGATTTTAGACAGATTTCTATTGTTATGGCATTAGAACTGAGACAATCTTTAGGCCTTACACAGCAATTGGTGATGACGCCGCAGCTGCAGCAGGCCATCAAACTTTTACAGCTTTCAAGACTAGAGCTCTTGGAGACCGTTTCCCAGGAAATGGAGGAAAATCCCATTCTGGAGGAGATGAGCCAGGGAGAGGTCGAAGGGGATGATGGTGTCGGTGAAAAGAGCGGGGAATCCAAGGAAAAAAAGTCCGAAAGCTCTCCGGGGGACGATTCCGCCGCGGACCCGGAATCCATGTCTTTGAGGGAAGTGACGGTAGAAGAACGGGCCAGGGATGACGTGGACTGGGAGAATTATCTTTCGGAATATACTTCCGGGTACTCGGACGGATTTACCGAAAGACATTACGAAGAGAAAGACACTCCTTCCTTTGAAAACTTCACCGCCTCCAAGACGGATCTCTCTTCGCACCTGCTCTGGCAGTTGAATATGAGCAACCTGGGAGACGACAGAAAGGAAATCGGCGCATATATCATCGGCAATATCAACGACGATGGTTACCTGGAAGTGGATTTGGAGGAGATCGCTGAATCAACGGGTGGTTCCATGATTGATGCGGAGACGGTTTTGGCGTTGATTCAGAATTTTGATCCCGTTGGGGTGGCGGCACGGGATACCAGGGAATGCCTTTTGATACAGGCGTTATTTCAGAATCTTGACGGTACCCTGGTTGAGAAAATCATTCAAGATCACCTTGAAGATCTGGAAGTAAAGAAATACCGTCGAATTGCGGACAGGATCGGTGCTTCCATAGAGGAAGTCATGACAGCGGTAGCGACGATTCAGGAACTTGATCCCAAGCCCGGAAGAGTCTATGCGGCCGAGGAAACAATCTACGTAACGCCCGATATTTATGTTGTAAAGGTTGGGGATGGATATGAAATCGTTCAAAACGAAGACGGGTTGCCGCGATTACGCATCAACGCATATTACAAGCGGATCTTGAAGAACAGGGGGCGTGTGTCCGATGAAACGAAGGCCTATATTCAGGACAAAATGCGCTCTGCCGCATGGTTGATCAAGAGTATTCATCAGCGCCAGAGAACCTTATACCGTGTGACCGAGTCCATCGTAAAATTTCAACAGGAATTTCTCGACAAAGGGATCGCCTATCTTAAACCACTGGTGCTCAGGGATGTGGCTGAAGACATCGAAATGCACGAGTCGACGGTGAGCCGGGTGACGACCAATAAATACGTTCACACGCCACAAGGGCTTTATGAATTGAAGTTCTTTTTCAACAGTTCCATCAGTCGGCTGGACGGCGACGCCCTGGCATCCGAAAGCGTCAAGGAGCATATCCGCAGAATCATCAAGGCAGAAGACAAGACCAAACCCTTAAGTGACAAGGGGATTGAAAAGAAGATGCGGGATCTTAACATAAACATTGCACGAAGAACCGTGGCCAAATATCGGGAAGCCATGGGAATACTGCCCAGCAGGAAACGAAAAGAAGTTCGAATTAACTGAACCAAAGGAACGCCGGCGGTTTGGCGATACACACAATACCGGAGAAGTTGGTTATTATTGTTCACAACTAGATATCCGGAGGAGATTTTATGGACATAACAGTAACATTCAGGCATACGGATCCCATCGAAAGCTTAAAGAGCTATGCGGAAGAGAAGATTTCAAAGATCAAAAAATATATTGATGCGCCTTCGGAAGCGCACATTGTCCTAAGCGTGGAGAAATTCAGGCACATTGCCGATGTGACCCTCAGCATGAACGGAACCCGTATCAAAGCGGTTGAAGAGACGGGTGATATGTATTCGGCCATCGATCAGGTGATGGATAAGGTGGAAAACCAAGTCAAAAAGCGTCTCAGCAAAATTCGGCGACACCGCGGCGACAGTGTAAAGGCTGAGGAAAACGAGCTGGATGCGGTATTGGACGAAGAAATGGCTGAATCCGCCGAATTGTCACCGGACGATTTTGTGATCGATGTGGAGAAAATGGTCGCAAAGCCAATGGATCCTGAGGAAGCAGCGATGCAACTAAAACTGATGGAACAGGAATTCCTGGTGTTCCGCAACGCGAAATCGAGAGAGATTAACGTCATTTACAAAAAAGGCGAAGAAAGCTTTCGTTTGATTGAGCCCGCAGGCTGATGGGATTCGCTTTTTTTGTTGGTATATTTTTCTGGTTATAACATGAGACTTTCTGAAATCCTGGCCATAGAGAACGTAATTCCGGAACTCAAAGCCAAAGACAAAAGAGGCGTGTTGGCAGAGCTCGCCGAAGCAATTGCAGGCTATGATACCAGCATCGACAAAGGGACCCTTGTAAGAGTGTTGATTGAACGGGAACATCTGGGCAGCACGGGAATTGGTGACGGCGTCGCTATACCCCATGGAAAGCTGAGTTCGGTCAAAAAGCCCATTGTCTCCTTTGGCAGAAGCAAAAAAGGGCTTGATTTTGACTCCATGGACGGTCAGCCGGCTTACCTCTTTTTTCTTCTGCTGGCCCCTGAAAACTCCTCAGGTGTTCATCTGCAGGTTTTGACGAAGATTGCAAGGATTCTAAAAAGCAGCGCTTTTAGAAAAACCTTGATGGAGGTCCAATCCCGAGAAGAGATTTACCAGACAATCATTCAAACAGACGGAGATGCCTGAAATCCTTTCATTCAGGAAGCGGTGAAGGGCATAGGTAACCATGGTTGGATTATTGATCATTTCGCATTGTAACTTGGGCCGGGAATTCCTGAATGCGGCGGAACTGATTGTGGGAAAACTGGAAGCTGCCGAGGCCATTGCCGTTACCCAGACAACTGAAAGTCAGGAAATTTTAGAGGACATATCTAACAAGATCAAATCCCTTGACACGGGCCAGGGAGTCCTTGTGTTGACCGATATGTTTGGCGGCACTCCCTCAAACCTGAGTCTCTCATTCCTGGAGGATGAGATGCTTGAGGTGCTGACCGGCGTCAATCTTCCCATGGTAATGGCCGTCGCCAAAGACCGGGATCGCCTGGGCCTGAGGGAACTGGGCGAGCGGGCTGAGCAGGCGGGAAAACGAAGCATCGCCCTTGCCGGAAAACTGTTGAAATCGAGCTGATTGCATGGGTTGTCCGGTAGGTGCTCATATTTTTTTTACATCTAAACATCTATGCATTGAACAAGGAGGAAGAGAATGGGTTTAAAGGTGGCTGTTAACGGTTTCGGCCGCATCGGAAGGATGGTTTTCAGGGCTGGTTTC
Organism: Thermodesulfobacteriota bacterium; assembly: GCA_028278625.1. Next base: position 55,718 of record JANQDY010000124.1, read on the forward strand.
AATAATCCGGAAATTGAATTTGTTGGCATTAATGATCTGACGGACACAAAGACGCTGGCCCATTTGCTGAAATATGATTCCGTCCACGGAGCATTTGGGGAAGAAGTTTCCCATACGGAACGTTCGGTGATTATCAATGGAAAAGAAATCGGAATTTTCTCCGAGAGAGATCCCGCGAATCTCCCCTGGGGGGAACTGGGCGTTCAAACGGTCTTTGAGTGTACCGGGCTTTTCAGGGATCGGGAAAGTGCTTCCGGACATCTGGATGCAGGGGCTGAGAAAGTGATTATTTCAGCGCCCGCCAAATCTCCCGACATCACTGTTGTGATGGGGGTAAATGAGCAGGAATATGAACCCGATTCCCACCATGTGGTTTCAAACGCCTCCTGCACCACCAACTGTCTTGCCCCTGTGTGCAAGGTTCTGCTGGACCATTTCGGCATTGAAAAGGGTCTTATGACCACAACCCATGCCTACACCGGCGATCAAAGGCTGTTGGACTTCCCCCACAAGGATTTGAGGCGGGCCCGGGCCGCGGCCCTTTCCATGATCCCCACGACCACGGGAGCGGCCAAGGCGGTCTCCCTCGTTCTGCCGCAGTTGGAGGGCAAATTGAACGGTATGGCCATCCGGGTTCCCACCCCCAATGTTTCGGTGGTTGATCTCGTGGTGCAGTTGACAAAAACCGCCACAGCCGATGACGTCAATCAGGCCATGGAGACCGCTTCAAAAGGCGCTCTCAAGGGTATCCTCGCTTTTTCCCATGAGCCCCTGGTTTCCATTGATTTCAATGGCGCCGCCGTTTCATCGACGGTGGACGGGCCGTCAACCATGGTGATCGGTGATATGCTCAAGATTCTGTCTTGGTACGATAACGAATTCGGGTATTCCAGTCGGATGATTGATCTTGCGTTGTACATGGCCGGTCGGTAGCAGACAGACCTCATCATATAGACGGTTTTTGAAATTTCAGGGAAGGATATGGAGTAATGCTTGAAAGAACACCGATGATCGCCGGAAACTGGAAGATGAATCTGAGCCTGGATGAGGCCGCAGCACTTGCGAAAAGCGTTGGTTCGGGATCTGCTGATGTGTCAGGGGTTGAAGTTCTCGTGGCCCCGCCTTTTACGCACCTGGCGGTCGTCAGAAATGCCATTGATCAATCCAGGGTCTTTCTCGGTGCCCAGAATATGCACTGGGAAATGAGCGGTGCCTACACGGGAGAGGTCTCGGGAAGAATGCTTCAGCAGTCCGGTTGCACCCATGTTATATTGGGCCACTCTGAAAGACGGACCCTTTTTAATGAAACCAACGAGGTGGTAAACCTAAAGGTCAAAGCCGCTTCATTCCTGGGGCTGATCCCCATTGTGTGTATCGGGGAAACCCTGGAAGAGAGAGAGGCGGGACGGACATTTGACGTCATCAGGGAACAGCTGGATTTGTCCTTGGATAATTTCAAGGCGGACCAGAGGATGCCGACCACGACGATTCTGGCCTACGAACCGATTTGGGCCATCGGCACCGGAAAGACGGCATCCCCTGATCAGGCTGAGGAGGTGCATCAATTCATCCGCCAGTGGATTGAAGAGGTTTTCAATACGGGTACCGCTTCCCAGGTGAGAATCCTATACGGTGGAAGCGTAAAACCGGACAATGTTAAAGATCTTATGGCAGAACCGGACATTGACGGCGCCCTGGTGGGCGGCGCAAGTTTGAAAAGCGCCTCTTTCATTGATCTCGTCCGCTACCGGGAGGGTTAAAGGCAAGTTTTTTGTTGCAAAAATAAATATAATGATTTATATCTCCACGATTAATCGTTTCAGCAAGAAAAATAATCTTATGAAAGAGAGCTTTGGATGTTTCCTGTTTTGATTGTATTGCATGTCTGCGTTTGCCTGGCGCTTATTTTGATCGTTCTTCTTCAGAAAGGAAAAGGTGCCGGGATGGGCGCGGCTTTCGGAGGATCAAGCCAGACGGTCTTCGGGAGTACGGGCGCCACTTCATTGTTGCATAAAATGACCACTGCCGTTGCGATCATCTTTATGTTGACATCCCTGGGGCTGTCCTTTTTCCTCGGCAAGGGGGGCAATACCTCAATCATGCAAGACGTCCATCCGGTCGAGCAGACTTCCGAAGCCCCCGGCCCAGCGCAACCCGCAGCCGGCAGCACACAGGAAAAACAATAATTCGTTTTTTTGTGCCGAAGTGGTGGAACCTGGTAGACACGCTATCTTGAGGGGGTAGTGGGCTACGCCCGTGGGGGTTCAAGTCCCCCCTTCGGCACCATCGATTAGAACAAGCCGTAATCTTAAGAGGTTACGGCTTTTCTATTTTCTGGGGTGCGGATAGGGTGCGGATTGTTGGCGGTTTTTGTTTGGTTATCCAGCCTGTTTACGCCGGCATTTCTTGCGGATGGGATCCACTTTCCGTAGATGTTAACCGTTGTCTGGATATCGGAATGGCCCAGCATTTCCATGACGTAAACCGGGCTTTCCCCGGCGCTCAAGAGCTGTGAAGCAAAACTGTGACGTAGGGCATGCAGTTTGATTTCCCTCAGTCCGGCTTTGGCCAATATGCGCTTGAAGACCCTCCTGATATAGTTTTGCTCGATCACTTTTCCGTTTCTGTGAAATACCAATTCCGGCAGCTCCCCCATGCCGTTCTTTAAGGCCTGTTTCCTTTCCTGGATCTCATGCTTTTTCAGAACGGTTTTCAAATCGGTGGACATGTCCACTTTCCTGGTTTTTCCATTCTTGGGTTTGGTGAACCGTCCCCGGCGGTAAGATCGTTTGACCCATATGAATGGCCGATCATGGATGGCGCCGCCGATGATAACCCTGTGGGAAAAGTCCAGGTCACCCCATCTAATGGCCAGAAGTTCCCCCAGTCGCATTCCGGTGCGGGCGGCCATGAAAAAGAAGGGGTAGAAGGCTTCAAACTCTTTCCGGCATGTCTCGAGGAAGAGGCTTATGTCCATTTCATTCAAGGGGTCAACCTTTTCGGATCTGTCCCTTTTCATTTTCAGCCGCTTGGTGATTCCCCTTGCCGGATTGTTCGTTACAAGTTCGTCATCGATGGCGTAATTGAAAACGCCGCTGAGAATGTCACGGAAAACAAAGGGCTTGAATTTTTCTGATTTCTTTACAATGAAGTCCCGCACGTCGCCCCTGCTGATTTCATTGAGCGGCTTTTTTCCGAATACAGGCTTGATATGGTCTCTCAGGACCTGGTGGTAGCGTTCATATGTTGAATACCGCCTGTTCATCTTGATAAATGCCAGGTACTTTTCCGAATATTCGCCGAACATTGGAACCTGCTTCTTCTCCTTCAGTACTCCAAGGTCTCCCAGTACCAGGCGTGCCTCAATCTCTTTGGCCACATCCCTGGCTTTTTCTTCGTTTCTTCCGACTTTTTTCGAAATTCGTTTACCGTGGTGATTGATGAAAATCCACCATTCACCTGATCCTTTTGGCTTTTCTCGAACTCTTACACCCATAAGCCCCTCCACTTTCTCCCTGTTGGTTGAAGCTCAGGAAGCCGGGCAGGGTCCCCGGTGTTCGCTTCGTCAAGCTATCCTGAGCATGATATCCCATGTCTCTAATCCAATCCCCTGGATTTAATGAATGAATGCAGCGCTGTCCTGGAGACCCCCAGGATCTTTGAAATCGCCGTCTTGTTCACACCCTTGGCGAGTAGGTCTTTGATCTCTTCTTCTTTGCCATCCATTTTGGATTTTCCCAATGTGCCCTTGGGCCTTCCGAGCAACTTCCCTTTAGCCCGGGCGGCCGCCAGGCCGGCTTTGGTCCGTTCACTGATAAGATCCCGTTCTATTTCGGCGAAAAGTCCAAACATGGTTACCATGACTTTCGTTTGGATGTCGGATTTCCCATTTATGGTCATGCCCTGCTTTACGGCGATGAATTTGACCTTCCTCTTTATGAGTGTGTCAACAATCTGGATGATCTGTCCCAGGCTTCTACCCAGGCGGGACAATTCCGAAACGATAAGGGCGTCTCCTTCCTGAAGTGTTTCAAGGAGGCTGTCAATCTGTCTGGCCTGGGTCGTTTTTCTGGAAGAGACCTGAAGCTCCATGAAGTCATCGATTTTCAGTTCCTTTTTCCGGGCATATTCCAGGATCTCGATTTTCTGGTTCTTGAGCTCTTGTTTGTCGGTGCTGACTCTCAAATAGGCGATCGTTTTCATTTAAAACCCTCCCGCGTCTATTAAAACCATGTTTTGAATTATTTCTTACACTATACGCCTATAGAAGTCAAGTGTATTGATGGTTAAAAAGCGTCTATTTTCACGTTCGTTTTAATAGACACTAAGGCACGAATTAGCTGCCCTGCTGGCACAGTTTTAAGATCAAGATCCAGATGACACAAGTTTAACATTCGGTTTGGTTTCCTTTTTGGTAACATGGGAGCCGATCAACGCCTTCATCTTTTCCGGATTCTTCAACCCAAAGGCATGTTCACCTTCCAGGAATTTTTTAAGATCCTTGGTGGCCTTCCATCCTTCTTCTTTCTTGAAGAACCGCTCAAAAAGAGAGCCCAGCTCCTGTTTGATTTCAAAAATACGGTCATCGCAAACGAGGTTTTCCCTGAAGGTGACGGAAGCGCTCCCGCTGATCCCTTTCAATTTGGTGGTTGTGGCAAGACCCCGCCGTGATCTGGCAAGGGCTGTCAACTGAGCCTTAATAGCTTCCAATCTGCCGTTCAGATCCGCTATTCTTCCAGACAAGGTCAATCCCTTTCGGATGAGTTTTTCTATTTCAACCTCCTCCGCAGGCAAATCATATTTTTTTCCTTGAACCTGAGTTCGTTTCAAAGACGATCTTTTTGCCATCATGTTGCTCCTTATGAAAATTGAATTAAAAACTGTAGTTTACTGCGTATTCCGGGCCATTCCGTCCAGGCATTCCGATTTAAATCGTCCACCCATTCCGATTGATTCCGTCCACTGATTCCGATTTAAACCGTCCACCGAT
>JANQDY010000170.1 GCA_028278625.1 Thermodesulfobacteriota bacterium
CGCTCAGGGTGGTCACCTGCTCCACCTTCTTGCTCTGCTCCAACATCTTCTGGGTGAATTCGTAGTTGTCCGTGTTGAGGTCGGCCATGGCTTGTGTAAGAAGATCAATGGTCTCTTTGAACTCCGTCTCTTTGTCATCCAGAAACCGCTTCTGCTTTTTGATAAACAGACCCATGCCCCCTTTCTGTTTCTCAAAAAAGGTTCTCAGGCCCTTGACTGTCCTCTCCTTCAGGAGTTTCCTGGCAAGTGTGTCAATCACCTCCCGAAATCGCTCAGGTTCCAGCTCCTTGGCATCCAATGAAAAATCCTTGAGAAAGCGGAGCAACACCAGGATGAAGCCCACAAGGAACTGTTCTTTTTCCGTCTGAAGCGCTGCCGACGCAGGGTCCGCCTCGGCAGGAATCTTCCGTCTTCTTTTGAAGAGGCCACTCATCTATTGTTCATCCCACGACCCCACCCTTCTTATGGAGGGGTGTATATTTCCAAAAGACGCTTTTCCGTCTCTCCCTCGATTCGCGCAACGATTTCCACGTACCGGGCGATACTGGAGTTTTGCAGTTTGTGGCGAAGGAGTTCATCCACCTGGTAAATGCCCGCTGAATTGGCCAGGGAAATGACCAATTTTACAGGTTTTTGTTCCCCTTTTTCAATCTCCACCGAATCCACCGCCTGGGCTGAAACGGAATGGATATTCACCCGGCCCGTTTCAAAGGGAATGCGGGAACGCCCTTCCGTCATATCCAGCGCATCGGCCACCTTCAGAACACCCGCTTCAATGGTCAGGCAGGTTTCCTTTGCATTGTGGGCCACTATGGCGTGCAGCACTTCCGCGCTGACGGTGGTAAGATCCGGCTCTTCATAGATGTCTTTCAGCAATTCCCGGGTCTTCGGATAGGCCAGAAAAAGGCTGTACCTTTCATGATGGGCCCGATGAACCGCGATACCGATATCATGGAGACAGGCTGAGAGGACAACGATCAATTCAGCGTCTGCTTCTCCCAGCCCGTGGTCTTTTACAACGCTCGGTTCAACGCCGCCCGCCACAAGTAATCGCAGGATTTTTAACGCGGCATTGGCCACGATTCGGATATGGATTTCCCCGTGATCACTGATGCCTCCGCGATCCACCGCATTGACATTGGCACACTTCCACAACTGCAGCAGTTCCGCGTCATTGTTGATATGGCGAATCAGACGCTTGATTTTCTGGTTCTTCTTGGCAAGAACGAAGAATTCCATGGGCTAGATGATGGCCCTTTTTCGAAGCTCACCGATGACGCCCTTTCGAAACACCAGCACAATCAGGATGAAGGCAATTCCCATGATAAGGGCCCAAAGATGGGTATATGTGCTGAGCACTTCCCTGAACAGCACCACGAAAAGCCCGCCGAATAGAGGGCCTATCAAGGTTCCCATGCCGCCCAGAATGGTCATCATGACAATGTCCCCCGATATGGACCAATGAAGGGTCTTAAGGGGAACGAAGTTCTGAAGAATGCAGTAGAGGCTCCCGGCGAGACCGCAAAAACCCGCCGAGATCACAAAGGCCATCAATTTGAACCGGGCCGGATTAAAGCCGATGGACTGGGCACGCTGTTCGCTTTCCCGGATGGAGACCAGGGCGTGCCCAAAGGGGGACCGGACCACCCGAAAGGCAAAAAAGACGGACAGCAGCAAGAACCCCAAGATGAAATAGTAGACACTCGTTTCCGACTGAAGGCTGATGCCGAAAAAATCGGGTCGGGGAATTCCCTGCAATCCGTCATCGCCGCCGGTCAGTGTTTTCCATTTAAAGGCAATAAAATAGAACATCTGTGCATAGGCAAGGGTCACCATGGCAAAATAGATTCCCCGACGCCGTATGGCGGTATAGCCGATGGGAAAGGCCAGAAGCACGGCGAACAGAATGCCCGCGAAAATGGCGAGGAGGATATTGGCATTATGATGCAGTATCAGCAGCCCCGTAACATAAGCGCCCATTCCGAAAAAAGCGGCATGACCAAAGGATAGCATCCCCGCGTATCCCAGACATATATCGTAGCCCATGGCAAAGAGCATGAATATGAGAATCTGACTTCCCAGTGCTTTGTAGGGAATAAAAAAGGGCAGGAAGAGAAGGACCAGAATCGCCACGCCATAGAAAATTTTCTGACGCCTCCCTGCCGTTGTTTCAACTATTTCCATCATGAGCAATTCCTTTATTCATGAAAACCCGCCCTTCCGAACAAGCCCCGTGGCCGAACCAGCAGAATGACCGCCATAAAGACGTAAATGGACGTCATGGCCGCCGGGGGCCAGAACAGAACACCCAAGGTGATGACTTCGCCGATCAGCAATCCGGCAACAATGGAACCGGCAATTGAACCCAGGCCCCCGATGACCACCACCACAAAAATCTGGATCAGGATTTCATTTCCCATCAAGGGCGTCACTTCCTGAAGAGGACCGGCCAGAATACCGGCCAAGCCGGCCAGTCCCGCGCCAAAGGCAAAGACGCCCGTGTAGATTCTCGAAATATGGATCCCCAAGGCATCGACCATCTCGCTGTCGTCGGTGCCGGCCCGAATAATGCTCCCCAGTTTGGTGCGAATCAGAAACAACCATGTGCCCAACGCGCAAACAGCGGTCACCCCGATGATAAACAGCCGGTATTTGGGATAATACATGAATCCAAGGTTGACGGCCCCCGACAAGAGGTCCGGCACGCCGATGGGCTGGCCCAAATCTCCGAATATCAGTCGTATGACTTCTTCAAGCACCAGCATGAGGCCGAAGGTGAGCAGCACCACGTAAATGTCGGCCTCTTTGTAGAGAAACCGAATCAGAAATCTTTCAGCCAAAAGTGCGATAAAAGCCACCACCAGGGGCGCCACCAGCAAGGCCACCCAGAAATTCAGGCCCATGGAGAGGCAGGTGTAGCCGGCATAGGCCCCCAGCATGTAGAGGGCGCCTTGGGCAAAATTCACCACGCCCAGCATCCCGAAAATAATGGATAGCCCCAGGCTCAAGAGCACCAGATAGGACCCCAGCACAAGCCCGTTGAACAACATCATTAGAAGTGTCGTGGTATTCATAAGCGAACAGCCGCCGGAAAAGAACCGATACGGGAGAGACCGGGGTCTCTCCCTTCTTTGTTTTCAGGAATAATGGCTTATGCCGGCCTTTCCATTTTGCACCCGCTCTGCTCGGGCGTCTGGTAGGCCTCACGGGCCGGCACTTTGCCCACGATTTCAAAATAGTCCCAGGGCTCCGTGATCTCCTTCTTGCTCTTGCACCGAACGATCAGGGCATCGTTAATGGCCTGATGGTTTTCCTTATAAACGTAGCCGGGATTGGCGAACATGTCCCTGAACTCAAGACCTTCCAACTGCTCGATGATCTTGTGGGGATCTTTTGAGTTGGCCCGCTGGACCGCTTTGATGAACTGAAGGGTGGCGGAATAATTGGCGGCCGTGAGCCAGTGGGGCGGCGCATTCATGGCTTTCTTGAATCGTTCCACATAGGATTTTACGCCCGGGTTTTTCGATTTCCAGTACCATGATACGGTGGCATAGTCCCCTTCATAGACATTGACCCCGGCGGCATGGATATTGGCCGTAAACATGAGGGCATGTAAGATGGCCATTTTCTTTTTAATGCCGAATTCATTGGCCGCTTTGGTGGAATTGACCGTATCGGCGCCGGCGTTCAAGAGCACCAGAACATCGGCACCGGAATTTAGGGCCTTGATCATGTAAGGGGAAAAATCCGAAGTCCCCAGGGCCACCATGTCGTTTCCGATAATCTCTCCGCCTTTCTTTTCCACCGCGGCACGGAAATTCTTCAAGAGATCATGACCCCATGCATAATCCGCCGTGATGGCGTACCACTTCTTGCCCAGGTGCTCCGCCGCCCAAAGGCCTCCGGCCGTGGCCAGCATGTAGTTGTCATACCCCCAGTCAAATGCGTAGTAGTTGCATTTTTCGCCGGTCTGGACCGTGGTCCCCGAATCAACGGAAATAAAGAGCTTTTTGTAGCGCCTCGACTGCTCGTTCACCGCCAGGGAACAGGCCGACTGGGGGACGTCAATGATGACGTCCACTTTCTCTTTTTCGTACAGTTCCTTGGCTTTTTCATTGGCAACACCCGGATCCAGACGATGGTCCCGGGCGATCACTTCAATGGGTTTTCCAAGGGCTTTGCCACCGGCATCTTCAACGGCCAGCTTGATACCCAAGAGATCCTGCTTGTTTAAAAAGGCATAGGCCTTGCTCATATCGATCATCACACCGATTTTCAGCGGATCAGAGGCCCAGGCCGGCTTGATCCAGATATGGGGCGCAACGGCGGTCACAGCCCCGGTCACTGCGGCGGTTTTGATAAAATCGCGGCGTGTCATGGAGGATTTCTTCTTTTCACTCACAGGTTTTGTAACGTCCAGTTCCGACCCTTTCATGTTGTTTTCCATTTAGACCTCCCTTTCTTGTTTTAAGTTACCTTGTTTTAGACCGTCAAATACCGCTTTTGGATCTCATCGTCCATTTTCAGCTCACTGGTGTTTCCGCTGAAAACCGTTTTTCCTTTGCTGATGATATAATGATGTGCGGCCGCTTCCATGGTGAAGAGAAGATTCTGCTCAACCAAGAGAACCGTAAGTTTTGTGTTTTTCAACTCCCCGATGACCTGCCCGATCATCTTCACCACAATGGGTGCCAGCCCTTCCGTGGGTTCATCCAGCAGCAGCATGCGCCCTCCCTGCCGCAGGATGCGCGCCATGGCCAGCATCTGCTGTTCACCGCCCGAGAGCTGCTTTCCCATGTGCTTCTTTCGATGACCCAGAACCGGAAACAGATCCAGCACCCTTTCCATAGACCAGGGTTCACCTCCTCCGATCCCCGTTACAATCTCCAGGTTCTCAAAAACACTCAGGCTGCCGAAAATTCGTCTTTCTTCGGGCACATAACCCATTCCCAGGCGGGCCAGGCTGTGCGGCTTGCTGCCTGTGACATCACGATCCCTAAAAAAGACCTGCCCCCCGCTTATATTTACCATGCCCATGATGGCCTTGATGGTGGTCGATTTTCCGGTACCGTTCCGGCCCAGGAGCGACACCACTTCCCCTTGGGGAACCTCGAGGTCAACGCCGTTTAGAACCTGTGCGTCACCGTATCGCGCCTTCAGCTTTCTAACCCGCAGAATGGGGCTTGTATCCGCCAAGATAGGCCTCCTGAACCGTCTCGTTATTCTGGATTTCAATGGGTGTGCCGTGAGCGATCACCCGTCCCTGTTGAAGGACCGTAATATTGTTGGAAATCTGAAGAACCGCTTCAATGTTGTGCTCAACCAGAACAATGGTTTTGTCGGCGGCGATATTCTGGATCAGCTGGATAATGCGGGTCGATTCTTCGGTATCCATGCCGCTGGTGGGCTCGTCAAACAGCAGAAGCGTCGGATCGGTTCCCAATGCAATACCGATTTCCAGGCACCGTTTGGAACCGTAATCCAGGTTGGCCGCTTTCTCTTTGGCGAAAGCGGTTAGGCCGATGACGTCCAGGATCTCCCGCGCCTTCTTTTCGATTCTTTTGAGCCCTTTGAGCGATGAGAAGAAATTCATATTGACATTTTCTCGGCTCTGCCGGGCGATCCTGACGTTTTCCAGGACCGTCAGATCCGGAAACAGGCTGGTGATCTGAAATGACCGGGTGATACCCAGATGGCTGATCTGATGGCTGGGAAGACCCGTGATGTCTTTCTCCTCAAAATAGATCTTTCCTTCGGAAGGCTTTTCAAACCCGGTCAGACAATTGAAAAGGGTGGTTTTGCCGGCGCCATTGGGTCCGATGACCGAGTGGATGGTCCCTTTCCGAACTTTTAGATCGACCTCGTCAACAGCTCGTAACCCTTCAAAATCCTTGGTCAGTCCTTCGGTTTCCAGAATGCACATATGTTACCAGGCGTTTCCGATACCTAAAATTTCACGGGCCTCATCAGGGGTCGCCGTTTCAAGGCCCAGCATCTCCACAATACCCTTCATTTTCGCCACCTGCTCCGCATTGGATTTGGCCAGACGTCCCTTGCTCAGATAGAGATTGTCTTCAAGTCCCACCCGACAGTTGCCCCCCAAAAGAGCCCCCAAGGTGCAGATTTTGAACTGGTCCTTTCCGGCGCCGATAACGGACCATTTGTAATTGTCGCCCAAAAGCCGCTCGGCCGTCTGGTGGAGGGTCATGAGATCATAGGGTGTTGCGGCGATACCTCCCAGTATGCCCGTGACAAACTGGAGGTAGACCGGCGGCTTCAGCAATTCTCTGTCCAGGAGGTATTTGAGATTGTAGAGATGGCCCACATCATAGATCTCCAGCTCCGGCTTGGTGCCAGATTCCTTGAACAGGCGGCAGATCCCTTCAAGATCCTTAAAGGTGTTGGTAAAGACCCAGCTTCTGGAATACTCCAGCCACTCGGGCTCCCATTCGTGGTCAAACTTCTGATATTTGTCCAGCAAAGGATGCAATCCGAAATTGATGGACCCCATGTTGAAGGATGCCAGTTCCGGTTTGAAGCGTGGCAGAATGGCGGTTCTCTCTTCGATGGTCTGTCCGGCCCCTCCTCCGGTGGTAATGCACATGAGCACATTGGAACCGGCTCTGATTCGTTCCACAATCTGCGCGTAAATCTCCAAATCGGGCGTCGGCTTTCCGGTTTCGGGTTCCCGGGCGTGAATATGGACAACCGCGGCCCCCGCTTCGGCCGCTTCAATGGCCTGATCCGCGATATCCTCCGGTTTATAGGGAAGATAGGGACTCATGGTAGGGGTATGGATGCCGCCGGTAATGGCAGCGGTGATAATGACTTTAGACATTTTGTGTTTCCTTTCCTCGAGGCATTTCCTGTTTCGGTGGCATCCTACATAAGTGCAACCCTTTACGTCAATACTGATTTATGCAGGAAACAGTATAAATTGAAGATGGGGAATACCGGTTGACACTGGGTTTCGGTTTTGCGTACTCTTTCTGTCTGGAGAAAAGGCATTTTACCTGCCAGATAATTCCTTAACCGCATCATTCACCAGCAGGATAACCCCTTGGCAATGAAAGAGATCAAAAGGATACCGAGTCCTTCACTTCAAGTGGCAATTCTGTTTTTCTGGCTTTTTCTCTTTTCCTTTCCGGGAAATGCTTCACCAGAGACAACAGCCGCCGACAGGAACTGCCCGGATTGCTCTGGCCATGTGGTTTTCCTTGAAGGCGCCACATTTTCGTCCGGCACATCGTGTCAATGCATCGCCTCAAGTCGCATCACTTTTGGAAAGAACGTGAGGGTTGAAAAGGGGGCGACCTTGACGGTCAATGCACCCATCGTCCAGCTAACGGACGGGTTTCATGTGGAAGCGGAGGCAACGGTTCACATGGTTTTTGTTGCCAGCCGGGAACCGCTCTGGGGATGGGGGATCACAACGGGCATCTTAGGCAACCAACCCAATGACAGACCACCTGATCCGGACGTTTCCGACAGTCAGTGCAATCAGGAGACCACCCAACCGAATCCCGGCTTTTCCTGCCCGCATCTCATGCTCATGAGTATGGACATGGAACTGGCTGCCCAACGGGACGGCAATGATTGGGCCCATTATGCCGTGGCCGGGCTGGGGACCGACAGCGAATGCGGAAGGTGCTATCAATTGGACTTCAGAGCGCCTGAAAACAGTTCATTTCCAGGGGGGTTCGGCATCAGTCCGGGCGGTCTGCCGGAGAAACCGCTCATCATTCAGGCGGCAAATTCAGGCGGGGACGTATCGTCCGGCCAATTTGATATTTATATGGGCGCCGGGGGATTCGGCGCCAACAACGCCTGCTCCGCGGACTGCGACACCAACCAGTGCTGCGGCACCCCCTGCAAGGGAAACCAGTACGAAGGCACCTGCCATGATTTCACGCTGGGCAACAGCTGTTATGGCGGCGGCATCAGAATCGATCACTTGAACACCGTGAACCTGACACCGGAAGAAGCCTGCGAAAAGGCCGCCCCCGGAGATGATTGGGTTTCGGTTAGCATGCGATACTCCTGCATTCAGTCCACCCGCCGGAAATATCACTGGAACTGGCGTGTGGCATGGGCGGAGGTGGAATGCCCGGACAGCCTGATTCGGGCCACCGGCTTGATGCGGAAGAACAATGTCACCTCCGGACTGCCGAAACCGAGTGAGACCCTCCTGGACGGAAAACCCATCAACGGTTGGACCACCTCCATGGAGGACTGCTGCAAACCGAGCTGCGGCTGGTCCGGCAAAGGGGATCCTGACGGCAAATGGTCCGCTACCATGACCTGCGGCAAAAACGGGCAACCCTACCTGAAATGATACTGAATCCTTTGATTGAACAAACGGAGATTCCACGGTTTCGTTCTTTTCCAGGTTTCAATAAAAACACTTGCATGAATTGGCTTATCTTATTATGATTCCCTAGAATATCGTGGTTTTGGTTTTTGTCTTCTGACGTTACCCGCTCCTCAAAAAATGAGTCTTTCAAATGGACCGACTGAAAGAGTATCCCACCGGGAAACGCGTCATCTATTTTGTCCTCTTTTTGTTATTACCAGCCTTTTGGGTCTTACCCGTATCCGCTATAGATTTTCAGTGGATCAAAGGGGCAGACGGGGACTGGGATGAATCCTCGAGCTGGAGCCCTTCTGGCATCCCCAACGGCGGCGGTGCTACGGCAACCATTGATGGATCGGGCGCCAATGTCATCGTAACACTTGCCCAGGAAGAAGCAGCAGTGACGCTTGTCCTCGGCGGGCTCACGGTGGACAGCGGAGACAGTGTTGAGATCGATAATAATAATACCCTGGTGGCCGGTTCTTTAGGAAGCGGTGCCACCGTCACCAACAACGGCTTCATTCAGCTGGGCTCCAGCGGGTCTTACACCTATTTCACCGCCAGCGGACTGGTAACCCTCAATGGCTTCGGCGCGGTTGTGCTCAACCGGGAAGAAACAGATCAATTGAGCTACGACGGCGGTTACGGCGGGAGCTTCAAGAATGAGGCCGGACACACCATTAAGGGGATGGGCAAAATCGCCTCTCCAGTGGATAATAACGGCACCATCGCAGCGGACGGCGGAACCCTGGCTGTTGCACAGAGTATTGACAACACCGGCGGTCTCATGACCACCACCGGAGCCGGCAGCATTCTTCAGATAGCATCCGCGGTCACGGGAGGGGACATAAATCCGGGGAGCGGAACCGTGAATCTGGCCGCGGGGGGAACCCTGGAGAACACATCTATCGGAACCGGCGCAACGCAGGTGACCGGCAGCAGTGTAATGAAAGGGAGTATCTCCAACAGCGGCACCGTTTCCGTTGACAATAACAATCAGTTGACTTTGGGGTCCGGCGGCAGCGGCGCTACCGTCACCAACAACGGGGCCATAGCGCTCGGTTCAACCGGGTCCTACACCTACCTTACCGCCAGCGGGCTGGTAACTCTCGACGGCTCCGGTGCCGTCGTCCTAAACCGCGAAGTAACGGATCAATTGAACTACGACGGAACATACGGCGGCAGCTTCAAAAACCAAACGGGACACACGATCAAAGGGAAAGGCAAAATCGCTTCACCCGTGGTTAATAGCGGCACCATTGCAGCGGACGGCGGAACGCTGGCCGTTGCACAGAGTATTGACAACACCGGCGGCGTCATGACAACCACCGGAGCGGGCGGCATCCTTCAGATAGCATCCGCGGTCAACGGAGGGGACGTAAATCCGAATAGCGGAACCGTGAATCTGGCCGCAGGAGGGACCCTGGAAGACGTTACCATCGGTACCGGTACCACGCAGGCAACCGGTAACAGCAATATAAAGGGGACAGTCTCAAACAACGGCACCGTTTCAGTGAACAATGGCAATCAGTTGACCTTGGGGTCAGGCGGGAGTGGTGCTGCCGTCACCAACGACGGCACCATAGAGCTCGGATCAACAGGGTCCCATACATTCCTTTGTGCAAGCGGGGTTGTGACCTTGGGTGGGTCGGGCGCTGTTGTGCTTAACCGCGAAGTAACGGATCAACTGAATTACGACGGCGGCTACGGCGGCAAATTCATTAACCAGGCGGGACATGCCGTTAGAGGGAAGGGTAAGATCGTAAGCCCCGTGGATAATAACGGCACCATCGCGGCGGACGGCGGAACACTTGCTATTGCCCAGAGTATTGACAACACCGGCGGTGTCATGACAACCGCCGGAGCCGGTGGTATCCTTCAGATAGAATCCGCGGTCGCGGGGGGTGATATAATTCCGGGCAGCGGAATCGTGAACCTTGCCGTCGGAGGATCCCTGGAAAACGTCGCCATCGGTACCGGTACCACGCAGACAACCGGTAACTGCGCTGTGAAAGGGACCGTTTCCAACAGCGGCACCGTTTACGTAAACAATAGCAATATTCTGTATCTTGGTTCCGGCGGGAGCGGCGCCACCATCACCAACAACGGCACCATTCAGATGGGTTCAACAGGTTCTTATACTTATCTCACCGCCAGCGGTCCGGTAACCATTGGCGGCTACGGCGCAGTCGTCCTGAGACGCGAAGTAACGGACTTATTGAGCTATGACGGCGGCTCCGGCGGTAGCTTCAAGAATCAGGCGGGACATACCATTGGAGGATGTGGAAAAATCGCATGTCCGTTGGAGAATAACGGGGCGATTACCGCGGACGGAGGAGCCCTGGAAATTCAGTCGGCGGTAACCGGAGACGGAACCGTCTCCATCTTGGATAACGCAACACTTTCCGTTCAGGCAAATCTGGCAGCCCGGAATTTCAGCATGGCCAATCTGGCCACCTTACAGGTGGGAATCAGCAAACCGATTGATCTAAACGGCGATTACACATTCTATCAAACCAATGAAAGCTATTGGAACTGGGGGAGCGGCACAAGTCTTAGAATGACGGGCGAAGGCGCTCAGAACCAAAATCTGGAGGTGGGAGGTCGCGACTATGGTGCCGTGGCCGCCGGTTTCACCGCAAATTTCAGCCTGCCTTCACTCGTGCTGAATGGAACGGGGACTTACGTCTCCTTAGTAGACAATATTGACAACGGAAACCGCGCATCCCCTGAGGCCCTTTATGTGGACAGCCTGCAGGTGAACACGGGAACCACCCTTTATTTGAACGGCATTAATCTTTACACCTATTACGGGAGCCCGTCAGTGCCGGTGAAGGTGGTGGGGGGAGATACCCGGTTCGGAAGCGGCACCATTCTTTCAATATCTCCGGGCACCTACTATGTGGACAGCCAGAACGGCGATGACGCCGACGACGGCAGCGCCGCCGCTCCCTGGAAGACCCTGCACCACGCCATGGATCAGATCAATAGCGGAAGTGCCGGGGCCTACACCCTGCATGTGGCTTCAGGGACTTACACGGTCTTAAACAACGATGGTTTTGAGTCGGACGCCTCTTTGAGTATAACCGTCAGCAACGTGACCATCGACGGGGCGGACGCCCCAAAACCGGTTATAGACGGCGGCTATGCAAATTCGTGGCAAAACGGTTTCGAAATCGGAACAGCGGCAGCAGGTGTCACGAATGTGGTGATCAAGGATCTTGTGCTCCGGAATTTCGCCGTCGCCAGCAGCGGTATAAAGGTGGTCAACGGTTCCGACAATATCATCGACAACTGCGAGATCCATAGCAATCGATATGGGGTGCATCTTCTGTCGGAGAGCAGCAACACTGAAATCCGAAACGGCTGCAGTATTCACGACAACTGGGACGTGGGCGTCTACGTTTACGGCAGCGACGGCAACCTGATACATGACAATATCTTCTATGAAAACGGCTTAAACGGCAGCGGCATCGGCATTCATCTTCAGAGTTACGAAAACTACCCATCCCCCTGGGTATCCCCGGACAACAACAAGATCTATCAAAACACCTTCTACTGGACCCAGAACTTTACGTCCCTTTGCGGCATACAATTCAGTCAGGATGACTGGATTTTTGAAGGGGACGGAAATGAAGTATATCAAAACGAGATCTATGGACCTTCCGGAAACACGACGGTTCATACGGGAATCAACATCTATCCGGGGTCTACCAATACCAATCTGTTGAAAAACAAGATATATAACCTGTACGAGGCAATTCTCCTCCAGTCGGATGCCGCTGATTCGGCGGCACCCCGGGTTGTCAACAATCTAATCCATAGCATCGCATACGGCATCGTCTTGACATCAGGATCTCTCGTCAAAACAGCCAAAGTCTATAACAACACTCTGGCGGACGGGGTCCAGTGGGGAGTTCTCATAAACTCGGGCAGTCCTGAGATCAAATACAATATCATCAGCGGATTTGTCGGCATCGGCATTGATGACACCGGCACGGGCAATACGCCCATCATCGACTATAATGATGTATGGAATAATGGGACGAACTACTCCGGATGCTCCGCCGGGGCTCACGATATTTCGGCAAATCCTCTCTTCACAAATTACGCACTCCAGGCCTGTTCACCCTGCATCGACAAGATGTATACGGACCCGGTCACAGAGGATATCAACGGCACGCCCAGGCCTCAGGGGCCTGCAACGGACATGGGGGCCGACGAATTTATTTACCAGACACCCGTGATTACCGGCTTTTCACCCCCTTCCGGAATGACGGGAACATCCGTTACCATCGTGGGAAGCCACTTCTGCGGTGCAAGCGCCGTGACCTTTGGACCAACGGCCGCCGCTGGTTTTACGGTGGTCTCTGATACCGAGATTTCCGCCACCGTGGGAAATGGGTCCACGGGAAAAATAACCGTCACAAACCCTGCCGGCACAGGGGAAAGCAGCGGTACCTTCAATTACACCACTCCTGCCGCCCCCACCGTGACCACAGCGGCGGTAACATCGGTCACCACCAACTCGGCCCAAAGCGGCGGCAACGTCACGGATGACGGAGGCGCCACCCTGACGACCAGAGGGGTCTGCTGGAGCACCTCCCCCAATCCCACCACCAGTGACAGTCACACCAGCGACGGGACCGCCACGGGAGCATACACCAGCAGCATCACGGGACTCTCTTCCAGCACCACCTATTACGTCCGCGCATACGCCACCAACAGCAACAACCTGACCGGGTACGGCAGTGACCGTACCTTTACCACCACGGCGCCCGTGCCCACCGTCACCTCTTTCAGCCCCACTTCAGGCGGA
>JANQDY010000181.1 GCA_028278625.1 Thermodesulfobacteriota bacterium
GTATTTCAACCTGGGAATTTCCCACTCCTTCGGGCTTCCCCATGACATCAGCCTTGATCTGGCAGCCTCCATTGGCTATTACATTTCCCAAAACGACAGTATCGTTGATTTTGATGATAACGGCAACCCCACCGACGACCGGTTCAACGGTTTTCAGGACGCATTGCTCTCAGTCGGCATGACCATTCCTTTTCTCAAATATTTCTCGGTCACCCCTCTGATCGCCTACTCGTTTGCACTGGGTAGCTCAGCGGATAATCTGCTTAAATACACCAGCTATAGCGAGAAATCAGACCACTTTTTCGGTGGCGTAACGCTTTCGATGGCCTTTTGACCCAAACAGATGGACAACATACCCCTTTAACAGTTGAGCCCTCCCTGCATCTCTTCTCCTCCTAAAAAAGAAGAGACGCTTGGGGGGCTCCCCTTCTTGACACCCAGCACCCCTTTCTTATACACTCCCTCGTAAGAGTCACCGGGCCTTCTTCACTGCCTGAAAATCAGACCTTGAAACGGTGCGGTTCAGCCGGACATGTCCCATTTTCTAGAAAACACCGCCAGAATGATCCTTGCCCATGAAAGCGCGTTATCGCTCCTCATGTTGGCATTGACGCTTGTGATTTTGTCAGTGGTTTTGATTCGTCTCTTTAAAAAGCAGGACTCAAGAGAGCTTATCCAAATGGGGCAACGATTGCGGCAATTGGACGATCGGCTGGAGAACCTTTCCACAAGAATTCATGAAGACGCCGCCCAAAACCGCAGGGAGACGGCCCATCATGCACATCTTGCCCGGGAGGAAATGGGCAGCGGATTTACGCGCATGACCGACGGCCTCCTTGGCCGCCTCACAGAAAACGCGGAAATGCAGAAAGTCCAGCTGGATGCCTTTGCCCGGCAGTTGATGGCGTTAACCCGGCTCAACGAGGAAAAATCGGACTCCCTTCGCAAATCCCTCGATCTGCAGCTTGAGCGCATGCGAGACGAAAATAACAAGTATCTTGAGCGGATCAGGGAAACAGTTGATGAACAGCTTCATGTGAATCTTGAGAAACGGGTGGGCGAGTCTTTTAAACAGGTGAGCCATCGGCTGGAGCAGGTCTATCGCGGACTTGGTGAAATGCAGCAACTGGCCAGTGGTGTCGGTGACCTGAAGCGGGTTCTCACCAACGTTCGTACCCGCGGCACCTGGGGAGAAGTCCGACTGGGCGCCATACTTGATCAAATTCTCACCCCGGATCAATACGACACCAATGTGGCCACCGTAAGAGAGAGCCGTGATCGGGTGGAATTCGCCCTCCGTCTTCCGGGCAGGGGAAATCAGGTGGTGTGGCTTCCCATTGATGCAAAATTTCCTCAGGAAGACTATCAGCATCTCCTGGATGCGCTGGAAGATGCTGACAAAGCGGCCGCAGACCGGCATTTAAAACAGCTGGAAACACGGATCCGGTCGGAGGCAAAAGCCATTCGGGACAAATACATTTCACCGCCCCAGACCACGGATTTCGCCATCATGTTCCTCCCGGTGGAAGGTCTCTATGCGGAGGTGCTCAGGCGGCCCGGGCTGTGCAATGCCCTTCAGCAGGAATATCGCGTGGTGGTAGCGGGTCCCACCACCCTGTCGGCACTCTTAAACAGCCTCCAGATCGGCTTTCGTACACTGGCCATCGAAAGGCGCACCAGCGAAGTCTGGGAGCTTCTGGGAACCCTCAAAACCGAATTCGGACGCTTCGGGGATGCCCTTGCCAAAACCCGGAAAAAGATTCGGGAAGCCGGCAACAGCATCGACCAGGCAGAAGTGCGCACCCGCGCCATTTCCCGAGAACTGCAAAAGGTGGAAAAGATCCAGTTGACGGAACAGAAATCTTCATAAGACAACTCACCGGCCATTCCACTTTGGCCGTTGACTCAACCAGGAGAATTACCATGGGCCACCCCGGCAAAATCATTAGAGCCTTTTTATCGGTCTTAGGCATTATCGTCTTTCTGGCAGGTGCCGCAAGCCAAGGCGTCGCTGCGCCCCCTCCCCCCCACCCTCCTCTTGACATCACCCGCATAACACCTTCAGGAACGGATGTGCCCATAGGACGTGAGATTCTCTTTCAATTTGATCGTTCGGTTGTACCTTTGGGCGCCATGGCCCGAAAAGCGTCGGAAATCCCCATCACCATCACCCCTTCTCTTGAATGTCAGTGGCGCTGGCTCAACCCCAAAACCTTGGCCTGTCAATTGGGAGAAACATCGGCCCTCAAACCCGCAACCAGCTACAATATTGTCGTAAATCCCGGCATTCGCGCCCTAGACGGGGCCACCCTTGAAAAACCGGTAGAGGTGCAATTTACGACGGTTCGACCGAAGGTAACAAACGTGTGGTTCAGAACGTGGTCCGGCCCCGGGATGCCGGTCATTCGGCTCTCGTTCAACCAGCCCGTGTTCAAGGAGTCCCTTATTCAACATCTCTATTTCGCATCACCCGGCGAAGCAACGGCCGTAACCGGTATTTCTGTCTCAAAGGACCCGGATGTGAAAGATGAACCCCTCAAAAAAGAGGGTGTGCCCGGTAACATTGCACGACGCGTCTGGTTG
This sequence comes from Thermodesulfobacteriota bacterium, assembly GCA_028278625.1. The sequence continues at coordinate 2,584 of JANQDY010000181.1, forward strand.
GTAGCGCCTGAAACGGATTTGCCGCTGGGCGCAAAAATAACCCTACGGATAGTGCCCGGTATTATTTCCTTTTTGGGTCCGGAAAAAGGGATTGAAAGACGCGTTCTGGCTTCTTTTTCCACCTTCCCGGCTTTCACGTTCGAGGGGGTGGAATGTACCGATAATCGTGGCAAAACCGTTCAGATTGCACCAAACGATCCCGATCCTTTGGAAAACCAATGCAATCCCCTGAGACAGGCGGCACTTCTTTTTTCGTCTCCTGTAAATACGATAGAAGTTAAAGAGTGCCTCACCTTCATGCCGAGCCTCTCGGGTGACCGTGTTGATTATGATCCATGGGCCGGGCGGACCGGATATACAAACCTCAGCTACCCACACAAAGAAAAGCAAACCTATAAAGTGTGGATTCCCGAACTGCTCAAAGCGTTTCGGAAATACAGTATCAAAAGCAGCGAAAATCTCCTGAAAGATGTCTTCGGGCGCCCCCTTGAAGATCCCATCAGCATGGCATTCATGACGGATCACCGCCTCCCCAACTTCGTTCTGACGCACCGTCAGGCGGTCCTTGAAAAGGGCGTGGACTCCAGAGTCCCCCTGGTGGTAACCAACCTTGAAAAAGTGGATATTTCCTACGACCGGCTCACGGTACATGGAAAGGAGGCCGGCCAAAAACAAACCCTTCAGATGCCAAAGGTTGAAGATATCGCCTTTAAAATCCCCCTTGAAACCCGCGAGATGCTGCAAAAAAAGTCGGGGGTGGTTCAAGGGACGGTTCAAACGCATCCTACCGTTAAGAAGAGCCCCTGGGAAAGATGGTTCATGGCCCAGGTCACCCCCTTTCAGGTGCACGCCAAGATCGGCCATTACAACACCCTCGTGTGGGTCACGGAGCTTGCCACGGGGATGCCGGTCAAAGGCGCTCGTGTAAGTCTTTACCGAAGCACCTACAACGCCCTTCCCGAAACCCCTTCACCGTTGTGCCACGGCATCACCGATTCAAACGGCATCCTCATGATGGCGGGGACCGGCACCTTTGATCCGCATCTCACCACCCTTATGGCCTACGGCATGAAGAAACCCCATTTTTTCCTTCGGGTTCAAAAAAGGGAAGATATGGCCATGCTCCCCCTGGACGGTCCTTTCAGGGTGGATACTTACCGGGCAAGCGGCAACACCCTCTGGCCCGATATGCGACAGCGCTACGGCCATATGCACGCCTGGGGAACCACGGCCCAGGGTGTTTACCGGGCAGGAGATACGATTCAGTACAAACTCTATGTGCGCGACCAGGACAATGAGTCCTTTGTTCCGCCCCCTTTATCGGGGTATCATCTCACGGTATTGGATCCCATGGGGAAAAAGATTCATGAAAGAGAGGATCTCACGCTTAATCGCTTTGGTGCTGCCCACGGGGAATTCCACGTACCCAAGACCGGGGCCGTGGGATGGTACCGATTCGAACTCACCGCAAACTTTGCCAAATGGAGCAGGCAGCCCATGCGGGTGTTGGTGAGCGACTTCACCCCATCCCCTTTCAAGGTGAGCACCGAATTGAACGGCCAGTTTTTTGAAGCGGGAAAAGAGGTGGATATCATAACCCGTGCCAGGCTCCATGGGGGAGGCCCCTATGGGAATGCACGCAACCGCATAACCGCTCTCGTCAGGAGCGGAACCCTGATCCCCAAATCCGACGCCTTTCGAAATTTTCGGTTCGACACCACCTTGCCCAAAGCGCCCCCTGAAGAGACCGTTTTTCAGAGTGAAGGAAAGTTGAACCATCAAGGAGATGCCGATTCGCGGTTTACCCTTCCAGAAGGCAAAATACTCTACGGGAAGCTGGTGGCGGAAAGCGCCGTTCAAGATGACCGGGGGAAATCGATCACCGGAAGAGCCTCCGCATCCTATACCGCCAGAAACCGTTACGTGGGGCTGCGACCCGTTGATTGGGTCATGACCGAAGCCCAGTCCGCGCCGGTGGAATTACTGGTGGTGGATGACCAGGGGATACCCGTAAAGGATGTCCCCATCACGGTCATCCTTTCCCGGCGTGTAACCAAGGCGGCCCGCGTAAAAGGCCCTGGCAACGCGTACATTCCCCGGTACACCCATCACTGGGTGGAGGTGGACCGGCAGGAAACCGTTTCCGGCCTTGAGCCTGTCCCCTGTTCCCTCACCCCGAAACATCCGGGCCCCCATCGCGTCATTGCAACCGTCCGGGATACGATGGGTCGCGAGCACTCCAGCCAAGTGATGCAATGGGTCCTGGGGAAGGGAGAGGTGGTATGGCAAGAGGGTCCTGACAACCGCCTGGAGATCATACCGGAAAAAAATCGCTACCGGGTCGGGGACCGGGCCCGATACCTCGTCAAAAACCCGTTTCCCGGGGCCAGCGCGCTGGTCACCATGGAGCGATACGGCATTTTGAGGCACTGGGTTCAGAAGCTGGAAGGAAGCACCCCCACCATTGAGTTCGAGGTTGCGCAGGATGAGGCGCCGGGATTCTATCTATCGGTGACCGTCATCTCCCCACGGGTGGAACAGCCCCCCTTAAAGCCGGGTGACGTGGATTTGGGAAAGCCCGCCTTTCGCATGGGATATGTGAAAACAGCGGTTTTCGATCCCGATACGGAGATCCCGGTGGTGGTCGAACCGGCGCATGAAATCTACAAACCCGGCGACAAAGTCACTGTAAAACTGAAAGCAATGGTGAAAAAGGGGCAAGAAACGCCCCCCGTTGAAATGGCCGTGGCGGTTCTGGATGAATCGGTGTTTCAACTGATTGCCCAGGGGAGCGACTACTTTGATCCGTACAAAGGATTTAATACCCTTGACGGACTGGATATGGAGAACTTCAGCCTACTCATGGGGCTGGTGGGACGGCAGAAATTTGAAAAGAAGGGCGCCGACCAGGGCGGCGGAGGCGGTGCCCACATCAGCCTTCGGTCGGTGTTCAAGTTCGTCAGCTACTGGAACCCCGCCATCATTGCCGATGAAAAAGGTGAAGCGGCCATCTCTTTTAAAGCTCCCGACAACCTCACCGGCTGGCGCATCCTGGCCATGGCCGTCACCCCCTTTAACCGCATGGGGCTGGGTCAGGGAAGAATCAGCGTCAATCAGCCCACTGAAATCCGCCCCGTCATGCCCAATCAGGTGGTTGAAGGAGACGAATTCGAAGCCGGTTTCAGCATCATGAACCGCACTAAGGAAAAGCGGCGATTGAAGGTGACCGTAACGGCCCAAGGTCCAATCAAGACGCCCATCACGATGCCGGCCCATGCTGATGCGCTGAAACACAGCTTTGAGATCTCCCTATCCCCTTTTGAGCGACAGACCGTCTGGGTTCCCATTCATACGGTTCAAACCGGCCGCATCGCGTTTACCGCAAAAGCCTGGGACAAGGAAGACGGCGACGGCCTTACCCATACCCTTCCGGTCAACAAACGGTATTTCCTTGAAACCGCTGCCCTGTACGGCAGCAGCAACCGGCCTTCGGTCACGGAGACCATCGCATTTCCAAAGGAGATGCGGACCGATGCGGGCGGCATTGCCGTCCAGGTGTCACCCACCGTGCTGGGGAATCTGGAGGGGGCGTTTCAGTACCTGAAGGCGTACCCCTATGCCTGCTGGGAACAGATTCTGACCAAGGGGGTGATGGCGAGTCATTACATTGGGCTGAAAGAATATCTTCCTTCCGGTTTCTCATGGCCCGAAAGCCCCCAATTGGTTGCGGAGACCCTTCGGAGGGCCGCGGATTTCCAGGCGCCCGGTGGTGGAATGACCTATTATGTTCCCGAAGATCAATACGCAAGCCCCTATCTGAGCGCCTATACGGCCCTGGCATTCACATGGCTTAGGGAAGCCGGTTTTTCGATTCCGGAAACCGTGCTTGAAAGACTTCACATCTACCTTGACACGCTCCTTCGGAGAAACACCCTTCCCGATTTTTACACCAGAGGAATGGCTTCAACGGTCAGAGCCGTGGCCCTGGCGGCTCTGGCAAAGGAAGGGAAACTCAAGCGCTCCGATCTCACACGGTACCAACCCCGCGTAAAAGAGATGAGTCTTTTCGGAAAAGCACATTTTCTTATGGCGGCCCTGGAGATCTCCGGTACCCATAAACTGAGGTCCCGCCTTCTTAAGATGATTCTCGCCCACAGCAACGAATCAGCCGGTAAAATAGTTTTTAGCGAAACCATAGACCACGGTTTCAGCCGCATCCTTGCCTCCCCTTTGCGCACCAACGGCGCCATTTTGAGCGCTCTTGTAACATATGCCGCAACCACCAAGGGCAAAAAAGAGATCAGGGATGTTCCCATGAAGCTTGTGCGATTCATTACCCAGGCCAGAAAAAAACAGGACCACTGGGAAAACACACAGGCCAACATTTTCTGCATGAACGGACTGGTGAATTATGCAAGAGAATATGAAGCGCGAGCCCCCGATTTCAACGTTCGTGCCCTTTTTGAGGACAATATCCTTGGCCAGGCCCGTTTCACCGACGTGAGAGATGAAGCCGTGACTTTTTCCCGGCCCGTTACAGAGAGGGATCCCGGTAAAACCGCCCGCATTCAGCTTGAAAAAGCCGGCCAAGGCCGTCTCTATTATGCCGCACGGCTTTCCTATGCTCCCTTGGGTGAAGGATCGAAACCCGTGAATGCGGGCATCGAAATCCGCAGGGAGTATTCATTGCTGAAGGATAACAAGTGGCGGCTCCTTCAAAACCCCATACGACTCAAACGGGGTGATCTGGTGAGGATTGATCTTTTCCTGTCGCTTCCGGCGGCACGTAATTTCGTGGTTGTGGACGACCCGGTCCCCGGCGGCCTGGAACCGGTCAACCGGGATCTGGCCACCGCTTCCCGCGTGGATGCGGACCCGGAGTCGTATGTGCGGGCCGAAGGATCCTGGTGGTTCAGACAAAGGGACTGGTTCAGTTACGGCGTATCCCGATGGAGTTTCTATCACCGTGAACTGCGCCACAACGCGGCCCGTTTCTACTCCGAATACCTGCCGGCAGGCAATTACCACCTCTCCTACACGGGTCAAGTCATTGCATCAGGTGTATTCACCATTTTGCCGGTTCATGCGGAAGAGATGTATGACCCCGATGTTTTTGGGCGGGGTGTCATGGACCGTCTAAAGGTCGAAATGCCCAAAAAGAGATCACAATAGGACGTCTCTCTTTGGCCATGAAACGCACAAAAGCTATCGCTTTAGGCATTATCGGCGTCATTCTGATCGCCGCCTTGGGCCTTCTCACCCTGAAAACCGATGCCGATCTTCGGCCGGTGCCCAAATCCCTCAGTTTTGAAAAGAGCCACATCCGCAAGGTGCAAATCCTTGACCGGCACGGCACACCCCTTACCATAACATATCAGAACCATTGGAACATTCACGATTATTTCCCCCTTCATAGGATCCCGCCCTTCCTTCAAAAGGCCTTTGTCATTTCAGAAGACAAGCGATTCTATGAACACAGAGGCGTCGACCGGCGGGCCCGCTTCATGGCCCTCTTGCAGAATATTAGATCATTTCGGGCCGTAAGAGGCGCCAGCACCATTACCGAACAGGTGGTACGCCTCTGGCGGCCGCGCCCCCGCACCCTTTGGTCCCGTTGGCTGGAGGGATTTGAAGCGCGGCGTTTCGAAAACGTCTTTTCTAAAGAGCAAATTCTGGAATGCTACCTCAATCAAGTGCCTTATTTCGCGAGAAGACGTGGCGTGGCACAAGCAGCCCGGTACTATTTCGATCGGGATCTCGACACCTTGAGCCGAAAGGAGATGCTGGCCCTGGCAGTAATGGTGCGGGCTCCCGGCCGTCTGAATCCCCACAAGGACGTTAAATGCCTTGAGACGCCCATTCTTCGGCTTGCCGGAAAGATGTTTCAGACCAAGGCGCTTAGCAATACGGAAATGGATGATATCAAGGAAATGCCCCTTGAAGTCAGAAAACCGCCCTTTGACCCGAACGCCGCCCATTTCGTACAGCACCTTTATAATTCGGCATTTCTTTCCCGGGAAGCGCCATCGCCTCGATTGCGCACCACCTTAGACGCACCCCTTCAAAAGAAGGTTCAACACATCCTCGATCAGAGGTTGTGCCACCTGACGACCAAAGGCATTCGCAACGGCGCTGTACTGGTTGTGGACCATAAAAATGGCGAAATCCTGGCCTGGGTGAACGGGGGCTCATCAACCGGCAAGATTCCGGAAAGCTGGATCGACGGAATTACGACCCCCCGGCAGCCCGGTTCCACCCTCAAACCGTTTTTGTATGCCCTTGCCCTTGAAAAGGGATGGACCGCCGCCACCCGTATCGACGATCTCCCGCTGGCGGCGCCCGTGGGCCATGGACTCCACTCTTATCAAAACTACAGCCGAACCCATTACAGCGCCCTCCCCCTTCGCCAGGCCCTTGGAAACTCCCTCAACACGCCTGCCGTGCGTACCATTCAGTTTGTAGGGGTCGGCACATTTCTCGGCCGCCTAAAACAGCTTGGCATCGCCAACCTGTATCAACATCCCGATCACTACGGAGAAGGGCTGGCACTGGGAAACGGTGAAATAACCCTTCTCGAACTGATAAGGGCATATTCGGTCCTGGCCAACCGGGGCGTCTACAAATCCTTTAGAACCATCATGGAAGAGACTGCCGGAAAGAAGATGGAGAGGCAGGTATTTTCACCTGAGACTGCGTCCCTCATGGGCAATATTCTGAGCGATCCCAATGCGCGAAAACTGGAATTCGGCGGGGGCAGCCTTCTCCGGTTTCCCCTTCAGACAGCCGTTAAGACGGGCACTTCCAGCGATTACAGAGATGCCTGGGCAGTCGGGTATAATGATCACTTTACGGTGGGTGTGTGGATGGGGAACCTGGACCGGCGTCCCTCCTTCGGGGTGACCGGCGCTTCCGGTCCCGCTCTTGTTTTAAGGAGCGTCTTTGCCGAGCTGAACCGCAACCGGGAGACTCGCCCGCTCTATCTAAGCCCATGGCTCAGGAAACGGAACATCTGTCGTGAGACCGGCGAACCGGATGACGGGGAATGCGCCACGGTCAGCGAATGGTTTATACCCGGAACCGAACCGGAAAGAGGACCATCCATCGAACGGCCAAAAAAACGACCCTATCTCAAGCGACCCACCCGCGGATTGCAGCTGGCCATGGACCCGCGCATTCCCGATGCACACGAAGCGTTTCAATTTCAAATGGCGAACCTGCCAAAGGACGCGAAAGTCAACTGGTATGTGGACGGCAAACGGTTCGTCACCACCAGGGAACCCAACTCCCTCTGGCCCCTTTCAAAGGGGACCCACCGGGTTGTGGCCAGAGTGTGGTCAAAGGATTCAGATTCTCCCGTTGAGACAGCCCCCGTTAACTTTGTGGTAAAGTAGATCCCTTTGAGCTATGATGGCACAAAAAATTCTCTCAACCGCGGAATTTTATAAACGGCTCGCAGCATTTTTTGCCCCATGAGACGGTTTAATAAACTCATGCGCCCAGCTATAATAATGAAACACCTTCAACCTGTTCGTCTCGGGGTTTTCATTCTGATCCTTTTCTTCCCAATCATTGCCATCGCCTCTCCTGCGAACAAATCCATTTCCCACACCCCGGCATCTCGAACATCTTCACCGCTAACCCCCGCAGAACTCTATTCCGGTGAACTTCTGGCCTATCTCATGGAGGTGGTTCTGGGCCGGGCCGGCCAGCCTGAATCAAGGGCCCCCTGGCGGGTTCGGGCCATGGATGAGCCCCTGGATTTCCGCCGCATCGTGAAAACCTTGACGGATCCTGAAAAGAACCGCCTCGATTACATGGTACTGGATCCCAATATTCTGGATCTGAGTCAGGTTCTGTACCATTACGATGAGCGTCTGAGTCTTTATAAAGGAGACTACGGTGTTACAAGCGTTTTTCCGGCGCCTCAAATTCTGGCGCTTCGGCTTTTCATCCTTAAGAAAATAAATGCCGGCGAAAAAATCCATCTGGATGCATTTATCGAACGGGAAAAGGAGTTGCTGAACGACGCCTATCGGCCCACGGAAGATGATTTGGCCGCAACGGGCCTTTCCAATGAGGAAATGCAATTCTTGCGGCATGTCTTTCTAAGTGACCCTGCCTTTTATCGCTATCTCACCTGCCCGTTTCTGGTGAAAGGACTTGAAAAAACCGGCATCC
>JANQDY010000180.1 GCA_028278625.1 Thermodesulfobacteriota bacterium
TCTGAACGCCTTTTTGGCCGCCTCAACTGAACAACTTATTAAAATCGCAGCATAATTTTCTTGTTTTTTGTTACAGGGTTTTAGGAAATAAGGCACTAATGGCTTCAAGGCCGTGCATTTTGGGCATGGACAGATCCATCATAACGAGATCGGGGCCGAATTCTTCAACACAGCCGACCGCATCCCGTCCGTCCTTTGCCTCACTGACGATCTCAAGCTTCGGGCCCGAAGCGATCAGGGCCCGCAGGCCTTCTCTTAAAATGGTATGGTCTTCTGCAATGACCAATCGGTACGGCTTTTTCATTGTCGAGTCTATCGCAAAAAAAGCAGTTCGGGATCGCATAGCATTTTCTAATGAGAGAATGCTGAAAACACAATCTATCTGTCACAACGTCGGCAAAGTGTAAAGAAAAAGGGTGCGGTCTCTCCAACGGTCATAAGCCCTATTCACCCCAGTTACGTACACCATGGTTCCGAATAATTGGAAAACAGTGGTGTCAGGTCTCCTTCGCAGGATTTTCGCCAGAATCATATTCTATTGACAGTGTTTTGAAACGACTGTAAAATTAAAACTAATGGTTCTGATTTTGTTCATTTCAGTTGAGCATGCATGGAGGAAAAGGCATGAAAAGCGGATTCGTGTTGTCGTTGGTGATTCTGGTCTTAGTGGGTGGAACGGCCTTTGCCCAAGAGCTGGGTAACCCGGCAAAGCTCATCGGAAAAGGCCAGTTTGACGTGGGTCTTCAGGGAGTGCTTAACGTCAAACAGAGTTTTTCCGATTATACCCTGTACCGGACTTTTTCCAATGGCACCCATAATTCCAGCAGGGTTGGCGCTGACTTTGAAAATGACGCGTTCTACATGGCAACCGTCACCTATGGGCTGTTGGATCGGCTCAATGTTTTTGCCAGGCTAGGTCTTGCCAATGGTGGCGAGTGGAAAGATTACCAGGCGGGAAACAACTGGAAGGCGAACCTGGAGAGCAATTTTGTTTGGGCCCTGGGGGCCAAGTTCGATGCGCTCAAATTGGACAGTGGGTTCGGTGTGACACTGGCGGGCCAGTATCTGCGATATGATGACCGGGATGTAAAAGACTGGCGTAGCCAGGAGACCGGTGAGTCGGCTGGCCAGCTCGGCTGGAACACCAATGATTCCATCGACTACTGGCAGGCGGATTTTGTACTCACCACCCATTGGACCTTTGGCATGTTCACCCCTTACGTGGGGGCGGGTTACAGTTGGTATAAGGTCAATTTCAATGGGGAATGGACCCACCAGAATCCCCAAATCGGGTGGATCAAATATGACTCAACCTTTGAAAACAACAACACTTTCAGTGGGCTTGTCGGTTTTGATGTGGATCTGGGAGACCACTTCAAGATCAATGCCCAAGGGACATTCATCAGCCGGACAGCCGTAACCCTTGGCATCAGCTACTGCTTTTGATTTCTTTCCAGCAACCTGGGGCCGCCTCGTTTGTGCGTCTGCCTGATAGCCGCATGGAAGTGGGCCTCCAGCGATCCGGCAGCGGTCATGAAAAAAGGATAATCTTGACCTGCTCCTCCCTTTTCCCTATAGTCAAACGAATGTCACATCGTTCTTTTGCGGGCTTTTCCAAGGATATTGTGAACCCCTGAAAGTGGAGGTATCATCGTGCGAAAAGTACAAGGATTAAGCGTCAAAGAGATTATGACCACCAAATATGTGACCATCGAACCCGATGCGCCCGTGAGCCGGGCCGCAAGAATGATTTTCAGGGGCGAAACACGGAGTACCGGGTATAAACCCTTTGGCCTGATGGTGGTAGACAGCTTTTCACATCTTCTGGGCATGATATCCATGGAAGATATTCTCTATCATCTGCGGCCGCCGTTCATGAATTACGAATTGGAAAATGTACCCCTCTGGGAAGGGGAACTGGAAGTTTATGTGGATCATTTCACCGATCTGCGGGTTGAGCAGGTGATGAGCACCCCCGTCATTACCGTCAAACCCGGCGACGACGTGATGGTTGTCATCGACCGCATGGTGAAAAGCAAGGTCAGGCGTCTGCCGGTGGTGGAAGAGGAGAGTATTGTGGGAATCGTCTATCTTTCGGATGTCTTTTACCATTTGTGCAAGAAATGGCTCATTGACGACTAGAAGTGGCATTTTTTTGAAATGGAACTGGGAAAATTTCATGGCGTCTGAAGCATTTTCGGCAAACGGCATTTATGGGCGGATCTGGAATCTGGCCCGGCCTTACCTCAATACGAGGAAGAATGATATTCATACAAAAATCGCCTCAGAGCTTGCTCAGCAGCTGTTGATTAGGGAAGGGGGGGAGGAAGAGATCGTGATGCCCGCCATCATCCTGCACGACGTGGGGTGGAAGAGCGTGCCGGAGGATGTTCAATTAAAGGCCTTCGGACCCAAAAACAGCATGCCCGAGTGGAACCGTGTACATGAGGTTGAAGGCGAGAGAATTGCGGGCGAAATTCTTCAAGAAGTCAATTACCCTGAAGAAAAGATCTCAGAGATTCAGGATATAATAAAGGGGCATGACTCACGCGCGGAAGCCGTTTCATTGAACGACGCAATCGTAAAAGATGCCGACAAACTCTGGCGCTATTCAGAGACTTCCATTCTCCACATTCAGATGGGTTTCGGCCTCACTTTCAAGCAGTGTGTCGCGCGGTTGCGGAGAAAACTGGATCAGTGGTTCTTAACGGAATCCGGGAAGCAAATGGCCAGGTTGGCACTTAAGCGTCTTCAGAAATTGAACCCGGATGATGTTGCGCCTGATTCACAACTGAATGGTTGAACCGTTGCCATCGGTTATGCACCTTTTAGAAATTGGATGGCTTTGTCTCTGTCCTCGATGGAAAACCCTTTCATCTCAATATTCTTGAACAGCTTTCCCTCCAGATCTACGAGCTTGTGAATCCATCTTTTCGGGGTAACCATGGCAATCCTGCTGAAATGGGATAGTCCGAACTCTTTGAAAAATTTTAATTTTTCCATCAAGGCATCGATTTCCACGCCCCCCAGGCTCACCACCTCCTGATAGACCCGCAACTTTTTCCCGTCCGCAATCCTTTCCTTAAAGGCGGAAAGCACGGCCGCCATTTCCATTTCAGTAATTTTTCCCCCAATACGATAGGCCACCGCTTCTTCAAGTCCAATGTCGATCATTTCAAGCATGTTGATCACCTTTCAGTCCTTTTACCAGGTTTTGGGGATCTGTCCTTTACTGATTGTCGGTTTTGGATTGAAGGTTCTGTTTGGCTCCGCCTTGGGAAGTCTCTCAACGCTGGTGCCTCCCCTCTGTTCATAGGATTTCCTTTTCAAAGGTTCAACCGTCGGGTTCAGTTTGGGGGCCTTATACCGATTGGGCGGCACTTTCTGGGTGCTAACCCTGGCATTGGGCTTTGCCGCAATGGGCGATTTGGGCAGTTTCAGCTTGCTGGGCGCGGTTTTCTTTGAGGTCTTTAAAGTGGGTGTTTTGATCGTGCGGGTTTCCAGTTTCTGTCGTTTGTCGGTGTAGACGATGACTTCCTTGTTCCGCTGGTCAATTCTTTTGCGTTCCTTTTTACTGAGCGGCTGAAATTTGGAAGCGCTCCTCTCGATCTTCGTAACAGGAGGAAAGGGCGTTGCCGGTTTCCTGGTTTCAACCTTTGGGACATTCGGTTTGTAAACGGGTGTTCCCGCAACATCGAGTTTTCGGGGCGGTCTTAAGGCCACATCATTTCGGCGCGCCTGATACTCCGCCTGTATGCGCTTCTCCCAGCCGTGCTTGTAGCGATTCTTCCATCGTTGGTGCGCATAAATGGGATCATAACCCCGGCGCATGGCATGGGGGGAGAACCAGGGATATATCCCTTTTCGGTAATACCTGGGGGCATAATAATCCCCAAAATAGTAATGATGATAACGCGGGTATACGAAAAGGAGATCAGAAAATATCCGAAGATCAATAATGAACGTTGGTGTGAAATAAAACCCGGGCGTTAACGGCAACCCCAATGAAAAAAAGACCGGCGCGAACAATACGCCTCGGTGGTTTACGGCCAGATCCCAGTACCCTGCGACAAAAATATACCCTCTGGGTGTCCAAACATAGTGGGCGGGTATCCAGATCCAGTCCGGTTTCATGAGTACCCAGTATCCGGGCCGCCACGCATATCGTCCGCCATACCAGACCCAACAACCAGGAATCCAAGCATATTCCGACGAAGGTGCCGCCACATTCGGTCCAACTTCCACGGATTCTGGCGGTTCAGGCAGGTATTCCGTGTCGGTTGTCTCATCCGCCGCCCAGTAACCGGATACCCATTGATAACCCTGCCGGGCTTTGAACCAATAGCCAGGGACCCACTGGCGATCCGGCGGAATAACACGCCAGATACCGCTCACCCAGATGAAATCCGTTCGGTCGTCATCCCATGCCCAGTAGCCGGGAATCCACACAACATCACCTTCAGGTTTCTGCTCCGGTGGAATTTCATGAATGGCGTCCGGCGGGGATTTGGGGACAATGATCCCGGGCTCGGGATCGAATTGAACTGTTTCGCCAAAGGCCTCGTGTATGGGCCCGTAAGTGAGCACATCAACGCCTTGCTCGGCTTCAGTGGTGCCTGTCTGGGTAGCGAAGGCCGGGAAAAGATGAATTCCCATCAACATCAGTCCCAGGACGGTAAACATGACACCAAACCATATGTATGACCTGTTCATAATGCTTTCCTTTCCGCATTCATTGTAGACGCATTTCAAATTTCTTAATAATTTAAGCATCGGGCGGATTTAAGCAATGGATTTTCAGGAAACCAAATGTGACCACCCATTGAACGGATGAGAGGTCTATTCTTTGAGATGTTTCATGAAGACAATCATGCTGTGGCCTTCCGACAGGTAGTCGCCGATTTCACCAACCTGATGAAAGCCGTGGGCACCATAGAAGCTTCGTGCTTTTTCAAAGTCTGAGTGGCCGTATGTTTCCACAAACATCCTGGTGAACCCTTTAGCAAGGGCAACCTTCTGGATGGATGCCAGCAAGGTTTTTCCGACGCCTCTTCGCTGAGCATGGGGTTGTACCGCAAACCAGGCAAGCCAGACATTCTTTTCAGGGCCCCAAAGATCGTGATGGAGTCCCACCATACCAATCAGGCGATTTCTTTCACTGTAGGTGAAATAATGACGGCCATCGTAGATGCCGTGGGCTTTACAATTGAAATGAAAACGCATGGTCTTCTCCGCCCATCTTCCTTCATCGCCGTTCATGGAATGGGCGATGAGGCGGCAGGCACTCTCGACATCGTCTTCACGCAATTCTCTAAGAACCCCTTTTGGCGTTGCTCCATTCATGGATTGATCCGCTCCGGTCATACGCTTCGATTCGGAAAAAAACACCCGGCCTCGATCACGGCAAACGGTCCCATCAAGCACAAGGCCATGGCACGCCATGACTTCGGATAACATGTTATTGCCAATGGGGGGAAAGTCAATGATATTTGTCTTTTTGTTCATTCTTGCCCAAAGGAATATTGACATCTGCACCTGTTCAAAATAGATTTTTCATTCCCCAAGAAAACCAAATAACCCGGAAAGGATATCCCCCATGAATGCCATTGACCTTCGTTCAGATACCGTTACCCTACCGACCGATGCCATGCGAAAGGCCATGGCGGCCGCGGAGCTGGGTGACGATGTTTTCGGTGAAGATCCCACGGTCCGGAAGCTGGAAGAGATGGCCGCCCGGTGCATGGGCAAAGAAGCGGGTCTGTTGGTTGCCAGCGGAACCATGGGAAACCTGGTGTGCCAGATGTCCCACTGCGGAAGGGGAGACGAAATGATCTTGGGGGACAAATCCCATATCTTCTATTTTGAACAGGGCGGTTCCGCCGCCGTTGGCGGCATCCATCCCCGAATCGTCCCCAACCAGCCGGACGGGACCCTTTTGCCGGAGGATATTTTGTCGGCCATTCGCACGGACGATGTCCATTTTCCCATTACCCGTCTTGTGGTCCTCGAAAATACCCATAACCTCTGTGGCGGCAGCCCGCTTTCAGCCGAATATCTCAAGGAGGTTTCGGCAATCGCCCTTAAAAAAGGGTTGAAGCTGCATGTGGATGGGGCAAGGATTATGAATGCAGCGGTGGCATTGGGTATGCCACCTTCGGAACTTGCCGCACCGGCTGATTCCATTTCATTCTGCCTTTCCAAAGGGCTGGCTGCTCCGGTGGGATCCATTGTCTGCGGATCAACGGCATTCATCGCCAAAGCCCGGAGAATGAGAAAGGTGCTGGGGGGTGGCATGCGGCAGTCGGGTGTCATCGCGGCAGCCGGTATCGTGGCCCTCGAGCAAATGGTGGACCGGCTGGTGGAAGATCACTTAAATGCCCGTCTTTTGGCGGAAGGCTTGGCAAATCTGAAAGGGTTATCGGTGGGAAATTTAGAGAGTGTTAGAACGAATATTGTCTATATGGATCTTTCGCCGAGTATTTCTGCTTTAGAAGTGGTCAAAAACCTTGAAAAAGAAGGGGTTAGGGTACTACGGGCAGGCCCGGGCCGGTTGCGCGCGGTGACCCACCACGGGATCACCGCCCAAGATGTGGCCAGGGCCGCGGCCGCATTTCAAAAAGTCATTTAGTTCTTGTAAACGCCCCTACTTGTACCTGGTGGCTTCAACGGCAATCAGGATCTTCACGTCTTTTCCAACCACGCCCATTTTTAGGAATTTTCCATTTCCCACGTGATAGCTAAGGCGGTCGATGGTCATTTCAGCCTCAAATCCGGCCACCAATTGCTTGGGGTTGAACGGATTCGGCTTGGTGCCAAAATAGGTGAACGGAACGGTCACATCTTGGCTTACATCCTTGATGGTCATGGTTCCGATTGTGCTGTACCGGTTCCCATCAAGGTGTTTGACGGCGGAACTCTTAAAAGTCATGTCAGGGTACTTCTTGGCATCAAAGAAATCCCCCGACAAAAGGTGGCGATCCCTTTTCCCATTATTTGTGTTAACGCTTTTGACCGTCACGGTGAAATCGAACCGGCTCCCCGCAAGATCGGCCGGGTCGAATCGGATGTCTGCATTGAATACGTCAAAACTGCCTCTAACGGTGGAATAGATGTGTGAAATGCCGAAATAGATCCCTGAGTGGGCCCTGTCAAGGGTCCAAGACGGTGCTTGTGCATGGGCAAAGGAAACCAGTATGCCCATGACCACGAAGATAAGAACTGCCTGTATTGTCTTTCTCATTTTAACCCTCCTTTACGATCAATATTGCCCATCATCTCAAAAGGCGCAACACAAATCAACCTATTGGCGGGTGCGCGTTCCCATAAAGAGAGGTGCTTGGTTTCTTTCCTTTTTTCTTGTCCTTCAATTCGGTTTCCTCTATAGTCAATCATATAAGGAATAAATTCTTATCATCCCGGCAGGAGCTCCGATCGTATGGGAGAATCAAGAGACATGAAATTCGCCATGGCCCTGATCGATCGCATGGAGCGCGTCTCGGAACACCGTTCACCAATCCCTTTTGAAGACTTCCTGGAACAGCTTTCGGCAAAGCCACTCTTTGTTTTGCGCAATGTTTTTCAGGTGTTTCATGATATGGTCAAATTCCATGTGGGCGAGGGCGCGGATGAACACCCGGAAGACCCTGAGTCCATCGGGTTCCTTGATTATGATTGCAACAGTCTCTTTGTTGCCAAAGCCGACCATCCTTTTTTTGCCGACAGGGTTTTCGCAAACCGGTTGATGAAGCTTGTGGACGACCTGAAGCGCGGGGCCCAGCAGAACAAGATCTATATTTTCGATGGTCCTCCCGGTTGCGGCAAGAGCACCTTTTTGAACAATCTGCTCGGAAAATTTGAGGCGTTTGCCAACGGGGAGGACGGTTTCCGATTCGAAACCGTTTGGAGGCTGGACAAGCGGGACCTTGGGGGTCTTTTAACCCCTGAAACCGATCCCATTTTCAGCGTCCTGTCTGAAATGCTGAAAAGGAACCGTGACCACGAGATAATGCTTGCCGAAAAAAAAGGGGGTTCCGATCCTTTAGAAGCGTCGCTTGAATTCTCGCAGGAACCGAATGACATATCTCTGGGTGAGCGCATTATTGAAGTGCCCTGTCCGAGTCATGATCATCCCATCTTGATGATCCCAAAAGAGTCCCGCCGGGCGTTTTTGGAGGAACTCCTTGATGATCACCCACCGGCCCGGAAGATCTTCACTGAAAAGGAATACGATTGGATTTTCAAAAGCGACCGGTGTACCATTTGCAGTTCGCTCTTCGAGACACTTCTGGACCGGTTGGGCAACATGACGGATGTTTTCAAGATGGTTTATGCCCGACCCTATCGGATCAACCGGCGCATCGGCGAAGGTGTCAGCGTCTATAACCCCGGAGACAGTCCCACGAAGCAACCTTTCCTCAGCAATCCCATGATTCAGAAAAGGATCAACGGGCTGTTCAAGGACAGCAATCTGATCAAATACATCTTTTCTCCATACGCCAAGACCAACAATGGCATCTACGCCCTAATGGATGTCAAATCCAATAACGCTCAGAGATTGATTCAGCTCCACAACATCATCAGTGACGGTGTCCACAAGGTGGAAGACCTTGAAGAGAACGTTTATTCCCTTTTTGTGGCGGTCATGAATCCGGAAGACAGAAAGGAGGTGAAAGACATTCAGTCCTTTTCGGATCGCATCGAGTATGTGAACATCGCCTATGTTATGGATTTTAAAACCGAGGTGGAGATATACCGCAGTGTTTTCGGGAAGACGATTGACAGGGCGTTTCTTCCCAGAGTCCTCGACAATTTTGCCAGGATCGTTATTTCATCAAGGCTAAACCCGAAGTCGGATGCGCTGCTTGAGTGGATCGATGATCCCAAAGAATACCGGGCTTATTGCGACGAAAACCTTCAGCTTCTGAAAATGGAGCTTTACACGGGCGCAATTCCCCAATGGCTTTCGGAAGAGCACCTGAAATCCTTCAACAAGGAGCGGCGGCGAAAAGTGATTGCCGAATCGGAAGCCGAAGGACGAAAAGGCTTTTCAGGGCGTGATTCCATAAAGATCTTCAACGAATTCTATTCCACTTATGCGAAGGAAGACAAACTCATCAATATGAGGATGCTATTCGCCTATTTCACCAAAATGCGAAAAGACCTTGGAAAATCCGTTCCGGAAGGATTTCTGGATTCCGTGCTTCACATGTATGATTACACGGTACTGCAGGAAGTCAAGGAATCACTCTACTATTACAACGAGGAACAGATTTCCAGACAAATCCAGAACTATCTCTTTGCCTTGAACTTTGAGATGGGAACCACCGAGGTCTGCAGATATACCGGGGAAAGAATAGACATCACCGAGAGCTTTTTAAAGAGCGTTGAGCGCTATCTGCTGGATGCAACGGCGGACAGGGAAAAACGGCTATCTTTCAGGAAAGATACGCAAAAGATGTACGCATCCCGAACATTGACCCAGGAAATCATGCTCGAGGCACGGCCCCTCACCGAAACCGAGCTTTACGGGGCCATGCATGACCGTTATGTTCACAACCTGAAGGAGGAGGTGCTGGATCCCTTTCAAAAGAACGAGAATTTCAGGCGTGCCATCAAGGATTATGGCAAGGAGAATTTCAAGGCCTACGACGGCAAGATCCGGGATGATGTAGACCGGCTCATCCGGAGACTATGTGAAAGACACGGCTACACCGCGAAGGGGGCAAAAGAAGTCTGCATCTATGTGGTTGACAACGATCTGGCCAAAAAATTCGCAAACCTGTAGCCCATAAACGCGGCATCCGATTGGCTGGCCTTTTTTGTGGCCCGTGTAACCCATTCTACCTCTTAACAAGCGACTGCCCTTTCCAAGGCACGCTTTTTAAGAATACAGTTGCGCTTTTAAGCAATCACAGAATTCTTCCAAGACAAAATACATGCACCTGTCCGAACAGGAAGCCTGTTCGTAGTATCGGCACGATTTCTGGTGTTCCTTATCTGGTGCCATACACATGGACATGACATCTTTTTGGCAAAAGGTCATTCTTTGGTCTTGCATAACCTTCACCTCCCTTCATTTGACACAGGCGCAAGAAGCACTTCGGGACCCTCGGAAAAAGTGTGCCGAATATGAATCCGGCCGGGAGTTAGAGGGTTTCGTGCTATCTTGCCGGCGACCCTGTTAATACTATCGGCATTTGCTGAGGGGATCTTTAATGTTCATGCCGACGGCCGGGTGCCTCCATTTATCCACAAGCAGGAATCGTGCCGATGGTACCGGGGAATCGATATTTGCAAGTGAATCCAAAATATTGTCCCATTTTTTGGGGCGAAAGGGCGATTCAAAGAAGGGGGAACTTTTTGCCCAATACCGACAATGGTCAAAACATTGACACGGCCAAAGGCAACGGCTGTTGGAATGCTCCCTAAAAGCCTTATTAATCCGGGTTTTCACGATGAACCGCCGGGAGAGCCTAGAATGAAAAAAGTTCCGTTTTAACGGCGGAGCCTCTAAATCCCAATCGCTTTAAGGAAAGTCTGATCTGACGGATCATGGGCGGGGGGCCGCACACAAATACGGCGGCATCCCGACGGCTCTCCGTGAGAAAATCTTTCAGGGCATTCTGGTCAAGCCTGCCGAAAAAACCGCTAGCCCCTTTTTGCCGGGTGAAAACAGGGATCCAGCTGAACCGCGTCAATTGCTTTTTCATCTCCTCCAATTCCGCCCCGTAAAACAGGTAGTCATCCGAGCGGTTGCTCCAGATCAGCGTGACGGGACGGGAATCCTTTTGATCCCTCATATGCCGCAGCATGCTCAGCATGGGTGTGATGCCGATGCCACCGGCGATCATGATGATCTCCCGGTCGGGCGGTTCCAATACATGGGTGAATCGGCCGAAAGGTCCATGAATGAAAACCCTGTTGCCTTTCTTAAGGGAGGAGATGCCATCGGTCCAGTCGCCGCAGCAACGGACAATGATCTCTAAAGCATCGGGGCGGGTGGGTGTGGATGCCACGGTAAAGGGGTGCGGCTCCTTTGATACCCCCGCTGCATCAACGGAGAGGAAACAGAACTGGCCGGGGGCATAGGGAAACGGCAGGTTTTCGGCCGGCCGCAAATGGATGGCGTATGCGTCTTTTCCGGCCTTGATGACGCGTTTAACGGTAAAGGACATACGCCTTCGGGACGTGAGCCTGATGAAGACCCACAACACTGCCCAGCAGCCCAGTGCCACCATGAGGGCCATGCGGGGGATTCCCTTTTCCTCGAAGGTCTTGCTGACATTCAGCACATGGGCTGCCATTGCCCCAATGACGATCACCCCCATAATCCGGTGGATGTTCCGCCATTTGTGATAGGGAATGGAAAAGGATCGCCGCCATTTGGCAAAGACCACCTGACACAGAATCAGGACCAGAAGGCCCGCGCCCACCCATTCGGGCCAGTAGCGGCGCGCCAGGGGAAGCGTATAAAGATCCTCGGAGATCAGCAAACAGGCGGGGTGCAGCAGCACCAAAACGGCGATAATAAAGGCGCTAACAGCATGAAATCGATAGAGGCGTGGCAAAGAGAAGATCCGGTCAAGGATCTTGAGCCTTGCCGCCAGCAGGAGTTGATAAAGGAGGAGTACCGCTGCCAACAGGCCAATGACCTTGCCGGCCCTGAGCAGGAATTTCTCGAAACCGAACTTGTAGAAAATAGAAGGGGATTCAAACCGGAAAGGGATGATGGCGGCATAAACCAGCAGAATTGCCGTTAGGGCAATGAGAATACCGGCCCACGTGTATGCGGTCTTTCGCTTAAACAATGGCAGCACCTCCCCATGGGCGGGGTTTGCCGGTTTCCTTTTGATCAGCCGTTTACTGCATCAGGACCTTTTTTGCATTCTTGTACAGAATGGCTTCAGCCGCTGTTTCCCCCAAGGGCAGCGATTGAATGGCAGAGATATTGTCGCTGATATTTGCGGGCATGGTTGGCCAGTCCGATCCGAATATGACCTTGTCCGCGTTCTTTTCCAGTTCCGGGAAATAGTTCAAAAGCCGCCCCGGGGGCAGCCCGGTGATATCCGTATAGACCTCCAGCTGCGCCGCCGGATTGCCATGCAGATTGGGATTGATGGAGGCAAAAGGGTAAAGGCGATCCTCACCCCGGCAGTAGTCGATGACGTCCTCGGTGGGGACATGGCCGCTGGTTGCCGGCGCGCATTCGGGAAGGAGAACGGCGGATTCGACGCCCTGTGAGTCCAGATATTCGGTAAGCACAGACGGGTCTTCGGCAAAATGCTCGATGTTGGCATAATATGCCGGGTTTACCTCTGCCAGATAGTCGAGCCAGGTGGGATTTAGCATCTCACGCCGGATATAGTGGATATGAAAATCGATGACCTTCAAGACAAACGCCTCTTCTGCGGGGTTGTGATGTCTCGGGGCGGTGAAAGGTGCACATTTCATTGATAAGGCACCTTTCAAGTGACCGAACCGGTTTATTCATGACCCTTTTATACCAGAAAAGCCCATTATGGGCAATCATCGGAATCATGGAACCCCCCGACGATTCAAATGATATACATGTCTTCCGCGGCTCTCAGCAGATCGTCCCGAAAATCGGGATGGGCCAATTCAATAATGGCCAGTGCCCGCTCCCGTGTGGACCTCCCTTTAAGATTGGCCACACCGTATTCCGTGGCAAGAAAATGGGTGTCATTGCGGGGCGTCGTAATCATGACGCCCTCTTTCAGTCTCGGTACGATGCGGGAGATTTGTCCGCTTTTGGCGGTGGCGTGAAAGGCAAGGATCGATTTGCCGCCTTTGGCGTCAAATGCGCCTCTTACAAAATCGAGCTGCCCGCCGGTTCCGCTGAACTGGTGCCCTGCCATGAATTCGGCATTGGCCTGGCCGAAAAGGTCCACTTCCAGTACCGAGTTGACGGAGATCATATTGTCGTTTTGGGCGATGATGGAAGGGTGGTTGGTGTAGGAGACGGGATAGCTTTCCATGGCGGGATTGTCGTTAAGAAAGCGGATCATTTCCCGGTCCCCGAAAGCCATGGTAAAGATGTGTTTTCTGGGGTGCAGCGTTTTCCTTCTTCCCGTCACCACCCCCCTTTGAATGAGATCGGCCATTCCGGGGCAGAACACCTCCGAGTGGATGCCCAGGTCTTTGTGATTGTCCAGAAACGCCGCCACCGTATTGGGAAGGCCGCCGAATCCCAACTGGATGGTGGCACCGTCCGGGATCATGTTGGCGATGGCCTTGCCGATGCGTTGATCCTCGGGACCTGGGGGAGCCTGAGGGACGTCCAGAAGGGGCACG
>JANQDY010000182.1 GCA_028278625.1 Thermodesulfobacteriota bacterium
TCTGAACGCCTTTTTGGCCGCCTCAACTGAACAACTTATTAAAATCGCAGCATAATTTTCTTGTTTTTTGTTACAGGGTTTTAGGAAATAAGGCACTAAGAAGTTATGAGTCTTCAGTTATCAGTTTTCAGACCACTGATAATTGACAACGCTCATTTGACGGCCTTCAGTTTTCGGGTCACGTTATCCTTGATCCAATGGCTATCCCACCATTCGATGGGGTTGACAAAGAGGCCGCTGATCATCATGCCGAAATGGAGGTGATCGCCTCCCGCCAGTCCGGTCTGCCCCGTCAATGCAATAACATCTCCCTTTTTAACGGTTTCCCCGGTTTTCACATTGATCTTGCTCAGATGGCTGTATGTGGAGAAAAGGCCCTGTCCGTGATCAAGAACAACGGTGAGACCATAGATGCCCAGGCGGTCTGAAAAAACGACGCGTCCGTTGTTGGCGGCGCCCACCTTTGAATGGGCCAGTGATGCCAGATCAACACCCAAATGAACCTGTTCATCAACGATTTTGCCCTGGTAATAGTAGAGCCGTTTGTCTCCGAATCGGGCCATGTTGGCGGCATTCTTGAGCCTCAGCCATGTGCCCTCCCAGAGCTTTCGAGGAGTGGCATCCGTCCTCAAATCATAAAATACCTTGGCGTTTTCCTTTCTGACGCGCTGGTTGATTTCAAGGAATTTGACGATGTTTTTTGCGGTGGGGTCTTTCAGCTCCTGTAAAAAGTAGGGAAGCACCGCATCCAGGAACCGGTCAGAGATTTTGATCCGTCGGGTTCGGAATTTTTTGTTGCGGATATGAATGCTACGGTTCAGATTGGCCTTTGAAACGTTTCCGGCTTTGTCCTTGGCCCACAGGGAAATTTGCACATCTCTGGGGGTGTCGATGGCAATTCCGAAATAGCAGACATGCATCCCTTCTTCCGAACCCTTTTTGGCATGAAAGCCGGGGAAATAGCGCTCTCCCACGTAGAGTCCGCTTTTTACGGCATCAGACGTTGTCTGGTAAACAATGAGACCACTCCCCCCTTTATTGACGTAATTCAGTTGGGTGACCAGCCTGAGGGCGGGAGGGATGGTATCCACGATCATCTTGTGTTCGGCAATGGTCAGGTTGCCGTCGCCCCCGCTGCTCCTTGAGTAATCCCATGCATAGACCTCCAGATCGGCTCTGCCCTGGGTGAGTTCGGAAGCGTCAATGGAGATGACCCCGTCAAACCGATGAACGCCTTCGGCGTTGAACAACCCTTCAAAGGTGAAGCGTTTTTCAAGCAGGGTTGTGTGGCGGCTTCCCTGTTTCAGGACGACTTTCACGGTTCTGATGCCGCTTTTTTCATCGGTCACCACCAGGGGGATCTCAGTGGTTTTGGTCAGATAGATGGGAAGACGTCCCAGTTGGATTTTGGGCCTTTCTCCCTCAAAAATGGCAACCAGAAACCAACCAATAAAACCAAAAACCAAAATGATGGCGCACACCGCCAGAATTAACGTCGTATTTCGCTTTTTTCGCATAATGGCCCTTTAGATATCAACAAAACATTCCGAAGGCAATGGTTTTTAGAAAAAAGGCCCAAAAGAACCGCTATCGAAGAACCGGCACGCGGACGCAAATGCAGGATGGAATTTGTCTGTTACGCCCGGATTTTGCTGCTGATTTCTCTCACGCGGACCATGATTTCTTGTGGATCCAGGAAACGGAGCGCTCTTTCCGCCATGAGAATTTTGCCGTCCACAATCACGTCTTTTACATCGGCACCCGAGGCGGAATAGACCAGTGCCGCTGCCGGGTCGTAGAGGGGGGAGAGGTGGGGCGAATTCAGATCGACCACGATGATGTCCGCCTTTTTTCCCTTTGCAAGACTTCCCGTCTCATGGTCAATGCCCAGTGCCGCAGCTCCGCCGAGGGTGGCCATTTGAAGCACCTGCCAGGCGTTTGCCGTATCCGGCTTCCCGGTCATGACTTTTGACAGTTTGGCGGCGGTATCCATTTCGCCGAATAAATCCAAATTGTTGTTGGAAGCGGAACCATCGGTACCGAGCCCTGTTTTGATCCCCATGGCCAGGATCTTTGCCAGGGGCGCGACGCCCGATGATAATTTCATATTGCTCTCGGGAACATGGATGATGCCGGCGTCTCTCTCGCTGAAGCATTCAAGTTCCCCTTCATCCAGATGGACGCAATGGGCTGCAATGAGGTCTTTATCCAACAGTCCCAGCTGGTCGAGAAAGTGGGCCGGCCTTTTGCCGTTGCGCTCCACAATTTCGGAGACTTCCTGCGCCGTTTCTGAAAGATGGATTTGGAGGGGTGTTCCGTATTTTCCGGAGAGCTCCTTGGATCCACAAAGGGTTTTTTCGGAACAGGTAAGGGGGCTGTGGCAGAAAAGGCCTGGGGTAATCCGGTCCGAGAATCCGTGCCATCTTTCCAGGAACCTCTGAGCGACGGCAAGGTTTTGTGCCGGGTCCGGAACGCCGGGGGCGGGAAAATCAATCACACCTTGCGCCAGCAATGCCCGAAGACCGGATGCGTTCACGGCACGGACTGTCTCATCCTGGAAAAAGTAGCCGTCAGCAAGGCATGTGGTTCCCGAAGTGATCATTTCAATGCACCCCAGAAGTGTTCCCCAATAGACGGTTTCCTGCGAGAGGAAAGCGGCTTCAGCCGGAAATATCCTATCGAAAAGCCATTTTCTGAGCGGCATGTCGTCAGCGAAACCGCGAAACAGGGTCATGGCCGTGTGCCCGTGACCATTCACCAGACCGGGCATGATGATGGCGTCACCGGCATGGATGGTTTCAGGGAAAGAACCTTTCGGCAACGCTATTTCATCCCATGAACCGATCTCCACAATGCGGTCCCCGCTGATGAGAATGCATGCGTCCCTGATGATTTCCCGCCCGGGGGACATGGTAATTGCAGTACCGCCCCGGACAAGGACATGGATCGGTTTATCGGGACCACCAAAGTCATTGACGGGAGAATCATTCGATTTCATGGAGAACCCCTTTTGAAATGACTTGACACCGGATACGTTTCATGAAACTTTGGCCGATTATTTTATCCATCCATTTTCCATGTCAAGGAGTCATTCATGTTGACAATTGCGCCTTTCAAGGGCCTGACCTACAACTACCTTGAAAGAAAAGACCTATCAACCCTTGTTGCGCCTCCTTATGATGTCATCAACCAGGAAGAACAGAGAGCATACTACCAGGCAGACCCCCACAATGTCATCCGATTAATCTTGGGTGAAAAAAGAACCGGCGATTCCGATTGGGACAACCGGTACACCCGTGCCGCGGACACCTTTCAAAGATGGCAGTCCAACCGGCAATTGATAAGGGCGGCCCGCCCAGCCATTTACCTGACGGCAATGACATACGATCCCGGCAACGGAATGCCCATCAGGACCCGATGGGGGATCATTTGTCTGGTTAGGATTGAAGACGAGGGATCGGGGGTGATCCTTCCCCATGAAAGGACCTTTTCCGCGCACAAACAGGACCGTTTGAAGCTGTACAGAGCTTGCGGCGCCCAATTGAGCCAGATTTTCGGACTCTATGACGACCGGGAAAACGTGGTATTGAATGCGTGCCGCGCATCTGCCGAACTCACCCCTCAAATGGATTTTCAGTTGGCGGACGGGACCCGGCACAGGCTCTGGATCCTTGAAGATCGCTCGCTTTTCAAGAGGGTGGGGGAGAGCATGCGGTCAAAGGCGATCTTCATTGCCGATGGACATCACCGCTATGAGACATCCCGCAATTACAGAAATCTTCTGCGTGCCAGGCATGGGCGAAAACCTCCCAACAAGTCCTATGAATTTGTCATGATGTACCTTTCAAATATGCGTGACGAAGGGCTCACGATCCTCCCCGCCCACCGGATGATCAAAGGGGTTTCAGGCTTTGAAAAAGGGGCATTCATTGAGAAGCTGGAGGATTATTTCGACGTCACCCCCTTTTCCATCACTCCCGATGAAGTGGTGGCCCGCTATAAGGACTTCAAAAACACGCTTTCGGAGATCGGTGAGGAGGGGAGCGCGTTCGCCTTTTTTCTACACGGCAGCCATGAGGCCTTTTGGCTTTCACTGAAGCCGGATGTTCAGGACAAAATGGGTGAAGACCTTCATCTTTCCCTCAAGAAACTTGACGTGGTGGTGCTGTCGCGACTAATCTTCCAGAAGTGTCTTGGGTTCACCCAGGAAGGGCTCGATGATGACGAGATCTTTCATTATCAGAGCAATACGGAAAAGGCCCTTTCGAGTGTGGTGGAGGGTGAGTATCAGATGATGTTTATGCTCAATGCCACCAGAATTGAGCACGTGACGGAGGTGGCCAGGAACGGTCTTGTGATGCCTCGAAAATCCACCTATTTCTATCCCAAAGTATTGACGGGTCTGGTGTTCAACAAAATTGATCCCAAAGAAATCATATCGATTCCGTGAGATTGTGCCGCGCCCCGATGAAGGGCTGGATCTGTTTTTGGACGGCCGGTTAAAACTGCTTCAGTTCAAGGGCGGTTACCGGTTTTCCGTTGATGCTGTCCTGCTGTCGCAATTTGCCGATGTCCATTCCGGGGATGTGGTGGTCGATCTGGGGACCGGTTGCGGTGTCATTCCTTTGATCCTTTTGTTGACGAAATCCCCGAACCATGTCTTCGGATTGGAAATCCAGCCCGAACTGGCGGATCAGGCGTGGCGAAATGCACGGCTGAACCATATGGAAAAGAGAATGGACGTGGTGATGGGAGACTTTCGACGACCGCCCTTTGGGAAAGGCTCGGCAAACCTTGTCATCTGTAATCCACCCTACCGCAAATTCAAAAGCGGGCGCATCAACCCCGAACCGCAAAAAGCCATTGCCCGGCATGAGATATTGGGTTCCCTGGAGGAACTGGTGCGGGCCGCTGCTCCGCTGCTCGCGAAAAAAGGGCGGTTCGCACTGGTCTATCCCGCTGTTCGTCTCGCGGAGGCATTCGGTGCTATGCGACGTGTCAACCTGGAGCCGAAGCGGCTGAGGGTTCATTATCCGGATCTTGAATCGGAGGCCAAACTGGCGCTTATCGAGGCGATACCCGGCGGCCGCCCCGGTTTGAAAGTTCTTCCCCCCCTCCTGGCCCAGGGCGATTTTTCCATTGAATGAAGATCCTTCGGAATCAATAGAGATTGACGGCATTCATCAACGGTTGTTCTATTCTTGCGGCTTCTCCTTTTGCCTTTACGGCATAACCCGTGCCGCTTCTTATTAAAAAAACGCGACCGGATTTGACCCCATGTATGCGGCAAGTGGTCTCGATTTCATCCATGACCCTTCGGATTGTTTCTCCACTCAGAACCGAGACAGTGCCGTCCTTGATTTTGAGGGTGACTTCCGCCCCCATCAGTTCTCCACGGATTTTATCAAAGGCGTCCATATCAATGTCACTAAAAGGCTCCTACGGTGATTTTGATGCTGTCAACCGCTTTTCGGCCCAGTTTCCCATTGATTCTCTCAAGGATGATTTCCTTATGAAAACTGAGTTCCTGAAGCCATATGGAATCCGTTACCGTTATTGTCAACTGCTTCTTTCGGATTTTGGATGGCTGACAGTTTTCAGCATAGGTTTCGCCCACCACCTGCTTCCAGACCCGCCATATTTCAATATCGTCAGGCCGGTAGGGGAGGGTGCCGTCCGTCATGAGTGTGGCGATGACATCTCCCACGGGGATCAGTTCGCTTCTGGGCCGTTTCCCTTGGGGACCGCTCTTCTGGTTGTGGGTGTTTTTCATGATACCGGTATCCCATCAAGCTTAGGGCTGCCCGCTTTGACCCTCTCGAATCCATTGCACAAGTGCCGGCAATTCTCTGGTGGACCATTCGGGTGAGAGACGGTGTCTCAGGAACTCTCCATAGATGTCATCCACGGCCGATACCGCGGCTTCCATCAAATAGACTTTTTCATAGAAAAGACCATCCGGGTCCTCCCGCTTGTCCTGTACCACCTTGGGGGTTTTGAACGTTCTGAAATTCATCCACAGCGCGTCCAGAACAAAGGTCCACTGGTTGTCGCCCATGGTGAGGACAACCGTGGCCTGCACGATCTCCTTGTTTTCCGCCAACGCAAAACGGGCTTCCTTCATGTCCTGGCTCTGGCCGCTGCAGACAATGGTTTCAAGGCCTCGCTCATTCTCTCCTTCAAGGGTGATTTTGCCGTCAAACCAGATGTCTACGGTCTCTTCCCCCAGCTTGAAATGTCCTTTATCCGTTTCCGTACGGAACCAGAGCCAGGCGAGGAACTCTCTTCCAAGGAATTCCGTTTTTCTCGCTTTTTCGAGCAACTGCATGGTCAGGGTTCCTCCCGAAGGTTAGAAGGGCTCAGATTGTCAATGAGATCAGGGACATTTCCTTGCTTTTCAGAATACGAGAGGGCGAGGGTATAGGGGCAGATCGCCCAAAGATGAAAGTCGAAAGTCTTTAGAAAGAGTTCCTGGAATTCATCACAGAGTTTGGTATTTGTGCAGCCGAAAAGGACGCTGCCGGTGACGGTGTTCCAAACCATGTCGTAGACCCTGGAGTTGGGGATCGCCCGTTTCATGAGCTTCATCTTGACCGCTTCCCGAATGTCCTCCCGCCGCCGTTTGGGCAGGAATTCCAGGTTTTCAGCGCCTTTGATCTTTTCTTCCGCTTCAAGGCTGTATTGTCTGATGGCCGTGGCGGGGATTTTTCTTTCATCCACCCGCAAGGACATGCCGATATAGGGCTCTTTCAGGAATTGCAGCCGCGAAAACCGGTTGTCGAACATGTCCATGATGTTGACCCACCCCACGGAGCGTTCCTTTGTGGACGCTTCCGTCAGGTTCCTGAAGGCATGAGCGTTGATCCTTTCGGCCAGCCCTTCCAAGAAATCGTCCGCCGGTTTGCCCTTCACCTGATATCTGGAGAGACTGCCAGAGCCGCTGATAAGACCCATATGATACCTTTCTGTCCCTTACAAAAGAAGGCCATTCTTTACCACATGGCCTGTCCTTTTTTTGGTTTAAGATCCTTTGTCGGTGAAAGGCCGCACCCTAGCAGAATCACATTAAGGGTGTCAACAACGGGAACCATGGGAAAAGGGAAAGCCCCTTTGTTTGAAGGGCCATGAAACCGGCTAGGGGAGGGGAGCCGTGCGTCACCGAAGGTCTTCCTGAGTGTCCGGTTCAGTGTCATCCAGCGCTTTTCGGACCCTTTGGGTCAGCTCTTTTATGGAAAACGGTTTTTGCAGAAACACAACACCGCCATTCAGCACTCCGTGGCGGGCAATAACGTCAGCCGTGTAGCCGGACATGAACAGGCATTTGAGGTCCGGACAGCTCGTTCGCAACCGGTCCGCCAGTTCACGGCCATTCATATCCGGCATAATCACATCGGTCACCAGCAGGTGGATCGGTCCGCTTTCCCTATGCGCCAGCGCCAGGGCCTCCGTGGGTGTACCCGCCGTTAAGACCGAATACCCCAGACCATCGAGGATTTTTTGGGCAAGTTCCAGAATCGACAGATCGTCTTCCACCAGAAGGATTCTCTCCCCGCGACCCGCGGGCAGCGGCTGCCGATCTTTATCCCGGCGCGGGGGCGCTATTTCAT
>JANQDY010000187.1 GCA_028278625.1 Thermodesulfobacteriota bacterium
TCTGAACGCCTTTCTGGCTGCGTCAACTGAACAACTTATTAAAATGGCAGCGTAATTTTCTTGTTTTTTGTTACAGGGTTTTAGGAAATAAGGCACTAATTCTTATTTCCCTGCGAGTTGCTATAATGCATCGTTAGCAAATATTATCTTCAATCCTGACCAATTTCAGCCCTGTTTTGATTTTTTTATCTTGACACAAGCCGAAGATTTCAGCAACACATAACCCTTTAGCGTCCAATAACCTTGTGCTATTTTCCCCTACCTAAATGACAAACCCTGTGATACCCTGTTTCGGATGATTGAACGGGCGCCCACGACACACGTGGAGCATTGCCAGTTTGTTAATGAGCGGCTGGCTGCTGTCGTTTTGACACTGTGCGTTATGGAAAGGCCCCGAAAGAAATGTGCGGATGGGATATGTTAGATATGGGTATGATGGTTCGTATTACTCCCGCCGTCAGGGACATCTCCGGTTGCGTCGATATTTCCGGCCACATTAAGATCACCTTGACATTGGGCCGATTCGCCCAGTTCCAGGGAGCAATAGGGGGGACCTTGCCATTTTCTTGCCGTAGAAACGGCAAAATAGCGCAAAAAACAACAAAATTGTAGAAATAAAAAGGGGATGCCAAGTTGGCATCCCCTGTACTCAAATTGTTGAAATTTGGTTGGTTTTTGATGGTGCCGGAGGTCGGAATCGAACCGACACGGACGCAAGGTCCACTGGATTTTGAGTCCAGCGCGTCTACCAGTTTCACCACTCCGGCAAATAAAGAAAAGTGCAGGAGGCTTTCGACGACCCGCACTTACGGAAAATCCTTAATTTAAAAATTATACAAAAATTGTGAAAAGATTGTCAATATCATATTGACACGCCCAAAGAGTTTCTGCTATGTAAGAGCACCTTTGGGGCTGTAGCTCAGATGGGAGAGCGCATGACTGGCAGTCATGAGGTCAGGGGTTCGATCCCCCTCAGCTCCACCAATTAAATCAGTATGTTAGGCCATTCTTCGGAATGGCCTTTTTGCTTTTGGGGGCTGTTTGGTACAAGATTGGTACAAGATTGTTGTTCCAAAGCCTCTTTTTTCTCCTGTGCGGCCACATTCAAGCGACATTTGTGGAGGGCAGGGGGAGTCATAAAAAACCATTTAGGGAATCCCTTCTCTCAGAAATCGGGGGTGGGGGTGGTTCGGCTTTTCCATCTGGGACTCCGTTATGGGTTCCCTATTGGACTCACGTAGAGCCAGCCACATTTCCCGCATGGCATCATTTGACTTTTCCAACCGTTCCTGTCATTTTTACACGTCAATCCTGTGAAGGACAACCAGACTTTGATATCAGCCATCGAAAACAATACATGCCCAAACTGTAGATCCAAGAAATTGAGAGGCAGACATTTTTACATGACATAATCACACATAATCGGGTAGCCGGCGCCTGGTTTAATTGGGCCAATGATCGGTGCAATTGTTCTGACTTCAAGACACAGGCCCAGAGTTGCTATGACCACTGCATGGCCGTTGTGGGAAGGGATGTACGCCGGTTGGATGGGGACAGAGACGGCAGGGTCTGTGAGGGATTGCCCTAGATATCAGGGATGTGCTTATAGTACGCTATAACCATTTTGAAACCAGAAAACGGAGGAAAGAGATGAACAGATATACGTCAAGAACGGTAGGGTTCATTTTGGTTCTTCTGATTGCTTTTTCACCTTCCTTGGTATCGGCGGTAAGCATTACTGAGAAAAGTGCCGCGATCGGCAAATTTTGTGTTGCTAGTGGCCCTTATTCCACGGCTATGGGCTATTTTACTACAGCCAGCGCGATCGAATCCACGGCGATGGGTTACTCCACAATAGCCAGCGGTCCGGCTGCCACAGCCATGGGGTTTTACTCCACCGCCAGCGGTTTTGGCTCCACAACAA
Organism: Thermodesulfobacteriota bacterium; assembly: GCA_028278625.1. The sequence goes on from JANQDY010000187.1 coordinate 1,925, forward strand.
TCGGTTATTACGTCACTGCCAGTAATAGTTATTCTACCGTGATTGGAAAAGGTCACGGTAATCCCAGACTCATAAACGACATTCCTGCTTCTTTTATGGTTGGATATATGGGCGATTCATCCGATACTACTCCCGAATTGTTTGTAAAAGACGGGGGCGTCGGTATCGGAACCACGAATCCAAAAGATGATCTTCACGTCGCGGACCATATCCGGGTCGGGGAAGACAGCACTTATCCCAATGTTTACGGAGAAATCAAACACGATGGAGCTGGCAACGGTTTTAGAATAAACGCCAATGCTGGAGGCGGAGGATGGGCCGACATCCTTTTGCAGACGAATGGAACAACGAAGGTGTTTGTCGAATCTGCAGGGAATGTGGGCATAGGCACAACTAGTCCCGGCTACAAACTCCAGGTAACCGGAAATGCTGCCAAGTCATCTGGAGGAACTTCATGGGTTGTTAGCTCAGATGTGCGACTGAAAAGCATCCGGGGGAAATACACGCACGGGTTACATGAAATTTTGCGTCTTGAACCGGTGACTTTCCATTATAAAGATGACAACCCCAGAGACCTTCCAACCGATGAAGAGAATATTGGATTTGTAGCCCAGGAAGTGCAAGAGGTTTTCCCTGAATCCATTAGCGAAGGACCAGACGGCTATCTTGATTTCAACATGCACCCGGTCAATGTGGCCGTGGTCAATGCCATAAAGGAACTAAAGGCCGAGAATGACTCTCTGAGAGCCGAAAACGCCATGCTGAAAAAGGAAATTGAGAGGATCAAGGAAGTATTGGGCATCTAGCCGTTCTTGGGGTTTGTGAGGGGTTGCCGTAGGAAGGAAATACATTCGCTATTGAAACCGACTTTGAAATGCCAGAAGAGACATTAGAAGAACGTTTCGAAAAAATAGCGGAGAGAAAAGGATATATCACTTCGCAACAACTCGTAGAAGCCTTAGAGATACAGGTAATTGAAAATATCAGAGATGGGGAACACCGATTTGTAGGAGAAATTTTGTGTGAAAAAGGTCATATTACCAGGCTCCAAATTAATGACGTTCTTGAGTCTATGGGAACAGAGTGAACCAGAAGACTTCCTGGCGCCTTTGAAACTACCATGAACAATGGCTTAGTCATGGATCATATTTTATGCCCATTCCGTGCATTTGACGGTATAGAGGCCAAACCGGGAAAGACCCATCGCCCAGGAGAGCAAATACCGTTTGATCCATTGAGTTTCATCTTATTATAATTACATGTCGCATTTTACACACTTTTGTATTCTGAAAGGAGATTTCACGATGAAAGACTGTTTTTCTGTTCGTCTAACGGGAAATTACAAACAACTGCAAGTATTTATCATTGCACTCTTCATTTTTCTTGGCCCCTTCCTCGGGTGTTCCGACGATGAGGTGAATGCCAACACGAACTGTGAGACTCAGGAGGCGGTGATAGCGGTCCATTGTACTGCCGTGGGGCTGGGCGCCATCTGCAATGTTCAAGAAAATGCCGAGCAACGCGTTTCCCTAATCCGCAGCTTCATAGACCCCATACGCTTCTATCCGGATAACTCCGGTTATTTTTATGTCTATGATTATAACTGCGTCAATATCGCCCACGCCACACAGAAGGATTTGGTGGGAAAGAACCTCTACGATTACCAAGATTGCAAAGGAAAATATGTTATCCGTGAGCTTGCGGCCATGGCCAAGAAGGGCGGAGGTTTCGTCTCCTATCACTGGGTCAAGCCGGGCTCAGAAGGTGAGCAGCTCAAAATGGGGTATGTGGAACCTATTCCAGGTACAGACTATTTTATCGGGACAGGCGTATACAGCGGCACCCAGACAAAAATGGATACAGAAAAATAGCATCTAAGGGTTCCGGCTAACGGCTGCCTTTTAATCGCCCTATCTCGTCGGCCTGGCCTCTGAGTGGAGGGGGCGTTGCTCTAAAAAGGGATATGCGAAGCAACCTGTAAGCTCAACTGTAAGTTTGGCCGGAATTCCGCCCTATGGCTTTGTGAGATAGCCAAGGGCGTACGTTCAACACATTACTCTCATGACATGGGCAACATGGAACAACGATTGTTGGCGCTCTCAGAGGTTGACTTTTCTAAGAAGATTGAACATCATTCATTTCTGATGGCCACGAAACGTTTCGGACGTTCCAGCGGGGGACGCCTTCACAGGTGGTGCATCTGGCGTTGTGGCCTTGCCTTCAGCCTGACTACCGGAAAGGCCCTCCGGGAGAGGTAGCGTTTCACGCTGCGCTCGCATGGGGGTCGGGGCGGTTCCATCGGGTTGGAGGCAAAAGAAACTGTTTGTCCTGGCCCCAAGCGCTCGGAACGTCTATCCGGTATTATCATAAGACGTGTCTGATAAGGGGGTCTCCTGACCGGTGGTAGATGAAGGAGATGCGCTCCCTTCCCAGAGCATTTAATCATCCCCAAATAAGCGCCTTTCAAATCCCAAGTACCAACAAACTAGTGGGTTTCCACCTTCCCGCCGATTCTGGCGCCGTTCAGTGGCTTGTAGGGGTGTTTTTCGAGAGAATTTACAGGTAGACTTACAGTGCCTGAAAATACCCAATCTAATGGTCGATCTTGCATGGTTTGATCTTCAATGGGACAGACTTCAGCATGATGGGAAAAACTCAAATTTAACCGACGTCGGTTATTTAGAATTGTTTCAGCAACATTTCCACAGTTTACCGCCGTCTGATAATTAACCCCGATCCGCTCACAAGCCGCTTTCCCATCACCCCATTTGCAGGCATTCCACCAATCACCGAGCCACCACTGACGTGTCTCCATCAGATACCGCCTTCACTTTTTCCGGCGTTCCTTCCTACCGCACCACCTTGGCATCGCGCACTGAGCGGCTACTGACGCCCATCATTTTACCGGCTTTGTCGGTTGCTTGTACCTTGGGTTTACCCGTGGTAGGCAAGCTTTCCACAATGTCTGTTTTAAGGTCCGTCCGCTCTCCTTGCCATACAATGTTGGATAAACTATCTTTTTTGATACTCTTAGCCAGCCATTCGTCTGCCAGTGCCACTCGTCCTTTATCAGTGTTCGGATTAAATCCATAATTCTGAACCAACAACGCCATTTCTTTGGTGCCTTTGACATTATCGTAAATCCCCAACAGCACTTTTTCCGGTACTACATCGCGGAGTACACATAATACAACCCCCCATTAAGAGGCATGGGAAATTTTTCTTGACGGAACGATATGTTACGCATTACATGAAATAGTTTGTTCTCACCTGACCTTTAACCTCTACTCAGGGGGTCCGCCAATAGAAAACGTACCATCCTTAGAAAGCAGAACCTGTCCTAAAATGTGACCCCTACCGTCTTCGGCGGTGTAAACAGGCTAATGTGAACCATGAACACTTTGTGGAGGGGAGAAATGTAAGGATAGCCCGACGTGGCCGAAACGCAGTGTTTGCTTGAATCCCATCAACCGCCAAGGAGGATATCATGAGAAGAATGCTACACATCCCTGTCTGCATGGTACTGTTTTCCTTTTCAGTGCTGTTGTCACTGCCCATTAGCGCTACGGCTGAAGGCGACGGCGCCTGGGCACGACTGCTTCCCCTGGATACACATTCGTGGTTGAAGAAGACCTGCACAAGAACGTGAAGCACATGTCCATGACCGTGCTTAAGCCGGGTTACGTTGGTGGCGAAACCTACTGGGGCCGGCATCAGATTCGGAGGCGAGTACGTACCAGCTTACGCCCCTGAATGAAGGGGTTGACATGACGGTAACCTGCCAATTCAACGGCACCACCGAAGGCTTTGCCTCTCCGGATACCATGATGGATTTCGATGAGTACTTCCGCTTTATCAGCGCCGAGGCAATCCGCGAACGGGAGAAACAGTTTCTGGATTAAGCTGATAAACTAGCCCCCCGTGAAGCCGCGGGGTTATCTATGGAGACATTGGAGACTTTGGTTTTTCAATGTCTCCACAGAAATCCTATTGAAAATATTGAGAATGGAGACATTGTTTGCCGTATAGTTTCGAAAAGAACGGTGGAAATGCGAGCACGATGGATGGGCAGTCGGATACCTTTTTGAGGATGTGGAGAAGAAAGCCGGTTCCCGGTATGGGTGCGGGTTTTTCGCCTCAAATGGCCGTTAGAATCAAAGAAAGTGTACAAGGAGAGGACAAAAACACCCCCAAAAGCAAAAAGGCCATTCCGAAGAATCGCCTAAAATACTGATTTGATTGGTGGAGTTGAGGGGGATCGAACCCATGATATCAAGCACCTAGCGCAATTGGCCTAAGTGCTTTTTTTGTTTCTTGTTACGTCTACCCACCTCATATATGATGGTATCATTGATCGGCGTCCTTCAGGCGCTGAGCCAAGAGAAAAACCTACGGAAGTTATAGAAATCAATTTCGCAAGTGATAAACGAGACGGAATCGGCACGCCGGAATCATCGCAATGGTACAGGGAAAGGCAAAGACCTTTTCAAAATAGATGTGGACAAAACAAATCTATTATTCGAAATTGTGAATACATAACCCTTGCCCGACCTTTCATGAAGAAGGTCTAAATCCATTATTAATAGGGGGAGCTCTTGTGGATACACTAAAAAAAGCCAAAGAACGTTACCATTTCGCGAAACTTGCATTGTTCAACATCCGTCTTCTGAATAGATTTCAACAGGCCAAAGATGATGATCCCGCTAAACAAGTCATCGTCAACGAAGCAAGGGCGAATGGCATGACAGAGCTCCCTTCGCTGCTTAACCAAGGGACGTTTCTTCAGTTTTCGTATATCTGTTTGGTATGGCTCTGGGAAACAGCAAAAAATGAGGGTATTGAGGACAAAGTGATAGACAATTTTGAAAAAATATCAAAGGAGTATAATATAATATTTCCGGATGCATCTCAAATTAGAGGCGAAAGGAAGATAGAAGACTGGAAATCAGTTATAGGTTTGCTTAGAAATGCAATTGGCCATGGCCGGGTAGAGGTGACTGATTCCTCATTTACCTTCTCAGATCAGAATAGACACTCCAAACCCCCCGAGGCTCATCCAACAGATTTAACTTTGAGTTGGGAGCAACTGGCTGTAATATCAGAAACAGTCATTCATTCGCTTACACCGATTCTTTGGCCTGAATTCGCCAAAGAATAGCTCACCAAGAATTCCCGAAATGCTTTGATCCCTTGCTCTTATCCTGCCGTTTCCACACATTGTAAAACGGCGGGTAGAAGTCGGGTGTCATGTCCTTACGGATGTCTGCATTCGCTACGATCTTTTGCCATACCTGCGCGGGTAGGCTGCCCGTTTGGGCACCTTCAGCCAGCCATTCATCAGCCAGTGCAGTTTTGCCTTTATGCGTGTTCGGATCAAGCTGGTAATTCTAAACCAACCACGCCATTTCTTCGGTGTCTTTGACATCATCGTAAATTCCCAAGAGCGTTTTTTCCGGTACGACATCGCCCTGTCCACATAATACAACCCCTCACTAAGAAGCATGGGAGATTTTCCTTGACTTGACGATGAGTTGCCCATTAGATGAGTAGAAGTATCCTCACCTGGCCTTCAATCTCTACTCAAGGGGTCCACCCATAGAAAACGTACCATACTTTAACAAAAAAGCCTGTCCTAAAATGTGACCGCACGGTCTTCGGCGGTGTATACAACGTTAACCATGAACGCTTTGAGGAGGGGAGAAATGAAAGCAAGAACCTTTTCAATTGCTCTTGGTATTTTACTGTCAGTTTTGTGGATCGGTGCGACCGCTTTGGCCGATCAATCTTCAGTTTTTGAGTCCGCAGACTCTGATGGTACGCTTGAGTCACCGAAGTTGACGGTCACCATTGAAGGGAATCAGGTTAGACTCTCGTGGAACAAGGTGACCGGCGCAACCGATTATTACGTGCATTACGCTCAATACCCGTATGATAATCCTGATACGATCAAGGCAATCGACGTTGGGGATAAGACAAGTGCTTCGTATGATCTTTCGCCGGGGAGCGCTTATCACGTTGCTGTGAAAGCTTGCAAGGATTCTGGTTCCGACTGCAGCGATTATTCAAACATCCATGATGTAAGAATCCCGCTTGTCTCCACATTCAAAAACAGTTTGGGACAGGAATTTAAACTCATTCCTGCCGGTACCTTTATGATGGGGAGTCCTTCGGACGAAAAGGGGAGATCGAATAATGAGATCCAGCACCAGGTAACCCTTACCCAACCCTTTTATATGCAGACAACTGAAGTGACCCAAGGTCAGTGGAAGAAAATCACGGGAAAGAACCCTTCATGTTTTAGTAGTTGTGGGTCTGATTGCCCTGTGGAATGCGTATCTTGGAACGATGTGCGGGTGTTTATCTGGAAACTTAATGTCGCGGAGGAAACTGACAAATATCGGCTGCCCACAGAGGCCGAATGGGAGTATGCGTGCAGGTCAGGGAGCACCACTGCTTTTTACAATGGCCGCATAACAGAGCCTAATGGTGACGACCCTAATCTCTGGAAGATCGGATGGTACATCGGGAATTCAGGTGACCCAGGGGCCATCCCGCCGGATGGCCGACCCCATCCGGTTGCGCAGAAAAGGGCCAATGCCTGGGGGCTGTTTGACATGTCCGGAAACGTAGGGGAATGGTGCCATGACTGGTATGGCAAATACCCGTCAAGTGCGGTGACCGACCCTAAGGGCCCTTCGAATGGCGTTGGCACCGTGTTTCGTGGCGGGAGCTGGGCCGTGGATCCCAGATGGTGCCGCTCGGCCTGTCGCCAATACTATATTCCGTATTTGTACAACGAGGACCTGGGCTTTCGCCTTGCCAGGACACCGTAGTTTCCGTTTTTTTACATTTTTGCCTTTTGCGCAAAACTTTAAGGATAGGAAATGCTTATGGCCATCTAGATCATCATCGCACCCATCGTGGATATATGGAAAGTGTGTCGTAATATCGTTAAAAGGATTGTATTTCGTTGGTTTGTTTTGGGGGAATTGTTTTGCGTCTTATTCCGGAAGAAAAATGAGCAAACATCTTCCAAGCGCGCTTTCAGCTTCCCTATCTATTCGAAAAGTAAAAGAATTCATTGCCTGTCTTTTAAATTTTCCCTGATACTCCGGCCTCCATTGACCCTGTAGCGGACATCCATTCCGGCAACTTTTTTTAATGCTCTTCAAACGGCATGCTCCTTGCTTTTCAGGGCTTCAACGAAGAATTCACATCAAGTGAGGAGGTTCTGCCATGAGGCGATTATTTTTCATTGCAACCATTGTTCTGGCCCTGTGCGGCACCGTCGTGCCCGGTTTGGCCTATGATCTGCGTATGGCAGCCGGGTCGAACAATTCCTTTCTGGTCTCGGCGCCAGACCTGGATCAGGCCCTGGCCCAGGCCGTGGAGACGTTTTCCCGGGAACAGGGCATTGAAATGTCTTATGAACCTTTGCCCTGGAGCGACCATACGGTCTCGGTCATGGATAACCTGACCGCTGAAGCGCCCGAGCGCCAGCCCGACCTGGTGCTTGTGGATCCCACCCTGGCCTCCCTGCTGGTGGCGGAAGAGTTGCTGCTCACCCTAGACGAGGCGGGCATCGTGCCCCGGGCCGAGAACGTGGCCGATGACAGCTCTTTTCTGCCCCTGGCCCTAGCCGGAGAAGGAACCTATGCCGTGGGACTGGCCGTGACCCGCTCGGCCATGGACCATGGCCGCTTGGATCTCGCGATCCAATTCATCGAATATTTCGCGGAGATCTTTCCTGAACCCGAACTGCCCGACCTCATGGTGGCGGAAATTGATGCCCCGGAAAGGACCGAGGACGGACACGTGTCCATGCAACTGGGCATCCGGAACACGGGAGATGCCCCGGCGTATGAGGTGGTCATCCACCTCACCGATGACGATGACAACGTCTTGGGCCAGTCCCTTATCGAGGCCATCGAACCCGGTGAAATTCAATACGTGGGAGCCGAGGCGTATGTGGAGGCCGATGACTGGGCCCACATCTGGGTGAAGATCGATCCCGAAGCCATGCTGCCCGAGTCCAACATTCACAACAACGTGGCCTTTCGGAAAATCGACGTACAGCTTATCAGCTTGAATCCTCAAACTCCTAAGACGGAAAAGTCCGCCTTTTGCATGGAAAAGAAGATCGGCATTGGGGGCGCGGTGGGGGCGCACGCCAAGGTGGAGACCGATGGAACGGACTATCTGGCCGTGTGGGGCCAAGGCAAGCTGTCCGGCAATATCGTTATGCCCCGCACCCGCATCGTGGGGAGCCGCTATTCCTCCACCGGATCAAAGAAGGGTTCCACCTTCGTGGTCTGTTCCACGTACGACAATCTGGACAGCCTGAGCCTGGCATACGGCGGCGGTTATTACATGACCGTGTGGGTCTACAAGAGCTGGAAGGGCCAGCCCGATCTGGTACAGGCGGCCCGCATCAGCACCAAGGGCACGGTTCTGGACACCACCCCCATCACCGTGGCTTCCACCGCTGGAACCCGAACCGCCAATGTGGCCTGGACCGGCAAGGACTTCCTGGTCGTTTTCTACGAAGGTGGCGATCTCAAGGGCTCGTTCGTTTCCACCTCGGGCAGCGTGGGCGGCAAGTTCAACATGGGTCCTGGCGCATACTACAACCTGGCCCTGGCCTACACCCCATCCAAGGACCATGGCTTCATCCTGTATCAGGGCGGCACCGGTTATCCCAGCCCCCCCAGCGTGAACCTCACCGGTGTCTGGTTCTCCCGCAACGGCACTTCCGTGACCGTTGACGCCACCAAGGTCTACTACAAGCAGATGCTTAACAAGAACAATTGGACCAACCGCCAGGACCGCCCCGTCGTAGACGGCAACGATTCAGGCACCTATCTGGCCGCATGGCACAACAACCTGGGCAAAAAGTGGCCCGACATCTACGGTTCCGTGGTCAACGGCCAACCCACTTCGACCCTTGCCGGTTCAATGCCCCTGGTCAAGGGCCTCTCAGAAGAGTGGCCCGCCCTGGACTATGACGGCAGCGATTACATCATGGCCTACACCCACTTCCAGGGCTGCCACTCCTATGTGGGCGCCATGCGCGTTTCACCCACCGGGCTCAGAAGCGGAAGCAAGGTCTTCTACAACACCAACGCGGACCTGGTGACCTTCGTGGATATCGCCTCCAACGGCCAAAACGCCTTCATCGTCTTCCAACAACAAGTGCCTCCCGACACCTATAACGGCCCGGACGGCGGCACCGATATCATGGGGATGATCGTGAAGTAGAAGTTGACTTGAATGGACTGGATTAGCTAGGGTTTTTTTAAAAGATGCCAATTGTGGTAGGATTTCTCATAATGTACTTCATTCTGGAATTCGTACTGAAAACCGGTTTTTCGGACCATGTCCCAGAATAATTGGGGCCTGTAATAGAAATTTGCATTTTCGGCATAGGGTTCGCCATTCGTGAAGAATACGGAGAGGAGCATCCTTCCGCCCTCACTTAAAACACGATGAAGTTCTCGGAGGTAATTCCTGCTTTCCTCAAAGGGCATGTGTGTAAATACGGAAGCAAGAAGCGCAACGTCGAAGGAATCATCAGCAAAGGGGAACCTAAAAGAGGCGGCATTGATCGCGCCATGAAAGCCGTCTATGTTGGCATAGCTGCTTTTGATGTCAAAAAACAAGAACTCGAAATTCGGCGCGAGTGATTGGATGTTCTTCCGGCACCATTCAATCATTCCCGGGTGCCGGTCGAAACCGGTATAGGATTTAATCGGCTCCATCAGGAGTTGTCTCGCAAAACGTCCACATCCACAACCCACATCCAATACCCGGTCAGAGGCCCTGAGCATGTCACGGTTTCTCAGGCCTTCAAGGATTTCTTGGCCCACCTTCTTGAACAACGATTCTACGGAAATGTCGTCAAAACCTGCTCCGTTCACGAGTTGCATGTATTCTTTCGGAGGCAGGGGGATTTTTTCAAATCGTCTTTTTTCCCGCATTATGAAACCATGCCGTGCATCTTTTGAGACGTGGTGGATATGGACAGCAAGAATGTTCCTTTACACATATCTATTATTTGAAACCATCTTTCGGGTCAAGGGGAAAGCCAACATGATGAATCGGGTGTTGAGGATTGACGTTTCTTGAAGGGCTGCTGCAAAGAGCGTTGGGGATTTTGCGGGAACACGGGGTCATTACGGATCCGGGGTCAATTCAGATGGATGAATATCATTTGTATCTTGAAAAATGCCGGGAATTCAGGATAATCAGGTATGCTTGATCATTTCATACGGTGATTCGGCCCACTTGGATAATCCGGATACAGCGTGCATGGGGCACGGTATCTAATCGCCAAAGGAGCGCTCATGATGGACCAGAACCGATCCAGAGAGGAACTCGTCTCGGAGATCTGTCGCTTGCGCCGTCGGGTTACGGAACTCGAGTCTTTGGGCCTTGAAGCGGATGCCCGGACTGCCTCGGCCGGGAAGGTAGAAACACAGGCGACCGACGACAGCTTTTTTACGGTTGATCCGGAAGCCTTCTCAATGATGTTCAAGGCCCACGACGCCGTGATTTACATTGTAGATCTGTCAACACTGGCCATCATAGATGCGAACCAATCGGCCCTTGAATTTTACGGCTACGACCATGAAACGATGCTGACAAAACGGATTACTGACATCAACACCACACCGGAGCCGGAGATCCGAGCCGAGATCAAACGGGCTGTAAATGAGGGACGATCTTGCTACATATTCAAGCACCGGCTGGCCAGCGGCCAAATCCGTGATGTAGAGGTGTACGCCAATCCCATCACGATCAACGGCAAGGATTACTCATTTTCCGTCGTCCACGACATCACTGAGAGCAAACGGGCTGAAGAGGCGTTACACGAAAGCGAGAAAAAATATCGGTTGCTCGTTGAGAATCAAACTGACTTGGTTGTTGAAGTCGATACGGAGGGTCGGTTCCGGTTTGTCAGTCCGTCCTACTGCAAGATGTTCGGAAAAACGGAAAACGAGTTGGTCGGCAGGAAGTTCATGCCGCTGGTTCATGAAGACGATCGGGAAAGCACGGCCAAGGCCATGGAGAATCTATATCGGCCACCACACTCAGCCTATATGGAACAGAGGGCAATGACCAAAGAGGGTTGGCGGTGGCTCGGGTGGATGGATACCGCGGTTCTCGATAAGGACGGAAATGTAACGGCCATCACCGGTGTGGGTCGCGACATTACCGCTCTTAAAAAAGCTGAGCTGGATTCAATTCGGACCGCAAAGGAGTGGCAGGCAACCTTTGATAGCAGCAATGACGCGATCTGGGTTCTGGACAAAGACCAGGCCGTCGTCCGCTCCAATAGGGCGGCGGAGCGGTTTTTTAAGGACTCCAAAGAAAACATGGTCGGAAAGCATTGCTGGGAAATCGTTCATGGGACAGGACAACCGATTCCCGAATGCCCCATCCTCAGGACCCGCAAGAGCTTGCGTCGAGAGACAATGGAACTGAAAGTGGGTGAGCAATGGTTTTTGGTCAATGTGGATCCGATTTTAAACGAACCGGGTGAGTTTGACGGCGCTGTTCATGTGGTCAGTGACATTACGGCTGAAAAGAAGATGATTGAGTCTTTAAAGGAGAGTGAGGAAAAATTCAGAACCCTGGTGGAGCAATCACCTTTGGGAATCTCTTTGATCGACAAGGACGGACGGTATAAATATGTCAACCCGCAATTCCAGAATATCTTTGGTTATACCATCCATGAAATTCCCACGGGTGCTGCATGGTTTCGGAAAGCCTATCCGGACAAGCATTATCGCAGGGAAGTCATGAGAGTTTGGAGAGATGATTTAGAGAGAATCGGTATCGGACAATCAACGCCACGTGTCTATTCGGTTCTTTGTAGGGACGGATCCCGAAAAAAGATCCAGTTCAGTGCGGTTACCCTGGAAAATCTGGATCATTTCGTCATTTGTGAAGACATTACGGAAAAAAGGATGCTGGAACAGAAACTCCAGCAAGCTCAGAAAATGGAGTCTATCGGCACGTTGGCCGGCGGAATCGCCCATGACTTCAACAATCTCCTCATGACCCTTCAGGGTCGGGCATCGATGATGCTGATGGATAAAGGCGCCTCTCACCCGGATTACGATCACATTAAAGGAATCGAAACATGTGTTGAAAGTGCCACCGACCTCACCAAGCAGCTTTTGGGTTTTGCCAGAGGCGGCAAATATGAGGTTAAACCGACGGATTTAAATAAACTCATCAAAGAAGAGAGCAGAATGTTCGGCCGAACAAAGAAAGAAATCAGGATAGTTGAAGAATATGAAGAGGATCTTTGGACCGTTGAAGTAGACCGGGGGCAAATCCAGCAGGTTCTTTTGAATATCTTTGTCAATGCTTCCCAGGCGATGCCTGGAGGAGGTTCCCTGTATTTGCGGACAGAAAACATGATCCTCGACAAAGACGATGTCAAACCGTTTTCCGCGGAACCTGGCGAATATGTGAGAATGTCAATCACGGATACGGGCATTGGAATGGACAGGGCCACACAGGAAAGGATATTCGATCCGTTCTTCACAACCAAGGAAATGGGGAGAGGCACAGGACTGGGATTGGCCACGACATACGGAATCATCAAACATCACGGGGGATTCATCAATGTTTACAGTGAAAAGGGTCACGGCAGTAGGTTCAATATCTATTTACCCGCTTCCGGCAAAGATGTTTTTGAAGAACGAAAACCTGCGGCCGCAATCCAGAAAGGGAATGAAACCGTTCTGTTTGTGGATGATGAAAACATGGTGATAGAAACTGTTCAAGAGATCATTGCAACCCTGGGTTACAGGCCCCTGATCGCCAGAAATGGAAAAGAGGCCATAGAAATATTCAAAAGAAACAAGGAACGCATTGATATGGTGGTTTTAGACATGATCATGCCCGATATGAGCGGCAGTGAAACATATGACAGATTGAAAGAAATGGATCAGAACGTCAAGGTGCTGCTTTCCAGTGGATACAGCCTCAATGGTCAGGCCGCGGAAATAATGGATAAGGGCTGTTGTGGTTTTATCCAGAAACCTTTCAAAATCGGGGAGCTTTCACACAAACTTAGGGATATATTGGATAATGAATAGCGGCAATGGAATGCCGGTCTTGAAACCAACTTTTTTTGAGGTGAAACTGCGATGAAAACAATCCCATTTTACTCGGCGCTGGTCGTCTTCCTGGCTGTCACGACAGGGTCTTTCGCTTCACCGATGATCCCCTACGGTCCGATGACCATCGAGGGGACTATTCAAGAGATCACATGGGTTCCCGAAAAATCTGAGAAAGGGGAGCCTGGAATGTCCGGTTCATTGGGGATTGATCGAACGTTTCCCGCCTGTTATATCATCATCCTCACCAATACGGTTATTGACAATAGCAAGATAAAAGACGACCCCTATCGTTTATCCTATAAGAGTGGAGAAATGCTGAGAGTCTCAATCAGGCATAAAAAAAATGACGGATTCCTCAAAAAGGGGATGCGGATACGGGTGGTCGACTACGAGGTAAACGGTGACGAGGGGGGGGTGTGGTCATCTTTCGATCGAGTGGAAATCGTGCAGTAAACTAGAAATCAAGACCCGGTTTTCCAGCTTTCTCAGACAGTTATCCGCTGACGAATAAGGCCCTGCAGCATGCAGATACCGGCTGGGACAGGGTCTATCACAGGAATGTGGCGTTTGAAATGGTTCCTCAATTGCCCTTTCAGGGTATTGCTCACACCCAGCATGCCCGTACATCCCAGGATAACGGCCCGGGCCCCCAGTTTCACGGCTTCGATGCTTTCATGGACGAGGCCTTCCAGGAGACGTTCTCTATTCTCCATCTCCTGGACAGGCAGATTAACGTGACGGATGGCAACCACGTTCCGTTCGTGGCCCAGGCTGCGTGTGTGTTGTAGATATATGGGCACGACTTCCGGTACGGCGGTGACAATGGCATACTGATTCGTAATAGCGTTTGCAGCGAGCAGTGATGGGACAAAAGCACCGAGAACGGGTATGGGTAAAATTTCCTTGAGCACTTCTACCCCGGGGTCTGTGAAGCAACTCACAAGAATTCCGTCATAACCTTCCTGTTCTGCCTGTCTGCCGATACGCAGGACACCGTGAAAGGCCCTGGCGTCGTCGTGGCGATTTTCTATGAATTCCGGTCCTTCTGTCAGGTTGACGATATCCACCTCCGTGTCCGGTGCCAAAACCGAGGCAATTTCTTTCCGGGTCGCCGCATTCAAGCCTGAATGATTGATGGGCAAAATCAGCTTGATTCTCATGGGAGTTCTCCTCTATCCACTGGGTGATCACTTTACCGCAATTTCCAGAATAGCGCCTCTACCCACGGGTATTTCGCCATTGGCCCCTCTGGTTGTTGCCCGAACAGATTGAAAGAGAATGGAAACTTTTCTGGTGCTATTTGTTCCCATGGAAGTAGGTGTTTCGCACATCTCTGTTCGATTGGGATCTTCATATGGCCTTTAGCAACCATTCATGGATAGGGCTCATAACCCTGTAATGGGAAAACGCATGGTCGGCGATGGCCGGTGAATAAAACGCATCCGGTATTTCTTCCTCAACCATTGCCGTCAGGCCGTTAAAAAGCAAATATTGGGCATTTTCATGGGATGCATCATAGTCTCTGGGGACTCTCTTATAATGCCTTGTGCCGATCGTATACCCATTCTTGGTGAGACGGTTCACGGTCCTTTTGAGAACCGGTCCAAGTTCCTTGTCCACAACGGCATCCCTGTATCGCTTCAACAGCGAACCCGGAAACTTGTACATGCCAACGCCCAGCATTAACTTCCCATCCGCCATATGGAAATAAAACCCGGGACATTCCATGCGCTTACGTTGCCCCTCCCAAAACCAGATGCCCAGGTTTGTTTTGTAGGGGCTTTTGTCGTGGCTGAATCGGGTGTCTCGGTTGATTCTGAAAAGGCTCTGGTTGACCTTTGGAATGGCATTGATTCGAGACGACAGGGTCTGAAGCTTTTCGCCCATGGCAAGGACGAATTCCTCGGACGGCCTTTTGACATACGATTCATAAGCATCTCTATGGTCTTGAAACCACTCTTTTGTGTTGTTTCTTTTCAAATCCTCAAAAAAGGAACCTATCTCTTTTGGAAAACCGTCAAAAAACGACATCAGCACCTCCCATTTTCGCTCCGGGAATTCCCCTGAGATAGTGATCGCGCGTCCACGAACCCAAGATCCCCTTGCGGCGGAACGATCATGCCGCCAGCTTAGCGGAGTTACAGGCCATAGCCGCTCTTTCCCATGTTTCCCCAATGCATGACCCGGGTTACATTATTCACTGGCACCAGACGCTTAGCATTTTACCAGAAAACAGTTTCCGGTGTAAATGGAATGAAAATTTCACGGACCTGCCATGCCCTACGGAGTATCTTTAGAAATCGGCACGTTAAATATCCAATTGATATTATATGATGTTTAGTGCCTTATTTCCTAAAACCCTGTAACAAAAAACAAGAAAATTACGCTGCCATTTTAATAAGTTGTTCAGTTGACGCAGCCAGAAAGGCGTTCA
>JANQDY010000190.1 GCA_028278625.1 Thermodesulfobacteriota bacterium
TCTGAACGCCTTTCTGGCTGCGTCAACTGAACAACTTATTAAAATGGCAGCGTAATTTTCTTGTTTTTTGTTACAGGGTTTTAGGAAATAAGGCACTAACATTCATTCCACTTCGGTTTCAGTTATTTGCATCGCTCTTTTGAAGATTCTGAGGCACTTTGAAGGAGAAACAACCGGTGGGGAATAAACCAAGAGTTCTTCTGGTCGACGACAACCCCGTTAATCTGAAAGTGGCGACAAAGCTGCTGGAAAAGAAAGATCTTTTGGTTGATGCCGTTTCAAACGGTAGATTGGCCATTGAAGCCATTCAGAAAGCCCCGTATCAGATGATCCTGATGGATGTCCAACTGCCGGAAATGGATGGGCTCCAAACCACAAAAATGATCCGTGAATGGGAGATGTCCTCACCCGGAAACGAAGACCGTCCCCGCACACCAATCATCGCGCTGACCGCTGCCGACACCCCGGAAGAGAAAGCGGCATGCCTTGAAGCGGGGATGGATGATGTTATCTTGAAACCGCTTCGGCCGGATAAAGTCGAAAAGGTGCTGGCCTATGTGACCGGCGATCTCAAGAACCGCCAGACCCTCTCCGCCACCATTCTCGAAAGACTGGAAAAAAGCCGATCGGCAGGACCCGCCACCAATTCGGAAATCCCCACAAGGCAGCTCATGACGTTCATGCTGGGGAATGAGAGCTACGCCTTTGACATGTGCTTCATGACGAAAATACGATGGGCGGAAGGAATCACACCGGTTCCGGGACTCCCGCCCCACATCCTGGGCATCATCAATCTTCGAGGTGAGATCGTTTCAGTCGTCGATCTAAAGGCTCTCCTTGGCATTCAATTGGCGAGTGTTCCCAAACCCTCCATCATGGTCACCCGTCTGGAGGGTGTAGAAGTGGGATTTCTGGTGGACAGCGTGGATGAAATTGTCGAGCTTCCCATCAAATCCATCAATCCACCCATGATAACTTTCGAAAAGGAATATTTGGCATTCATTGACGGAGAAGCGCGACTGAATGAACGCTTGCTGGTGGTTTTGAACTATCAGAAAATAATGGCCTCCGAAAAACTGAATATTCACAAGAAATAATGCCATGGACGCTCTTTCAAATCGTCAGGAAAGGCATGTCGACGCCTTTGAATTCCTCCTGTTTCATCTGGGCACTTTTGTTCTGGCAGTGGCGGCCGATCAGATCATTCGCATAAAGCGGCGTGTTTTGCCGGACCCCGATTCGCCTGGACGTCGTCTGGATATTAAGAAAATACTTCAAATAACCCCTGACACATCATCAGGCGTGGTCCTTGAAATCGTACACCCATCGGGCCAGACAGAAATGAAAGTGGATGCCGTGGAAGGGACCGTTTTACTGACCCTTGATCAGATTCAAAAGCTTCCCTATCTGATTGAGCTTCACAACCGCCATCCTGCGTTGTGGGGCCTGGCCGTTCTGGGTGGAAGAATTGTGTTTCTTCTGGATCCGTCCCTTTTGAAAACAGAGGAAAACGATCCAAAAGGATATTTTCCATAACCTTTAATTCTTCAGCATCATTATCAAAGAGGGAGAACAGATGCTCGTTCTGGCCATCAATATCGCTGAAAACAGTGCCACTAAAATCAGTCCAAGGGCTTCACCGTTTGGCCAGGGATCTGAGAGACCTTGTTGCGGCATTCAAAGGCTAAACCCAATCGGAAAGAGGCAATCATGGATAGCATACAAAAGAGGGTCGGAATCTATCAGGGGGTGTTCTTCCTTGCCGTTGTCGGATTGTTGTTCCTTCCCTATGTTCTGTTGACGCTCGAAATGACCTGGTCGCAAATCAGGACACTGTTGATCATCTATGCCTGGGAAGCCCCCTTTGTTGGGATCATCTGCATCGGTCTTCCCATGCGATGGGTTAACACGCTGCTGCTGGCGCGCGAAAAAGCGGGAAAAAAGGCAAGCCTTAAACCGTCCGAAATACACGGCGTCATCTCACGCGGGCTTAAACTCCCATTGAAGATTGCCTGGACCACACTCTTTGTCATTCTTCTGGGATTCATGATCGGTATCCTGCAAATGATCATGTTCGCCGATTTTGACGCCATACAGTCAGTGGAAACCCTCATTATCGGCATTATGATCGCTATCATCTATGCCGCCTGCTGCTTTTTCAACAATGAACGGATCCTCGCGCCTCGCCTCGGCAGTTGGGTTAAGGAATTCGGGATGTCGGACCCGCCCAGAGTCTTGACACTTTTTAACAAGCTACTGGTGGTCTGTCTCTCCATTATGGTGGTCACCATTCTTTTTCAAGGGAGCGTCACATTCAGTCATTCAAATCGACTTGTGGAAGGCTTGGAGGGGGAAGGCAGCATTAGCGAATTGGTACAGCTGAAAACGATCCTTGAAGATCTGAATGTCAAAGGACGGGAAAAGGAAGTGGAGAGAATCCTTTCAAAAGCCTCCAAACCCGAAGATTTGGATTTTTTTGTTCTGCACCGAAGCGGGAAAGTGCCGCTCGGTGAGGATGGAGAACTCCTACATCAGCAGAGTACCGATCATTTGAGAAGCGTTTATTCGGATCTGCGCAAGCAGGTTGATTCCGGTACCAGTATTACTTCCCATGAGCAAGCGGATTCTCAAATAATCTATTATGGCTTGCCGCTGGGCAATCAGGATTTGCTTCTGGTCAAAGTAATTGAGTTTGAAACCATTCGAGATGAAATGACATCCCTTCTGATAAGCATTCTCATTTCCAGTATCGTGGTCCTTTTTATCGCATTCTATCTGAGTTACCGCCTGGCGGAAAACGCGGCCACCCCTCTTAGAAACCTTGAGGAAGTTGCGGACAGAATCGCTACCGGAGATATCTCCTATCCCATTGATGTCATCACCGGAGACGAGATCGGAGTCCTGGCCTGCAGTTTCTTGCGCATGCAGCGGGAACTGAGCAGACTTTCCCATCAGGCCGGCAATATCGCTCAAGGAGATCTCAGAAGCCGGGTAGAATTCCATGGAGACCTGGCCGACGCCTTTAACCAAATGCAGACAGACTTAAACGATATCATTTTTCAGGTAAAAGATGCCATCCTCAAAATCAGCACCGCCTGTAATCAGATCCTTGCCAGTTCCGAAGAACAGGCATCCGGCGCTTCCGAACAAGCGGCCAGCGTCGGGGAAACGACCGCTAGTATTGAAGAACTCTCTACCACAGCCGGTCAGATTGCCGAGAACAGTGACATTCAGGCAGGGATGGCCGAGTCCACGCAGCAAAATGCCGTAGAGAGTGCCAAAGCCATGGATGAAGCAGCAGCGCTCATGGAAAGCATTCAGCACCACACTGAAAAGGGAGCGGAGCAGATCATGAGCCTGGGAGAAAAATCCCAGCAGATCGGAAAAGTGCTCGCCATCATCAATGAGGTGGCCGCTGAAACCAAAATGCTTTCTTTGAACGCTGCCATTGAAGCCAGTAAAGCGGGAGAAGCAGGTAAGGGTTTCTCAGTGGTGGCCACTGAGATTCGAAAGCTGGCAGAGAACGTTGTCAGGTCCACCGGCAGTATTGAGGAGATCGCCCGGGAAATCCAGACCGCCGCCAACAGCTCCGTGATGGCCGCCGAGGAAAATGTCAAGCTGGTAAAAGTCGGCGCTCAAAAGCTGACCCGCGTGGAAGAGGCCATGCAGGAAATCGTGTCCATGGCTGAACAGACCACCGACTCTGCAAAACAGGTCTCTATGGCCACGGGACAGCAGAAAAATGCCAGTGAACAGATAGTGTTGACCATGCGCGAACTCTCCGACGTGGCCAAACAAATGGCGGCCGCTGCCGGCGAAACCACCTCATCCGCCAATAGCTTGACTCAGATGACGGAGAATTTGAAAAAGATCGTCTCCAGATTCAGGCTGGAGGTATGAGATGAAACCGGATTCCGGGACATCCAACGGTAATGACCCACAGCATGTGCTTCCTGAATTTCGTGAATTCATCCCCAGCTTTATGGGCTCTGCCAGGGAGCACGTCGACGCCATCGACCAGGGGTTGCTCCAACTGGAAAAGGATGACCCGGCCGCCAAAGACGTCATCAAGCACATTTCCCGAAATGCTCACAGCCTAAAGGGTGCCGCCATGACCATCGGCATTCATGACATGGCGGATCTCTGTCACCATATGGAAGACGTGCTTCGAGAAATAAAGGAGGACCGAATCGAAAATGATGCCCGCATCTTTGATCTTCTCTTTGAGATAAATGACGCCAATAAGGCCATGCTGGAGAACCTTTCCGCACCTTCTACCCCTTCGGTGGATCTAGATCCGCTCCTGCGAAGTATCGAAATCTTTCTCTTTTCAAAGAAAGGAGACGATGCCGCACCCGCACCTGACCGGTCGCGGGAAATGATCGATAGCACCCGATCATCCAAAAGGATCACCTCTGATTCGGTACGGGTGCCCACAAAAAAAGTTGATCGTTTCTTAAACATTGCCGTGGAACTGGTCATCACTCGCAATCGGTTGCATAGTTTCTTCGAAAAACTGGACCAATTGAAAGAAGCGCAAATAAAGGAGCAGTCAGACCTGAAAGTGGTTTGTGCAGCCTCTAAGAACCCACTTGCCGGTCCTTCAGCAGAAGCGTTATTCTTTGAAGCGCTGAAAAAGCGAAATCTGGAAGGTCAGACGCTCATGGCGCAGTTTGCCGAAGGCTTTCATGATTCCCTTGAAACCCTCAGCCGGTTGGTAGACGAAACGCAGCAGTTGGTAATGGATATCCGCATGCTTCCCATTTCCCTACTTTTCAGCCCTTTTTCACGTGCTGTTCGGGATCTGGCAAAAGAACAGAATAAAAGAGTTGATCTAATCATTGAAGGTGAGGAAACCCTCATCGATAAACAGGCCATTGAAGAACTGAGCGATCCCTTGTTGCATCTGTTAAGAAACGCCATTGATCACGGCATGGAATCCACGGAGGACCGCAAAGCCACCCAGAAGCCTGAAACCGGAAAGATCCTTTTGCGCGCCTTCCAGGATATTGACAAAGTCGTCATTGAAGTAACCGACGATGGGCCGGGCATCGACCGAAACCGCATCATGAAAAAGGCGCTGGAGAAGAAGTTTCTGACGGAAGAAGCGTCAAAGCACATGCTGGACGCCGAAGTGTTCGACCTTCTTTTTCTGCCGGGATTCAGCACGGCCAAAGTGGTCACTGAGCTTTCGGGACGCGGTGTCGGCATGGACGTGGTCAAAACCAATGTGGAAAAGCTGAACGGATCCGTCGAAATCTCCAGCACCCTCGGAAAAGGAACCCTTGTCCGCATTGCCCTTCCGCTCACACTTGCCACGACAAGGGCATTTTTGGTTCGTTGTGCTAGCCATATATTTGCCGTGCCCATCTTCTCCGCCATTCAAATGCTTCGGGTGACGCCCAAGAGCATTCAGACCGTCAAAGGCCGCGAAGCCATTTACTGGCAGGGAGAGATTCTTCCCTGTGCCCGTCTTGATGCCACCCTCTCCTTCCATGAATCACCATCACCGCCGTCTCATGAGAAGATCTGCCTCCTTCTTTTGAAGCATGGCGGTAAAAAGATCGCCTTCCAGGTGGATGAGGTCATTGGCGTGGAAGAGATTGTCATGCGAAATCTGGGAAGTCATCTGGGACGACTCCCTGTTTTTTCAGGCAGCAGTATTCTGGGTACGGGTGACATTGCCCTGATTATCGATGTTTCACGGCTTTTCACGGCTGCGCAAATAAAGGCCGGTAACATCTTTTTGGAAAAAGGGAGATTGGAGAGGCATTCGGCCCGCCAACAAAGGATATTGGTGGTGGAAGATCAAATGACCACCCGACTGTTGGAGAAGAGCATTCTGGAAGCGGCAGGATTCCTGGTCGAAACCGCTGAGGATGGCGTCAGCGCCCTTGAAAAAATGGACCACGCCCCATTTGATCTGATCATTACCGATGTGCAAATGCCCAGAATGGACGGATTCACCCTGACCGAAAACCTGAAGAAGGATGAACGCTTCCGTCACATTCCCCTTATCATTGTTACCTCTCTGGAAAATGAAGAAGAGCGAAAACAGGGCCTTTTGGCGGGAGCGGACGCGTTTCTCCTTAAGAAAAGCTTTAACCAGGAGTCTTTAATTGAATCAATCCGAGCACTGATCGGCTGAATCATCGGCAATGAGCTTCCTAGCAGGCTCAAACAAGAAAAAATGATCAAAGTTTTCATCATAGATGACCTAGAATCGGCCCGGAACCTCATTCGGGATATGCTGGAGACGGATCCTGAAATTCATATTTGTGGCATGGCCGACAATGAAATGGATGCCATAAAGATGGTTTTAGAGCTTCGGCCGGATCTGATTATCCTCGACTCGAAATTGAGACAGACCAGCGGATACGAGGTGGCACAACAGATCATGCAGGTATACCCAGCCCGCATCATCATGGTCATCGCCACATCCGAAGCCCCTGTCGAGGGTTCAAAAGCGCTGTTTGAGTGCGGTGTGCTTGAAATCATCAAGAAAGGAGATCTTTACCGCTGGAGAACCCGTCCGGAGGTGGCGGCAGGATTTATTCGAAAAATCAAGTTGATATCGAAAGTTAGCAGTCAATTCATCAAAACAAAATGCGAAAAAACGGAAAAGAAACCGAGAGCCGTCGTACTTCCTCTAAAACCTAGCGCCGACAAGCACTGGTCCGCAAAGAGGGAGCATGGTCGGGTTATCGCCATCGTATCTTCCACTGGCGGACCCAATGCCCTATCTCAAGTAATCGGTGGTCTGCCCCGCGATTTTCCCGCACCCATTCTGATCGTTCAACACATGAGCCCGGGTTTCATCGACGGCCTGGCAGAATGGCTGGATCAGCAGAATCACATACGGGTTCGTGTAGCGAAACAGGATTCACCTATTGTCCCGGGAGAGGCCCTGCTGGCACCGGACAGGGTGCATCTGACAATCGGTGGAAACCGCCATATCGACTTGTTGGATACCCCCCCCATCGGTGGTCATAGACCTTCCGGAAACATGTTATTGAAATCCGTAGCGGAAACCTATGGCTCTAAGGCTTTGGGGGTTATTCTGACTGGCATGGGAAATGACGGCTCAGAAGGGATGGCCACACTCAAAAAAGCGGGAGGCAGAAGCATCGTTCAGGACCAAGCCAGTAGCGTTGTTTTCGGTATGCCCAGGTCGGTCATTGCCTTAGGCCTTGCGGACCGCATTTTACCCCTCGAACAAATCGCCTCGGCAATAGCCCGATTCGCCAAAAACGGTTTTTGAGGACGGGATTAGAAATGTCCCCTCTTTTACCAAAACATAACCCCCTCGTTCTGTTGGGTCTGCACATTACCGAAAAGACCGGCATCGGTTTTGATGAACAGAGACGCAAGCAACTTGGCCAGATCATCAACGGACGCTGTAAAATTCTGGGTCTCGACAACATCGAAGACTACTACACTGTGATTCGCACATCCGGTGAGGCGGAGGGTGAGTTTGGAAGACTGATGGACATTCTGACAATTCAGGAGAGTTCCTTTTTTCGTCAGAAAGCCCAATTTGATGCACTCAAGAATTTCTGTCTCCCTGAACTCTTGAAAAAGCGAAAAGCGGATCGCGGTAGGATCAACATCTGGAGCGCAGGGTGTGCTAACGGTGAAGAGGCCTATTCCATTGCCATGCTCCTCTGGGAGATCTGTCCAAGAAACCCGAAGGAAACCTTTCATATCATAGCAACAGACATCAGCCGGAAGGCACTCCAAAAGGCAAAGAAAGGCATCTATTCGAAAAAGGCCATCCGGAATCTTGCCCCGCGTTTTGTGGATCGCTATTTCACAGAAGAGAAAAAACGGTATGTTCTGAGTGAAAGAATCAGGACCATGGTTGATTTCAAATACCTCAACCTGGCTGAAGAGCCTTTTCCACGGGGTGGCGTGCCCAAGTGGGATATTATATTTTGCAGGAATGTCATCATCTACTTCACAAATGATCACAGCCGTAGACTTTTGAAGCGTTTTTACCAGGTAATGGCCGACGGCGGCTTTCTTTTTGCAGGGTTCTCGGAAACCCTGAAGTATTTAAACAACGATTTCATTCCGATCCAGTTGGATAATGCATTTATCTACCAAAAGGACGTTTCCGCAGTTTCAAAGGCATTAAAAGCCACACCTCCGGCAAAAACCAGCAGAAAACGCCCCGCCCACGAGAAAACAGGCTTTATCAGACCACAACAGAACCTAACACCAAATGGACCGACCTTATCAGGGAAGAACACCACTTCCATGAAAAAAACAGGATCCGGAGACGGAGTCTCTTTCAATACCCCCATGTCCGCTGGCGTGAAAGAACTCGCATCTCCCGATACAAGGGATAGACCATCAGGCACTGCCGAATCTCTTGACAAACGGTTGGCGCTCGCACGGGAACTTGCTGACAACGGAGAAATTCTGGAGTCCGCAGCGTTGCTTGACCACATCACTCAACAGGATCCTCTCCAGACCGAAGCGTATCTCCTACTGGCCATGATTTATCGCAATACGGGAAACCTTCATCAATCGGGCCTTTGCCTCAAAAAGGCCATCTACCTGCAACCTGAGAACGCTCTGGCAAGACTTCACCTGGCGGATATTTACAGAGAATCTGCCCGGAAAACGGATGCCGCAAGAGAATACGCCAATGTCATTTCACTTCTTGAAAGCCGAAAAGACCTAGAAGACGACACATTCGGTGAAGGCTTCACCCGCAAAGCAATCCTCACAGCCGCACGCGCCCATCTGAAGAGAGTTGATTCCGACTAGGGAAAAGGACACAAAACCACTTTCGGCTAAACCGACTTACCCCCAGAAGCACTATTTTTCCCGCTCAAATTCTCCTGGTGAAAGCAAAGTAATCTTATCCAATATTATGTCCACCACCTCGGCAAGATGCCGGCACACATGGTCCGGTTCGGGATCTCCGGGCAGCAGGGTGGATCTTTCTCCGTTGGTGAGCAGGATTGTCATGGCGCCGGCCCGCTTTCCGGCAATCACGTCAAATCTGAAATCCCCCACCAGAATCACCTCTTCGGCGAGACATCCCATACGTTCCGCCGCCTTGTGGACCCCATCGGGGGACGGTTTGGGGGAAACCCCCTCACGGGTGATCACCGCATCGAATTCGCGGCAACCGATGCCCTCGAATTTTTCAAGGGCCGAAACCACCGAATTAAGACTGTTGCGGGTAAGGATGCCGATGGGAATCCGGTTTGCCATCAGGATGGAAAGACAGGCCAGAGCCCCTTTGTTGGGCACGGAAAGACGTGCCGCATTCTCTTCGTGTTTTTCGAGTACCCGGTTTAGAGGTGCCCGCTCCTTTGGGGGCTGCTGCCCGATAAACTCCAGGATGGCCGTATCCTGCGGGCATCCAATTTCCCTTTTGATCGCCGGAAAATCAATGAGACCGGGTTTTGTAAGCGTACCGTCAAAATCGAAGAGAACCCCTTTCATGCCATTTCTCCCGGTCTCAAGGTTTAAGCACCAAAAACCCGAGATCGGCGTCTGGAACCCGTTTGGCGCCTGCTTCCAGAAGCTCGAACAGAACAACTTCCATCACCTGCCAAACGGTGATGCCCTGACGGATACAACCGGTTTTGGTCTCACCATCTCTGCCACAGGCCATATGGAGATGAAGCACGGGATTTCCTTCCCCATCGGGAAAAATCGTCCCCGTCCCGGTGATTTCATGAACATCACTCAGGGTATGGCTCATGGGTATAACGGGTCTTTGGTGTTTCAGTTCCGGCCCCACCACCAGATTGCTGCCGGCGTCAGCTCCCCCGAGGATGATGACGGCACCGGCCTCAATACCCTCCAGACGGGCAAAGGTTTCCAGTGCTTCGTGAACCACTTCTCCGTCTTCAAGGCGAATCACAAAAACCCTTCCCTGTCTTGCTTCTCGATATTTCACCAGGGAACCCCTTTCATATCATGAACCCAAATCCTCCATCAGGATTCACTCTGCGCCTTCCTTCTTCAAATGGCAGCCCGCGCATTTTTTATAGGCCCCCGTTGGCATCACTTTTTTCGCAAGATCCTTGTGACACCCCTTGCACTGGTAATGATATGCCTTTTGAAGCATGATTTCGTTGGGTTCCTTTTTTTGGGGATCGTGGCATTGATCGCATCTTTTTGTCTCTCCCCAAGGTACCCATACATCCCTTTCGTTTACGTAATCGTGATGGCAGTTCCAGCAGCGACAATTGTAGTCGTAAACGTGTTTCTTGTGGGTAAATCTCACCGGTCCCTTTCTTTTCTTCTTATAACCCTTGTTGTTCAACAAAATCACATTGAGTTTATTTCCACCTTCATCATTTGAAGGGGCCGCAACTGCCTCCCCTTTGGCGGCATCGGCGGCCGCCACGGTCACCTGTATTCCCGCAAACACCAAACCCATCAGGCCCAGCAACAACAGTCCCTTCCAAAACATCTTTCGATCCACGGTTGATCCTCCCTCATCATCAAAAATTGACAGTTTGTTATTGACCCACGGCACCCTTGCCAACAAAACGCGCATTGTCCGTTCAAAAGGAAACACACGGTTCAACGAAACCTGCAAGTCCATGGTAATTAATTAAATTAAAATGTTTCCGGAAGGGGCACAAGATATTTTTTTCGATTCCTGATTCTGAAATATTCTTTATAACCCGCCTCCTTGGCCAATTGAAGCGCTTTACTGAAATCCTTGCCCACATCCTCTGGTCTGTGGGCGTCGGATCCGAAACAAATGGGGATATCCCTTTCCCGGGCCAGGGAAATGATCAATGGGGAAGGGTAGATCTCCTTTACCGGCTTTCGAAGGCCCGATGTATTCAGTTCCATGCCCATTCCGCTCTTGGCCACCTTATCCAACAGGGGCTGTACCATTTCCCTTATCTCATTTTCAGGCGGCCGGTGTCCGAATTTCTTGGGCAAATCCAAATGACCGAGCACATCGAAGAGTCCTGTGGCCACCAACTTTTCCACCAAACTGAAATAATAGCGCCAGGTATCGGTAATATTTACCGACTTCCAAATCTGTTTGGCCGACGGGTTGTCGAATCCCCACGTGGCAATGTAATGCACTGAACCGAGCACCAGGTCCGGGTGCTGATCATCAAGCCACTGTTCCAGGAAAATTTCGCAGCCGTCATAGTAGTCCGCTTCCAAACCGAATAGAACAATCGGGACCCGGTCATCCATTTGCCCACCAACCATTTCCTGATAGACGCTGAATTCATCCATGCGCATGCGGTGTTGGGGATCGTATCCATCGGGGTTCGGGGCGTGATCCGCGAAGCAGATTTCAGGGATGCCCTTTGCCTTGGCCGCGTTTCGATAATCGGCTACCTCGCCGTTGGCATGGTTGCACAAAAGGGTGTGAAGGTGATAATCGGGTAATGGGAACCCGTTGTCATGTTTTTGGTTGAAATCATTTTCTCTTTTTTTTGACATCTGTTTGAGACTCCGTTTCTAGAGTGAAACGCCTGGATATCCACACCTGCAGCGCCAAGGTCATAAAAGCCAGGTATGCTGCCAGGACCACGCCGATAAAGATCAGGGTTCCGATGGTCCAGTCCAGCTTTCCGGCATCACCTAATTCCCGAATGGATCGAAATACATCATCGCTCACCAGTTCTCCACGGATAATGCGGGGATCGAGCACTTCGGCCACCCGCGCGGTCACCAGGGAAACCGCTTCATAGTAGTCGCCCGGCACGGACATGAAAGGGACAAAGGTCAGGATAAAGCCCGCCCCCAAGAGAAAGGGAGCCTTTTTTCTTCGGCAGTACCCCACAAGCGTAATCCCGGGCAGACTGATGATATAGGGGAAAAAATCAACCAGCGCAAGAGCCCATGGCGTGGGTGTTGAAAATCCTGTCAGGCGGCCGGCATATTCCGATTCAGGAACAATGAATGGAAAGACCTTGTTTAAGATCGATCCGCCATATTGAGGTTTCAGGGCAAGGGACGTCACTTCTCCTCCGGCCAACAAACAGCCGGCCACATGGAGCAGCTCGTGAAGGGGTACGTAGAGATGCCAGAAAACAAAGAGCCCCAGAAGAACCATCAGAAGAGATTTGTAACCGCCGTTTTGTAGGGTCTGATCAAAGGTTTGAAGCGCCAGGGAAATTCCTTCTTTGACCGCCCCGAAAGGGAAAAGGACTTTCAGCCATCTCATGGGTCTCATTCCGATCATTCGATCTTGGCAGCCGTTTTTGTCCTCCGCCGGTCCCGAACATACAACTGATCTCCCCCCACGAGTTTGGTTTCAAAGATATCGATGGCCCTTATCAGATCACCCAGTTTCTTGTACCCGTAATTTCTGGAATCAAAGGATGCCTGGTTTGAAATATGGGAACCGATCCGACCCAGGTAAGCCCACCCATCATCATCCTGTTCCGAATCGATGGCGTTTCTCAAAAGATTCATCAGTTTTGTATCCGACTTCAGGGCCTTTCCCATCTGCTTGACCCCCTGCGAACCGTTATACTCCGGTTTGGCAGGGTCATCCAGATAGAGGAAGCGGGAACACGCGTTGACAAAAGGCGACGGCGCCTTTCGCTCGCCGAAACCGATAACCGATTTCCCTTCTGAAAGGACCCGCAACACCAGGGGTGTAAAATCACAGTCCGAAGACACAATACAAAAGGCGTCGATATGCTTCGTGTAGAGGATATCCATAATGTCGATGGTCATGGCCATATCGGTGGCATTCTTCCCTTTTACGATGTCAAACTGCTGAACCGGCTGAATCGAGTATTCGTGCAACACGTCTTCCCACCCTTTAATGGACGCTTTTTTCCAGTTACCGTACGCTTTTCGGATACTCACTACCCCGTATTTGGCCAGTTCCGACACAATCATGTCGATCTTTTTTGCCGGCGCATTGTCCGCATCGATGAACAGGGCGATTCTTTCCTTTTTAGCCTCCATATAGACTCCTTTGAATTTTGGGTCCCAATGATTTTTTCATCTTTTTTGCCCCTTCCGAGTCTGTTTCGGTTGGTGGAAAAGGGTGTTTATGAGCTTTCCAACCAGAATTCGCACCAGGACGTATAGAGGAATAAAGACAAAGACATACCCCACGCTGTCGCCAACATAGGGAAGGTGAAACGGAAGGGGGAACCTGACCTCCGAAAAGCGCAATTGCAGCCATCCCAGGGCCAAAGGGATCGGCCACAAAGAGGCCGTCGCCATTGCCACCTGAAGAAAGAAGGTCTTACCGTAAGCCTCGTTGGCCAGTTTGTTGATGGCCTTGTATGCGACCTTGTCCCCGGCCTTTAAAGCATTCATGGACTGCTCATGGCGCAGAGCGGTTTCGTCAAAGCCCTCCCTCACGTGCCGCAGATTCAAACGCATCACCAGGGCCAGAGTTCCCCTCCCCACAAGTACGGCCCACAAGGCCAAGAGGAATGCTCCCAGCCACCATCCCCCCATGGGGTTTCCGGGCCATCGATAGGGGGTGATGAGGATCTGATCGATACCGCTTATGAGACCGGAAATCATGTCCATTCAGAGGTTCGCCTGTCGGGCGGATAATCGGGTTGGCGCCGGCCTTCTGGAAGCCGGCGCCGGTCCTAAAAGGCCGGACAATCAGAATGGCGGGACAATACTGTAGCCCAAGAAGCCTTTCGTGATATAGCGGATGCCCACGTAAAAGGCGAGCAACACAAAGAGCCGTTTTAACCAGATATCGGGAATGTACTTGGAAGTGCGGGGTCCGATCATGCTGCCGATGAAAATGCCCACCAGTTCGGCACCGATGAAACCCCATTGAACGGGGACCCCTTTCCCCACCATGTAACTGAAAATGGAGACAACCATGCCAACCAGAACCACCAGGCCGCTGGTCCCGGCCACCAAGAACATGGGAAGACCCGCCACAGAGGTGAGAAAGGGAACATACAGAAACCCGCCGCCAACGCCTAAAAATGACGCCAGCGCCGCGATAAAAATACCGCCCAGCATGGGGATAAAGGCCTTGAATTTGAATTCAACCCCATAGAAGGTAAACCGGATGGTTCCCACGAAAAATGTCAATACCCAGCCAATCAATGCCAGAATGTACGCCACCCATTTGGCGCCGCCCGCAAGGTTCGCCCAAAGGGCGCTGGCCACCACCACACCGAGAGCCACAAACATCATGGGCCAGCTACCCTCCAGCACCTTGACGCCCTGCTTCCTGTCACCGCCTGTTTGCTTGGCCTCTTTCTCAAAAGCGGCTGCCGCTTCTTTGGCCTTTTTCCGCTTGGCCTGACCTGCTTTTGTGGTTTCACGGAACAGAATGATACCCAGGGCCAGCACCGCAATCCCGAAGTAGCCGAGGTATGCCTTGAGACTGATCTTTCCCGCCGTCAGATCTGGGATGAGCCAGGAACCTCCCACACCACCAATGGCCAGGCACATTCCCAAGGGGGCCACCAGCCGTCCCATTCGATAGTAGTTGGTACTTGAAATCAGGCCGCTCAAACCCACCAGCCATTGATTGGACACACGGATGGAATCGGTCACCAGCTTGTTCATGGGGTACCCTTTTCCAAAGCCCTTGGCATAATCTCCCAACCCGAATATGGTGATGTGCCCTACGCCGGCCATAATCCCCCCAAAGGCACCCACCGTGGAAAAGATCCAGCCGACCCAGATGGCCCATAGAAATCCGAGTATGAAATTGACTTTTGGAGCACCTGGAATCCCCAGGAAACCCGGCTCCGCGTCTTTGACAATTTTGCCGTCTTCTATCCCCTTTGAAATGGCCTCGGAAAGGCTGTCCGCAGAGACGGGTGATATCGCCAGCAACGTAACGGCAAAAACACTAAGCAACATTAGAATATAGAAAATCCATTTCGTCCGCTTTTCCATAGTCACCCTCCGTGAAACTTAATTTTGGAAATGAAAATTAATTGGATCAAAGCTTAGATCATCATGAAGCATGCATCAAGAAAAAAATCAAAAAGCCGTAAACCATCTGTTTATCCTTGACCTGTATGTGAACGGTGGATAATTTGACTCCCAACGGTAGTGCACCCTTAGAAGACAATCAATCCGCTCTTCGCTCCCGGAAGGAGAAACCAGATGAACCCTCCCAGAACCAAAATTGTCTGCACCATCGGACCGGCTTCCAGCTCACGGAAAGTGCTGAAAGAGCTCATTTTGGCGGGAATGAATGTTGTCAGGCTCAATTTCTCTCACGGCACCCATGCAGCCCATGGGAAAGTCGCAAAATCGGTGCGATCCCTCTCAAAAGCACTGAACCGCCCTGTTGCCATAATGCTCGACCTTCAGGGTCCTAAAATCCGAACGGGATTGATCAAAGGGGGCCGTCTGGAGGTTCAAAACAAGGATCGCATCATCATCACCACCCGGTCCGTGGAAGGGGGCCGTGGCATCGTTTCAACCACCTACAAAGGGATCACCAAAGACGTTCAGCCGGGTGACAAAATCCTCATGGACGATGGGCTCATTGAGCTAAAGGTCCAGTCCAAAAACAAAACGGATGTTATCTGTGAGGTGATCAGCGGGGGCGTTATCGGTGAGCACAAGGGAATCAACCTTCCGGGCGTCACCACCGGTATTTCAGCCGTTACTGAAAAAGACAAAAAAGATCTCGATTTTGGGATCGGTCTGGGGATCGATTTCGTAGCAGCCTCTTTTGTTCGGAGTGCAAAGGATGTTTTGGCCGTGAAACACCTTCTCAAGAAAAAAGGTGCCACGATTCCCGTGATCTCCAAAATCGAAAAACCCGAGGCCCTCGACAAATTGAATGAGATTTTGGACGTCTGTGAAGGCATCATGGTGGCAAGAGGTGATCTGGGCGTGGAACTGTCGCCCGAGCAGGTCCCCATGGCCCAGAAAAAAATGATCTCCCTGGCCAACCAGAAACGAAAAATGGTCATCACAGCCACCCAAATGCTGGAATCCATGACGGAACACCCGCTCCCCACAAGGGCGGAAGCATCCGACGTTGCCAACGCCGTTCTGGACGGTACGGACGCCATCATGCTCAGTGCTGAGACATCCGTGGGAAAATACCCCGTTAAAGCGGTCAAAATGATGGCGCGAATCGCCAGGGTAACGGAACGGAATTTTCCTGCATCTTCGCCTTTTGCGCGCAAAACCACCAGCTTTTCAGATACGATTTCGGAAGCCGCATGCCTGGCAGCCGGAAACCTCGAACTCAAAGCCATCGCCGCATTTTCCCGGTCGGGTTTCACCGCCAGGCTCATTTCAAAGTACAGGCCATCCGTACCGATCATCGCTTTTGCACCCACCGAGACCGTACAACGCTCTTTGGCCCTCAACTGGGGCGTAAAAGCGCTGGTGCTCCCCCTTCCGGATAACTCGGACGTGATGATCAAGGAGATGGAGGATCAGCTACGAAGAAAACGGCTGGTGAAAAAACATGACCGAATTGTCATTGTCGCCGGCCATCCCCTCTACAACCAGGGAAAAACCAACATTATGAAGCTGCACGTAATCGGTGAAGAATGAAAGCAGCAGTATGTCAGAACCATCACACCTGAATGAAAAACTTGCGTTTCCAAAGCCTTCTCTGGTATGTTCGGACATAAAAGGCGGCCCCAATCGTAGGGGCAGGCCCCTGTGCCTGCCCAATGTTTGGTGGAGGCCCAACAAAGGGCAACCACAGGGGGGTGCCCCAACAATGAAACCCATTGGAATTTAAATTAAATGATTGGCATATCCAAATTGTATTGCGGCACGGTGGAACCCTCCGATGCGCTCCGCTATGGCAGGCGCTCAAAGGACCTGCCCAGCCATCTGCTGCAGTTTTCGAGCGACAAACGCCCGGTGGTGGTGTGGAATGTCACCAAGGCATGTAATCTCAAATGCGTCCATTGTTATGCCAAAGCCGCCCAAGAGAAAGCAAAGGGTGAACTGAGCCATGAAGAGGGATTGCGTCTGATCGACGATCTGGCGGATTTCGGTTCTCCGGTAATTCTGTTTTCAGGGGGCGAGCCGCTCATGCGTCATGATCTGGTGGAATTGGCCAATTACGCCGTCAGCAAGGGAATGCGGGCGGTGATTTCCACCAACGGCACCCTAATTACGCCCCAAAAAGCCAGAGAGTTGAAAGAGGTGGGGCTCTCCTATGTGGGCGTGAGCCTTGACGGAATGGAAGAAATTAACGACCGTTTCCGAGGCAAAAAGGGCGCCTTCAAGGACGCCATGGCGGGAATACGGAATTGCCAGGAAGTCGGTTTAAAAGTGGGCCTGCGCTTTACCGTCAACCGATTGAACGCCGTTGAAATTCCCCGCATTTTTGATCTTATAGAGGAAATGGAAATTCCGCGAATCTGTTTTTACCATCTGGTCTATGCCGGACGGGGATCAAACATGATGGAAGAAGACCTGGATCATGCCCAGACCAGGGCCGCCGTAGACCTCATTATGGATCGGACCCGGGATCTTCATGAACGGGGTAAGCCGAAAGAGGTCCTCACGGTGGACAACCATGCGGACGGTCCCTACGTGTATCTCCGGATGTTGAGAGAAAAGAGCCCGAGAGCCGAAAACGTCCTGCAACTGCTCAAAATGAACGAGGGGAACAGTTCCGGGGTCGGCATCGGATGTATCAATTGGGACGGAGAAGTGCATGCGGATCAGTTCTGGCGCCACTACAGCTTCGGCAATGTTTCGGAACGCCCTTTCAGCGAGATTTGGTGCGATCTGTCCAATCCTTTGATGGCAAAGCTCAAAGAGAAGAAAAAGCACGTGAAAGGCCGCTGCGCCACCTGCCGGTGGCTTGGGGTATGCGCCGGGAATTTCAGGGTCAGAGCCGAAGCGGTGACCGGTGATATCTGGGCCCAAGAGCCGGCATGCTACCTGACCGATGAAGAGATATCCTAAGGAGACCCGTTATTCATGATCATACGACCCAGACGACTGCGAAAAACAGCCACCCTTCGCAAGATGGTGCGGGAAACGCACCTTTTCAGCCGGGATTTTATCGCACCCCTGTTCGTCAAACACGGAAAGAACATTCAGGATCCCATCCTCTCCATGCCGGGCCAGTTCCAGTTCTCAACCGATACCTTGGTGAAAGAAGCCCGTTCTCTCTGGCGTTTGGGTGTCCCGTCACTGATCCTTTTCGGTCTGCCCGACGGAAAAGATGCCACGGGGAGCCGGTCCTGGGCCGATGACGGCATTGTGCAAATTGCCGTTCAGGCCATCAAAGAAGAATTGCCGGATATGGTGGTCATGACGGATGTGTGCCTTTGCGAATACACGGATCACGGACACTGCGGCATCATCTTAGACGGCAATGTGGACAATGACAGAACCCTTGAACTGCTCGCCCGGCAAGCCGTGAGCCACTGCCGGGCCGGTGCCGACTTTGTGGCCCCTTCGGACATGATGGACGGACGCATCGGCCACATTCGCCGTGCCCTGGATGACGCCGGCTTTCAGGACCGGGGAATCCTTTCCTATGCCGTCAAGTACGCTTCCGCATTCTACGGCCCTTTTCGGGACGCCGCCGAATCGGCTCCCCAGTTTGGGGACCGCACCGGCTACCAGATGGATCCGGCCAACGCCCTCGAGGCCATCAAAGAAGCGGAACTGGATATTGCGGAAGGGGCCGACATGATCATGGTCAAGCCGGCCCTCCCCTACCTGGACATCATTGCCGGAGTCCGGGATATAAGCCTTCTTCCCCTGGCCGCCTATAATGTGAGTGGTGAATATGCCATGCTGAAAGCCGCCGCAGCCAAAGGGTGGTTGGACGGTGACCGGGCCATGATGGAGATGCTCCTCTCCATTAAGCGGGCGGGCGCGGACCTGATCCTGACGTATTTTGCAAAAGAAGCAGCGCAACTGTTGAAAAATGAAAACTGAGAAGCATCCCCATCATCCGGCCACCCATCATCCAGGACCCGGTCCCGGCTCACAGCTTCGTCTGGTGGCCTGGGAGCTCACCCGGAAATGCAATCTTAACTGCGTGCACTGCCGGGCCGGATCGGAGCGGGGGCCATACCCCGGAGAGCTGGAGACGGCAAAATGTCATGAGATCCTTGGGCAGATCAGGGAGGTGGGTAATCCCATTGTCATCCTCACTGGCGGCGAACCCCTTTTGCGGGAGGACATATTTGATCTGGCCAAAGCAGGCACCCGCATGGGGCTTCGGATGGTCATGGCCACCAACGGAACACTTTTGACACCCGAAATCATCGCCCAAATGAAATCCTCGGGCATCAAACGGCTCAGCATCTCCATTGACGGTGCTACCGCCCAAAAGCACGATGCTTTCAGAAAGGTGCCCGGCGCGTTTGACAGCGCCATGGCAGGAATCCGGCTGCTGCGACAACACGGTCTTGAATTCCAGATCAACACCACGGTCAGCCGCCATAACGTGAAGGAACTTTCCGAAATCCTAAACCTTG
Organism: Thermodesulfobacteriota bacterium; assembly: GCA_028278625.1. The sequence continues at coordinate 19,392 of JANQDY010000190.1, forward strand.
CCGTTTCCGTGGGAGCCGTGGCCCATCATATCTTTTTGCTGGTGCCCACGGGACGGGCCAAGGGAATGGTCAACCAGGAGATCGATTCCCTGGAATATGAAAAATTGCTTCACTGGTTCTACCGCATGCGGGATCGGGTTCCCCTCCACCTGAAAGCCACCTGTGCACCGCACTATTACCGCATATTGCGGCAGGAAGCCCGTAAGAAAGGGGAAACGGTCGGTTTTGAAACCTACGGTCTAGACGGCGTCACCAGGGGATGCCTGGGTGGAACCAGCTTCTGCTTCATATCCAACACCGGCATCGTGCAACCGTGCGGCTATCTGGAGCTGGCCTGCGGAGACCTCAAAACGGCCTCATTTCAGTCGGTCTGGAAGGACTCTCGCATCTTCAAATCCTTAAGAGATTTTTCCGCCTACAAGGGGAAGTGCGGCAGGTGCAGTTATATCCGGTTCTGCGGCGGTTGCCGGGCCCGGGCCTTTGAGGCAACGGGCGACCACCTGGCTGAAGAACCTCTCTGTGCCTATGTACCGGGAGCTTCCTAGATGGACACGACCTACAGAAAGATACTGAACGAAATCCAGTCCGATTTCCCCATTTCCGAAAGGCCCTACCGCGACCTGGGGAAAAGACTTCAAATGACCGAGGAAGAAGTTCTTGAGGCGGTGAGACGCCTTAAGGAAAAGGGGGTCATCAGACGGATCGGAGGCAACTTTCACTCATCCAAGCTCGATTTTGTCAGCACCCTCTGTGCGGCCCGGGTCCCGGAAGAAAAGCTGGAACACTTTGTCAAAACCGTAAACGCATATCCCGGCGTCACTCACAACTACCTGAGGGACCATTCCTATAATGTCTGGTTCACCTTTATCGCCAAGGATATGGCCCTCATTGAAGAAGCACTTGAGGCCATTTCACAAGAAACCGGTGTCACTGAAATACTGAATCTTCCCGCCAGGGAGATGTTTAAAATAAAGGTTGATTTTGCGGTGTGATCCGAAGTCCGAAAACCGCATAAACGAGGTTTACCACAGAAATGACGGTCAGCGCCCTGATATTCGTGGTGGATGATGAGCCAACGGCACGAAACCTGATGTCCAAATGGATTCAGAAATTCGGCTATGAGGTCCGCGCATTCACCAGCGGAAAAGAGTGCCTTGAGGCCATGGATGAAGGACCGACGGCCATTTGCCTGGATATCATGATGCCGGAGATGGACGGCATGGAAGTCCTGAAACGGATTCAGAGCATCGATAAAGAAATGCCCGTCATCATGGTGACGGCCAAAGACTCTCTGGAGCTGGCCGTGCAATCCATGAGGCTTGGGGCCTACGACTACATCAGAAAACCGATCGACCGAAGCAGGCTGGAGACATCCCTCAGAAAGGCCGTGGAGAAGTACACCATGGCCAAAAAAATCACCCAGCTGCAGAAAGAACTGGGACACACCTATTCCTATCACAACATCATCGGTAAAACCGCCGTTATGGAAAAGGTGTTCGACCAGATCGACAAGGTGGCCGATAACAACATCAATGTGTTCATTCAGGGAGAAAGCGGCACGGGAAAGGAGTTGGTGGCCAGGGCCATACATTACCAGGGTTCCCGCCAGGACGGCCCCTTTGAAGCCGTCAATTGCGGCGCGATCCCCGAAAACCTGCAGGAGAGTGAATTTTTTGGCTATGAAAAAGGGGCTTTCACCGGCGCCGTTCGATCTCAGGCCGGCAAAATAGAGGTGGCCGACGGCGGCACCCTTTTCCTGGATGAAGTGGGGGATATGTCACCCAGCCTTCAAGTGAAACTGCTTCGGTTCCTGGAAACCAGGAGCTTTGAGCGGGTCGGGGGTCGAAAACGCATTACCGTGGATGTACGCATCATCTCCGCCACCAACAAAAACCTTAAAGCGGAAACCGAGTCCGGCAATTTCAGGGAAGACCTGTATTACCGCCTTATGGTCTACCCCATCACCCTTCCCGCCTTGAGGACCAGAAAGGATGATATCCCGGTGCTGGTAAGGCACTTCCTGGACAAATACATGAAAGAGACCCGAAAGGATATTCGATCCGTTGATCATGGCGCCATGGAAGCTCTGATCGCCTACGACTGGCCCGGAAACGTTCGAGAGCTGGAGAACGTCACACAACGGGCCATGGTGACGTCGGACAATGACCGCCTTGAAATATCGAACCTTCCGTCGGAAATCACGGAAAAAACCCAACCCCCGCAAGAAGAATCTCAACCGGAGCAGGAGACAAAAGACAGCGAACATGCAGCGGATCATTCCACGGGGGACCAAGTGGTCCCATTGTCCACCGTTGAGAGGAATGTGATGCTGAATGCCTTGAACGTCACCCGGGGAAATCTCGCATTGACCGCCAAGAAACTTGAAATCTCAAGAGCGACACTCTACCGAAAAATCGACAAATACCATCTTCGAAAGCTGTGTCCATACTTGAGATAAAGCCATGAAGAATCGCGTTTTTTCATTCTGAAATCAGGAGTACACATATATGTTTAAGAACATTCTGGTGCCCACGGATTTTCTGGATAATGACCAACATGCCCTGGAAATCGCGCTCAGGCTTTGCGCCTTGGATAAAGGGAAAATCACCCTTCTGCATGTCATTGAGGTGATTCAGAACACCACCTTTGAGGAATTTGAAGATTTCTACAGCAGTCTTGAAGAACGTTCCTTCAAGGGTTTGGGCGACATCATTGATCACTTAAATGCCAAGGAAACGGCTATCGAACCGCAGGTGCGCTACGGCAACCGAACACGAGAAATCGTGAGATTCGCCGAGGAAAACGGTACGGATCTCATCATCATGAAATCCCACAGGGTCGATCTGGAAGAGCCAAGCCAGGGATGGGGAACCATCAGCTATAAGGTGAGTATCCTGGCCCAATGCCCTGTCCTTCTGGTTAAGTAGACGGCTTTCTTTGAAAAGGACCGGTGCTCCCATAACATTTGCCAAACGGCTGCAGGTATTTCTGCCGTTTGCGCTGGGATATTTTCTCTCCTATCTCTACCGGGTCATCAATGCCGTACTGGCACCGGATCTGGCCGCCGACCTGGGTGTGGACCCTTCAGGGCTGGGATTGCTCACGGCCGTCTATTTCATCACCTTTGCTGCCTTCCAACTCCCTTTAGGCATTCTGCTGGATCGGTTCGGCCCACGCAAGATCGAGGCGGCTCTGCTCATTTTAGCCGCCATGGGGGCTTTTGTTTTCGCCAGAGCCGGCACTTTAACCGGCCTTGTTATCGGCCGGGGTTTGATCGGATTCGGTGTCTCGGCCTGCTTGATGGCTGCTTTCAAGGCCTTTGTCATCTGGTTTCCCAAGCAACAACTCCCCAGAATCAACGGGTTTCAAATGGCCGCGGGAGGGCTGGGAGCCCTGGCCGCCACGTCACCCGTGGAATCAGCCCTTTCCGTAACGGACTGGCGCGGCGTCTTCACCCTGTTAGCAGCACTGACCCTTCTGGTTGCGGCCATCATATTTTTCATCGTTCCCGAGCGCAGGACATCCACCGGGCACGAAGCTTTCTCCGCCCAACTGCGGGATATGAAAAAGATCGTCACGAGTCTTCATTTCTGGCGCATTGCCCCTTGGGCCACCCTGAGCCAGGGAACCTTCCTGGCGGTTCACGGTCTCTGGGCCGGCCCCTGGCTGAGGGACGTAGCCGGGTTTGAACGTTCCGTGGTGGCCGCGACACTGCTCCTTCTGGCCGGGGCCATGGTGGTCGGCTTCATTGTCATTGGAACGGCCGCTGAACGATTAAGCCGGGTGGGCATATCGACGCTGGCGGTAGGGGCCGCGGGCATGGCCCTTTTCATGGTGGTCATGATAATCATCCTGGGCAACTTTAGTTCCGGGGCCACGCTCCTGTGGATCCTTTTCGGGTTTTTCGGGACCGCAGGCATCCTCCCCTACGCGGCACTTTCCCAAAGCTTTCCCCTGACCCTTTCGGGCCGTGTAAATACCGCTTTAAACCTGCTGGTCTTTCTCTCTGCCTTTGCCGCACAATGGGGCATCGGCGCCATCATCGGCCGGTGGCCCATTACAGAGGCGGGGGGTTATGACCCGGCCGGTTATCAGGCGGCATTCGGCACACTTCTGGTCTTTCAGCTCATAACCGTCATCTGGTTCTTCGTTGCCGGCACGCTTCTGAAAAAGCAAAAACGGATGGCAGCGTAGACGATCGAGGATCTGAAACATCGGTGAGAGTGAAAATTCTCCGGGTACCAGTCCCAATCCGTACTATGGTTGCTGAATCGTGACAGTGGCCCCGTTTTCCGCGTGAAAACCGGGACCCACATTCACCACCGGTGCGGTATACGTCACCATGGCGCCGCTGGGTACGTTGACACCCGTACCGATGGTGATGGCGACGGCATTGGAGCAGGCGCAGGATACGCCCACTGGATAAGTGACATTGGTAATGACGCCGTCGGCGGGACATTCCGGGCAGGTGGCAATCAACGCCACGGCGGCCCCGAGATTCACCCGCGGCTTCGTAATGGCCACTTTATCGTCGGTAATTGGGTCTCCGCTGTCTATGAGCTTTGATTCCACATCACTTGGCGAAAGAAAATTGCCATTGATGAATTTGCTGGCACTTTGGAGACATGCGGCGGCCCCGGCAGCATATGGACAGGCGGCGGACGTTCCCCCGAACCCGTAGGCAGTGTCGTGGTACCCCCCTCCCAATTGGGTGGTCGTCGCCCAATTTGATGGGGCCAGCAGCCCCAAAAAAGAGGCAGTGTTGGAGTAGACAATGACCCTGTCCGCCATTGCCTGTTGCGGAGAATAATAATTGGTGGAACAATAAGCTGTCCAGCTTTTGCTGGCACAAGAGTTGGACGATACACACCACCCGATTGAAGATGTTGTGAATCTGGCATCATAGACGGCCCCCACCGAAACAACATGGGAGATACACGCCGGCCATCCCATGGAATCGCAATATCCGTCGTTTCCGGAAGAAACAAAAAGCGTTATACCCACCGATACGGCGTTGGCAGCGGCAGCGGTCATGGCCACGGAAGTGCTGTCGCACGGACTGGAAAAACTTCCACTGCCAAAACTGGTGCTGATGATCATGATGGGGTTGGCCGGATCATCATTCTGGTGAGTGACGCACCACTCCCAGGCCTCGATCATGTCAGAAGTGTAGGCACTTCCACCCGCAGGTGTATACGTCATCTTTAGTGCATAAAGCTTCGCGTT
>JANQDY010000034.1 GCA_028278625.1 Thermodesulfobacteriota bacterium
GCGTATACTTCTGGTGATGACGCCTTTGGGGCGAAACTGGCCAGTGACGGCTCACTTACCTGGAACACCTTCCTCGGAGGAAGTGGCGTCGACTACGGCAACGGCATAGCGGTTGACGGGAGCAGGAACGTGTATGTGGGGGGAAACAGCAATGCCACGTGGGGATCTCCGGTCCGGGCGTATACTTCTGGCAATGACGCCTTTGCGGTCGAGCTACCGGAGACGCCGACACTCGTTGAACTGGTTTTCCTTGATGCGGCGTCGTCTGGGAATGGTGTGGTGATTACGTGGGAAACCGTCTCTGAGATTGACAGTGCCGGTTTTCACATTCATCGCAGTGCAGTAGAAACGTCGGGCTACAGACAAATCACCAATGCTCTCATCCCGGCGGAAGGTTCCCCTACCCAAGGCGCTACCTACCGGTTTAATGATCAAAATGTGGAACCTGGAAAAACATATTATTACAAATTGGTAGATGTGGGCACATCCGGCATTCGTTCCTATTACGGTCCGGTTTCAGCAACGGTTCAGGCGGCCATTCCTACAATGACCGATACGGGTCTGATCGTCGCAGGGTTAGCCTTTTTGGCTGCAAGTGTTTTCATATTAAGGAAGCGCCGCAAAGAAAATCCGAGGGCCTAAAGGAGTTCAAAACAGATGAAAAATGGCAAATCATCGGTTTTCTGGAAGAACCAATGAGGAGGAAAAGCAGGTTTCCAAATACGAACCTCCTAAAATCAACACATACACCAGCGAAGAAATTCTGGAGCAGATCGGTCCGGCCATGGCGTGCAGTCCCTCTGAGTGCGTAGGGAACTAGCCCATTTCTAACTGTCGCAAGAAGATTGCCACGTCTTTTGGTGTCCCAAGAACCATCAACGTCTCTTCTGGGGAATGAAAATGACTTCTCGTTCCCTTCCAATCTTTGGATCCCTAAGAATCAGTTTTCGGTCATGGACATCAGCAGGGGACAGCTTCAAGACTTCACCGATACGCATTCCACCTCGGGCCATCAATTCGAGCATCAACCGATTTCTGGTTTTATCTGTTCTGAAAATGATTTCGTCGATGACATCTTTTTCGATTACTTCCCATGAGACGACGGGTTTTGGTCTGAACATTTTTCTCATCAAGGGGGTGTCGCACGGGTTTTGGAAATCACTGTCGATGTTGCTCTTGATGAAGTTGAAGAACGCCGAATTAGAAAAAAGGAGGTGAGAGATGAACAGGCATGCGTCAATATTTTTTTCAGCTTTTTGTCTTCTAATTGCTTTTATTCCCTGCCAGCTATTGGCAGCCAGCATCACGGAGGACAGCGCAACCATCGGAAAGGATTGTACCGCTATGGGTTTTTCATCCACCGCCAGCGGAACGATGTCCGTCGCCATGGGTCATTTCACTACCGCCGGTGGGCAATGTTCCTTGGCTGGCGGCCGTTTGATGCAACTGAGCGAGGATGCCGACAATACCTTCGTTTGGGGCCATGCTGATTCAGCACAGCCAATATCAACCCCTAATGCCTTTCTGATTTTCCCCGCTGGAACAGAAGGAAGCGTCGGCATAGGAACGGTATCGCCACTGGAAAAGGTCCATATTCGCGAAAAATCAGATACGCTGGGGCGGCCATTTTGTTGGACAGCGCCGGTGGAACGGGGGACGACAGTACTATGTGGGAAGCACTTTGTCCGCCAATGTCGGTGGAGCCGGACTGTTTCAGATTTATGATGACACGGCGGACTTGGCCCGATTGAATATCAATGCAGCGGGCAATGTGGGTATTGGAACTACTTCGCCCGGTTCCCTATTGGAAGTTAATGGGTCCGCAGCCAAACCTGGCGGGGCAGTTGGAGCAACAGCTCAGATGAAAGCCTGAAAGACATCACGGGTGCGTATAAGGGCGGCCTAGACGAAATTTTGACACTGAGCCCCGTTACATTTTCTTATAAGGAGATGAATCCCCGTGGACTTCCCACAAGTGAAGAGTACATAGGATTTGTAGCACAGGAGGTTCAGGATGTGTTACCTGAAGCGGTTAGCAAGGGCGAAGACGGATATTTTGATTTTAACATGCATCCGGTGAATGTGGCATTGGTTAACGCCGTGAAAGAATTCAAGACCGAAAATGATGAATTAAGGAAAGAGATCAAGAAAATTAAAGAAGCGTTGGGTCTCTAGCGCCTGATTGGGGCGAAAGGTTAAAAATAGTGCGCCGTGGCCTTCAAGAGCTTAATGCCTGCCGGAATTCTTCCTAATATTGTATTTCCGTTCAGCAATTTCCATCCCACAGAACAATACTTCCGGGGGAATTCCGTCGTTGGAGATTACGCCATCGGTTCAGGAAGCAGTTCTCAAAGCCCACAACAACGCTTTTCCAATATTGGGTGGCAATACAAGATATTGTTATTCCAATATTTTTTGAGAGAACCCAACACATTTAGAAACTACTTTCAGACAATCAAATCAAGGTCAGAGCTTGTAGCCCTCTTGGGACAGTTCAGACAATTGGGTCCATCTATGGTATTATCTCTTCTTGGGAAACATCAATTCGGCCAAAAGATAGAGATAGAAGGAGGGAAAGATGAAAACAAAAATTGTGTTTTCCCTGGTATCGGTGGCGCTTATGGTATTTGCTGAAAATTCCTTTGGAATGGAAGATGTGGCAGAGACCATAAACGTCGTAAAGGCACTTCCTGAGACTGAGGCATCCCTGGAGAATGATCGGATAGCGGGGACGCAAGGGACCGAAGGTGCAACAAACACCTTTTATGGCCTTGGTGCCGGTTCCAGTACTACGGGAATCGAAAATTCCTTTTTTGGACGAAGTGCCGGCTACAATAACACCCAAGGTCACAACAACTCTTTCTTTGGATACGGTTCCGGGTATCAAAATACTACCATTGGTGTCCTCTCCGGATCCTCCAACGCCTTTTTCGGATACTATTCCGGGCATGATAACACCATCGGGACCTCCAACTCCTTTTTCGGAAGCGACGCCGGGCGTACCAACACCACCGGAATTTCCAACTCCTTTTTCGGACGAAGCGCCGGGAATAAAAACACCGACGGAGCCTACAACTCCTTTTTCGGACGAAACGCCGGGCACGATAACACCACCGGATACTCCAACGCCTTTTTCGGATTGGCCGCCGGGCGTTACAATACCACCGGATCCTGGAACTCCTTTTTCGGAATGTATGCAGGGGAATCGAACGTGTCCGGTAGCGGAAATGTTTTTTTGGGCACTAATGCGGGAAACTGCAGTCCCACGGACAAATCAAACCAGCTCTTCATTGACAATTCCAACACTCCTACCCCTCTTATCTGGGGCGATTTTGAGAATGATAATGTCATCATCTACGGGAATTTCAGGGCGATCGCAACGTCCACTTCCTCCGATGGACGCTGGAAAAAGAACATTCGACCATTGAAATCGTCTTTGGAGAAGGTATCAAATCTTCAAGGTGTTAGCTATGAATGGAAGACGGATGAGTATTCAGGTTGCGGACTTAAAGAAGGCAAACAGATAGGCCTTGTGGCTCAGGATGTAGAAGAAGTGCTGCCTGAGTTGGTATCTCAAGACAAAGATGGCTACAAAGCGGTGTCATACGCCAAACTGACCGCGGTTCTCGTTGAAGCTGTTAAGGAATTGAAGGCGAAGAATGAAAAGCAGGTGATCGAAAACGAAGCCCTCAGGGCTGAAAATGTGAATCTGAAAAAGGACATAGAGAAAATCAAGGCTATCTTGGGGATTTAGCCACCATCGATAAAAAAATATCATTAGGGTCTCTGGAAAATCCCGTAATTTCAGGTATAAGCCACATCTCTAAATTATGTCTCAAACCGCTTTAGTCGTCTCATGAGCCCATTTCCAAGATTCAGGCAGCAATGAACTCACTGTATACAGCCGATGTCTTCCATTTCTGTTTGAATCCAGACGCCCCTGCTGTCAGAACATGTAAGGAACGGCGGGTTCCTTGATCGGTTTTATCAGGGGCTTTGAAATCACCGGCACGGGTTTGCCGTTGATTTCCCGAACCTCGAAAGTGCCATCCACCTGCACCCATTGGTCTTTGTTAAATGTCTTTGAGTCCTTCAAATCCAGTGCAATGGGCAAGGGGAGCGCATCAGCGGCACAACAGTTGATCAAAAAGCGGTATACGGCGGTGTCAATGCCTCCCAAATGTGATTTGAGCTGTTCGTCACGCAGAATCATACCGGTGACAATGACCCGTTTCCCTTTGTAGGCATCCATATTGCGGTAGATTCTTATGATCGTATCCTCTTTCTGCTTTTTCGTGGGGCCATCATCCTTTTCCGGAATCAGGAAGGGTTCCGGATTGTCTTTGGCACCGCGGGATAATGGGCCGGATTGGGTCTCCCGGCCCATGGTCTCGGTTTGGATGCCGATGAACCGTTTCTTAAAGGTTTGATTCCCCAACATTTTGTCCGGCATGGCCACAAAATAGAGAATCGGGACCAGCAATACCAGCAATCGCAAAACAGCTGAAGCGTCCATTTCCGCACTTTTCCAACGCGACATGGCCGTCGCCGTGAAACCCATGGCGATAATGAGTGCCACGGCCAGGAGCAAGCCGAATTCCGGCCGAAGGAACGCCACATAGCGATTGCTGGCCAGCAGATAGACCAAAAAGCCGGACCAGGCCGCGAACAGAATCGGATGGAGCCATCCCCTGAAGTTCACTTGCCGCGAATTCACCGGGTCCCCCCGTTCCACAATTGGAGAACCGTCGCAACCCCCAGAACCGCCGCCAGAATGAGCAATGCCAGGACAACAATGGCCCTGCGCTTGAAAACACTCTGATACATGAGCAACAGCTTGAGATCGAACATGGGGCCGGTCAACATAAAGGCCAATTGCGCCGGAACAGAAACCAGGCCCTGAAAAGACGCCGCGATAAAAGCATCCGCCTCTGAACACAGGTTGAGTAAGACCGCCAACCCCATCATCAATACCACGGACAACAGCGGTGCACCGGCCAGGTTCAAAAAGCTTGAACGGTCCACATAGGTCTGTGCCAGTGCGGCGATGAAAGCGCCAATGATGAGATAATGCCCCACTGCCAAAAAGTCGTCCATGGCATGACAGAATGCGGCCCCCACCCTGTCCCCCAGACGGTTTGACGGCGCTCTGTGAGACGTGCCGCATCCGCATTGGGAATCGACTGTATGATCCAGATCCACAATGGATACAAGCCCCGTGTGGCTGCAACCCCCAGCCCCATGGCTTTCAGGCGATGGAGAGCCACAACAGCCACAGGAAGGATCATCTCCATGGGTTTCGACGCTGTTTTCTTTGATGGCAGTGCCGCTCCGGAATATCCGCCCCATGATGAGCCCTATGACAACGGCGATGCCATAGCCCAGAGCCATTCGCAGAATAACAATACGCCAGTCAAAAGCATAGGCGAGGGCAGTTGAGGCGGCCACAATGGGATTAACTATCGGCCCGCCGAGAAGATATGCAATGGCCGCGGAGATGGGGAGGCCTTTGCCGATGAGCCGTCGCACAACCGGCACCACGGCACATTCGCAAACGGGAAAGATGATCCCCGCCCCGGCTGCCATGCACACGGTCAGCCAACCCTTTCCGGGCACGATTGCGGCCAGGCGCTCCCGGCTCACGAAGGATTCGATAACCCCGCCAACCAGTGATCCCACCAACATGAACGGGATGGCCTCAAGCACGATACTGATAAAGACAATGGCGAGTGCTCCCAAAGAATCGGAATCGGTGCCCTTGGGAAGGAAAAAAACCGCCGCAATCAGAAAAAGGGCTGGAAGGTATTCGATCTTTTTTCCTTTTGGAGCGGCGCCATTGGGGCCATGGTGATCAGGTATGGTGCTCTGATTATGGAACATGTCGTTCTCCGCGGAAAAGATGAACCCCTGAACTGATGAGGAACCAGCAGAAGGCGACCAATATCACCGTTGCGCCAGTGGCGGTGCGAGCCCAGTCCTGGGCCGAGATCAGCAATCCCATGACCGCCGAGGTGACACTCACCAGAAGTGCCCACCAAACCATGCCTCCCGCTGAACGGGCCAGGTTTCGGGCCGTGGCTGCCGGCACGATCAGCATTGCCGTCACCAGCAGTACGCCAACGGCCCACACCGAAAAAATGACCACCAGGGACAAAAGCCCCGCATAAATATACTGGTAGATGCTCACGCGCACACGGTGCACCTTGGCCAGGACCGGGTTAAGGCCGATATAGAACATCCGATTGTACCCATAGACCTGAAAAAAGACCAGGACCGCCAGAAGAAGAATCATGACCCAAATATCACCCTCTTTGATGGTGAGGATGTCGCCGTATAGAAACCGTTGAATATCGCGGACCACATTCTTGTCCCGGCTGACAACCGCCAGGCCAAAGGCGATGACCCCCGAGAAGAACACGCCGATGACCGTGTCGGTGGGCAAAGTGCTCCGGCGTTGGCCGGCAACAATGGCCAATCCCACGACCAGGCCAAAAGCGGGCATGGTCCAGCGGGGGCTGACCGCAATGATGAGTCCGAATGCAACACCCGTAAACGCCGAGTGACTGATGGCGTCGGCAAAGAAGGCCATGCGAAAGTTGACCACATGAACACCCATCAAAGCCGTCATGGGGGCCAGAAGTAAGAGGCCCAACAGGGCTTGCTGCATGAATCGCATCTGCATGGATTCGAAGGGGAGTACTTTGGGGATGAATGCATAAAACACGCTTAATTCAGGCATGGCCGGGCTCTTTTGAACAGCAAGGCAATGAGCAGGCGGATCTTTCGTCGGGCAAGGCACGGCGGTCCACCAATCCCATGTGCAGACCGAAAATCGCGGTGAGGGTTTCGGCGGTGAGCACCTCCCGGGGAGGGCCTTGAGCCGCAACCTTGCGATTGAGGCATATGACGTGGGTGGCGTGGTGGGTCACCGTGGGAAGGTCGTGGCTGACCATCAGTTGCGTGAATCCGCGTTCACGGCGCAGGTTTTCCAGCAGCTCACAAAAGACATGCTCACCTTGAAAGTCAATACCGGAGGCCGGCTCGTCCAGCACCAGCAGGTCCGGCTCCTGTCCGAGGGCCAACGCCAGCAAGACGCGTTGTATCTCCCCGCCGGAGAGGGCGCCGATCTTTCGTTTTTCCAGGGTATCCACCTTTACGGATCTTAAGAGTTCCATGGCGCGCTCGCGATGACGGGGCCGCACACCGAAAAAAAGCGGGCCGCGCTGCCATCCCATGACCATGAACTCCAGCACGGTGAGGGGCATGCCCCGGTCAAACTGAAGTCGTTGCGGTACATACCCGATGCACAGGTGTCGGCCCTTCCCGGCGCCGGATATCCGGATGGCGCCGGTATACGACACTTCTCCCAAAAGGGCGAGCAACAGCGTTGTCTTTCCAGCCCCATTGGGTCCGACGATGGCCGTACAACTCCCCTCAGGAACCCATGCCGATACACCGTCGAGGATTGAATTGCCGCCAAGGCTTACCGTGACGTTTTCAAACATCACTGCAGCCCCGTTGGAGCGGCGGATAAATGCCATGTTTACCGGACCCCCAGGGTCGATTCAAGGGTTTTCATGTTTTGACGCATGACCGTTTCGTAATAGGTGAGCGGCGCATCTTCAGGACCGCTGGCAACCGGGTCCAACATGGCGGTGGGAATACCGGTTTCCTTGGACAGGGTTTTGCCGATCTTTTCCGGGTATTGCGGTTCTGTAAAGATCGCTCCAGCACCCTTTTCTTTCATTGTTTTGGCAAGATGTCTCATTCCTGCAGCAGAGGGCGCCTGGCCATGGGGCAGCATAACTGCAACGATCTCAAGCCCCATGTCCCGCGCCAGGTAATCAAATACGCCGTGCGGCTGGGCGATGCGGTTGTTTTTAAGGCGATTGCCAAGGGCGGCCATTTCCTCGGCCAGCTTGTTCATGGCTTCTGCATAGACCCGGGCGTTTTTAAAATAGGTTGCCGCACCATCCGGATCGAGTTTGGATAGTTCTGCCGCGATGTTCATGGCAAGTTTGGCCGTCATGCGGGGGCTGACAAAGAGGTGTGGATTGACGTCGTGATGATGGTGGTGATGACCGTGCTCATGGTGGCGATCACCATGCACCTTTTCATGATCAGCTGTTTTGGCATGTCCGTGGTCATGTTCACACGCTCCGAAAGACTCAAGCGTGTCCCTAATTCCTACTGAGCTGTCGACAACTTCTATGTTCGGATTGGCTTTTTTCACCGGGGCTCCAATAAATTCCTCCATACCAAGCCCATTTATAACAAGAATGTCGGCCTTTGCAAGCTTCTTCATGTCCTGGGGTGTCAGCGTGTAGTCGTGTGGACAACCGAGTTGACTTGGCAGCATGATATCGACCTTCATCCGGTCTCGTCCCTCGGTCACATTGCGCACGATCTGATAAATGGGGAAAGTCGTTGAAAGAACGGAGAGATTTCTTTCGTCTGCCATCCCAAGTGACGAGAATAACGACGAACCCACAATAAAGAAGATCGGTAGAGTCCATACAACAGCCAGTTTCTTTTTCATGATTGTCCTCCTTATTGTGATTATTAATGCAAATATGTTCGCAATAATATGTTCGGCGCGCCCCTCTGTCAAGCTTATTGCAATATGACTTGCAATAACGGCGGTTCTCATCTATTAATGAAGGTGAGCCCGTTAAGTGAGTTGGAAAAGTGAAGCGAAACACACCGCAGAAAAAGGCCATCGAGCTGGTCTTTCGAAAACACGACAGGCCCTTGAGAGTGGATGAAATCCTCAAGAAGGGACGTGAACTGGTGACATCTCTCAACCAGGCAACAGTTTATCGGAACCTGAAAAATCTGGTGGATGACGGCTGGCTGAAACGGGTCAATCACCCATCACAGGGAATCTTGTATGAACGAAGCGGAAAGGGCCATCACCACCATTTCCATTGCCGTGCCTGCAACCGCGCCTTTGAGCTTCCGGGTTGCGCCCTGAAAGAGGATAACGCATTACCCGAGGGGTTTATTGTGGAAGGCCACGAGGTCTTTTTTTCCGGCCTTTGTCCTGCCTGTGGCATGGCGACGCGGTAAGCTCTTCGTCTCATCGATGTGTCAGGTACTTCAACTGATAGAATATCGCTTTCTTCTAGCTTGAGCAGCGAAGTATAAAATGCAACGGCTTTGTTTCAATGATTTCATTCCGGATATCGAGCGTGGTTTTCAACCGAAAAATGGTGAATTGCCAGAACTGCTGATGTGAGGACCGTTGACATGACGAATCTGGTCGCATTCAAAATCATTGCTGCAGCCATTATATTCATCGTCTCGCTGATTGCTGCCTATTTTCCCTTCTATCGCAAATACTCCACCAGCAAACCACCGGAATTGCCTGGCGGCGAATCCCTGGCGTCAGGGGTTTTCTTCGGGGCCGGACTGATTCATATGCTGCCCGATGCGGACAATGCTTTTCACCGGCTTGGGTATAGCTATCCATATGCTTTCCTGCTGGCGGCTGTGACCTTTCTATTGCTTTTGCTACTGGAACATGTGAGTGTCAAAATCAAAGCGGAAAACCACAATGGTTTTGCCTATCTGGCCCTGGTACTATTCTCCATCCATGCTTTTCTGGCCGGAGCAACGGTGGGACTTTCCGGCAACCTGGCCATGGCGATCATTGTCTTTTTGGCCATTCTCGCCCATAAATGGGCAGCCAGTTTTGCTTTGGCGGTTAAACTGAGCCGAAGCAGCATTCCGATGATCTGGGCATGGTTGTTGTTTCTCCTTTTCGCGTTGATGGTACCATCCGGTATTGTGATTGGTAGCGAAGTAATAACCCATATTCACAGCATGCCGATTCTTGAGCCGTTGTTTCTGGGCCTGGCGGCGGGAACATTTCTCTATCTGGGGACATTGCATGAGTTTAGACATTCCGTCATGATATATCGTTGTGGCGATTACCGGCTATATGCTTACATGCTCACCGGATTCTTCCTTATGGCAGTAGTGGCGATCTGGACCTGAAAACTGAACGCAAGACGGCTGGTCGTAGGCTTAAAGGCCGCCCAAGACGCCGACAGAGGGCCACCCTCGATAAATATATCCCTCCCAGCGAACCATGCTGGCCCCAGGTCCATACTCGAATAAACCTCTTTAGAGCGTACCCTTTGTATTGATCTCGATGTCAGTCATACCCCCTAAAAGGCAGGGGGAATATCCATGTAAACCAACCGCGGAAAACGTATGATATCATCAAAGCGCTTGACACAGGTTGATTTCCGATTGTATGTTAAATGCTAATGCGAATGCAATTGCATTAATACCGCTGCTTCATAAACGAAATCGGTATAACAGCACAATCAGAATTTAGTCCTCAAGGAGGGGTAAATGGACCCCAATAGACATGCTGTGGGACCTCTGTTCAAGGTAGATCTTGATGTGTGTGACGGCAGTGGGACGCTGAAACTCGGCCGGGTGGAGTGGATCGTCGGGCTGGACAGGCAGGGCCTGACGCCTTTCGAGGAGCGACTTATAGGGATGCGAACCGGAGATGAGGTAGCGATAGACACCTCCGGTGTCGCGACCGACGAGGAGTTCGGCCCGCTGGGCTGCACCATGGCTTCCCATGCGTCGACCGCCGACGGCCGCATCACTGTCCGCATCGTCGCGGTCGTCCCGGCCGAAAGCCGGGAGGTGATCAAGTGGCTTGCTGACCAGTCGGCATGCGGCGGATGCGGATGCTGCGGGCACTAGAAAAAACCGTCACACTCTTTCCCCCGAAAGTGTCGGACATTGAACGGATATGATTTCAGCGACGAATTGCAAAGTGGCGGCAGGAGAGGTGTGTCTGAAATACACAAAAGACGGGGTTCTGACAGGTTCGGAGGACACATCTGTGGTTTGTTGAGCGGTTTCGGCTCAACTTCGATCCTTCGGATCAATCCCCCACATCGAAAATGGATAAATTGGGGTGCGGTAAAATCCATTGGGGACTTTTACCGCCTAAGTCGGGTTCAGCCGAGTATCCGCAACGGGGGTAATCCGTGCCTGAGCGCATGGGGCCCCTTATGGCCAGCTTATGGGGCCTGCCTGAGCAGGCCGTGATTACTCAGGATTAACAGATCAGAAAGGAGAGTCAGATCCATGTCACAGTTAACCGGTAAAGAACGCGTATTGAATTGTATAGCAAAAAAACCCGTGGACACCATGCCCTTTTTTAGCGGAATGGGGATGGTATTGATGCCCGCCATTAACGAACTGGGTTACAAATTCCCCCAGGTGCATTCCGATGCCGAAAAAATGGCCAAGTCCGCTGTAATGACCAGTAAAATGTACGGCTTCGACTCCGTGGTGGTCCCCTACGACATGACCTGTGAATCCCAGGCCGTGGGCAACGAAATCAGCCTGTACGAGGATTCCATTGATATCCTCTATCCGACGATTCCGGAAAAGATCTGGAAAACCATGGACGAGCTGGAGTTCCCCGACAACATCACCGAACTCGGCCGCATTCCCATGGTGTGCGAGGCCATCAAGATCGCCAAGCAGGAGGCCCCCGATCTGGCCATAGGAAGTTGGGTTCTGGGTCCGTTTACCATGGCGGGCCAGCTCCTGGAACTGGACCTGCTGCTCAAGGGGGTCTTCAAGCAGAAAAAGTTGGTAGAACAATCTCTTGACCGAATCACCGATATGCTCATCAAGGTCAGCAGGGCCTACATCGACGCGGGCTGTGATTATATGACCCTGCGCGAAATGGCCACCGGTACGGACCTGATCAGCCCCAGAACCTGGAAAAAGATGATTCAGCCGCGGGTCAAAAAGATCCTCGACGCCTGGGGAGATACTCCCAAGATTCTCCACATCTGCGGTTCCACCGACCTGATCGTGGACATGATGAACGAATGCGGTGCCGATGCCCTGAGTTTCGACGTCAAAAACAACCTGCTGGAAACCCGCGAAAAGGTCGGCGACGATATGCTGGTATTCGGCAACTTCGACGTGTTCGAACTGCCCTGTAAGGAGGAGACCACGGTGGAAGAGGCCGTCGAAGCCATGAAGGTGAACATTGACGGCAAGGTGGACGCGGTGTGGCCCGGCTGTGACCTTTGGCCCGACATCAAGGAAGAGAACATGAAAGCGATCGTCCAGACCGTAAGGGAATACGGCAAAAAAGCCAGTCCAGCTCTGGGGCGCCTTTAAGAAATTGATGTGGTCAGAAATTCAGAAGCCTGATGACCTTGGTCACACCACGACCCTAGGTCCTAGCTCCCCCAACGGCGGCCTTTTGAGAGGGTCTTCAATTTATTGTTTCTATGGGTTTAACGACGACACAGATTGCCAACGCCACCGAGCCGGGCCCGGTGATGGTGATCATTGCGCCCCAAAAATACTTCTTGCAGCAAATTGGCAAGGGCCTTGTGGATGTTCATGTCATGGTCCCGCTCAGCGCCTTTTGCTGATTGGTCCGCAACGATCATCATGAGCCGCACCCGCATTTCTACTGTACGAACTGCGGGCAGATGGACTTCCTGATTCCGGAAAGCCTGAATGTCGATACCAACCGGCTCTGGAAGGCCTTTTCGGGTCAGATCGACAGTGTGGAAGTTCGGGTTGACGGAATCTGTAAGAATTGCTTGCGACAAAGGAATTAGAGCAGAGGCGCAGATTGAACTGGACAGCCTAACACGGCTTTGAGATAAGAAAGGGAAGAAAGATGTGCCACCGATGCGATGCTCCGGACAGAAAGTATTTTGTTAGGGATCGGCTCACGGAACTGTTGGTTTGCGAAGTCTGCGGTTTTGCCGTTGCCGATCATTCAAGCTCAGGCTACCGCAAAGGCGAATACATTTGGCGTCTGAACTCCGACTGGCCGGTTTTCCATTCCTTTGACGAACTCACCCGGCAGGTCTTTGTCCATAATCAGGTCCGTCTGCCGCCTTGCCGGCCGGAGCCCAACATTCCCTCCCGACTGCTCACCATAGCTTTTGACTTGTTGGGCGGGGCCGATCTATCGAAGCCGAACGACTTAAGGGAATAAGCTCTGCGACACGCCGATGGTAGCTTTCAGGAAAAGCGAAAAAGCAAAAAAATAGGCCGGGGAAATATTACAATTCAATATCTTGTAAACATGAAAAAGTAGATGATTTGGCATATTAGCCACATACACCCGCTATCAGATGCGGCGAAAATCGTGCCGCACGGGAATTGCGCTGATTTCTTTTGAACGTAAGGCGTATTGCAGGTTTCGGGAGTGACCAATATTTTGGGGTTCTTTATGGAAACCCATCATATTTGAAGGCTAATTTCGGACAGCCAATTCACGACCAGAAAATCCATTCGATCCAGATATTCACAGGGCTTTTCGGCCGCCAATATTTATGGAGTTTGTCAAGGCGTACCAGGTGATGCAATGTTATAATTGAGCCAAAGTCCACGGGCTGCATTTATTATGAAAGTAGAATCTAGTGTCTAATCGAGTAAGTTTCGTATATTATCGCGAAGCTGCGATCCAGCAACTTCTCGTTTGCGCCACTTGAATGGCTTGGAGTCTGGATTGTAGCGGTCGATAAAATCCTCAATACGCTGCCGTAGCTCAGCTGGGCTTGCAAACGACGCCCCCCGGAGTGCTTTCCGGGAGAATATTCCGAACCAGATCTCCACTTGGTTCAACCAACTTGCAGATGTAGGTGTAAAATGAAAATGCACATTGTCGTGGGCCGCCAACCAATCCTCGTTCTTCTTGTGAGTACAATAATTGTCTAAGATGACATGGATTTGTTGATCAGCAGAATATTCAGCGACAACCTCTTTCATAAATCTCTGGAAATCTTCACGCTTTTTGGTTTCGGTGACTTTACCAACAACTTTTCCCGTGAAGACCTCCAGCGCAGCAAAAAGGTTCAGGGTCCCGTGACGCTTATGAGTGCTTTTGTAGGCCTTTACGATCCGGCCGTTATCTGTCATGAGAAAGCCCGTTTTTCGTTCGAGGGCCTGAATACTTGGTTTTTCAACAACGCACAAAACGATCGCATTAAAGGGTGGATCTAAATACAGGCCAACGATGTCGGCGGCCTTGGTGGAAAATTGCTTGTCGGTGCTGATGCACCAAGAGCGCTGGCGCTGTAAATGGATGCCCTCATTCCTGAGGATTTTCCAAACCGCGTCGGCAGGAACATCCAGTTTTTTTGCAAGCGAAGGTCCATCCCATGTTGCCAATCCCTTTGGAGGTGGTTTCCCCAATAGAGCCAAAACGGCGTTTCGAAACTCGTTGTCGTACTTCGCCGGACGACCAGAGCGCGGCTT